>JAFDYG010000470.1 GCA_018267545.1 Bacteroidota bacterium
ACGAGGTCCGCACCAACCAGACGTATAATGGGCAGATCCGCACGTTTAGCTCGACCCCGGGGCCGCTCGCGGCAGCGATGAAGGATGAAATTCCGGGGGTGGTAAGCACCTGCCGCACGCGGAATTACAAGGGGTTGTTTGGGATCGGCGACAAGTCCATCTACGAATCCAGCATCTACACCGACGCCTCGCTCTTCGATATGCTTTCACTGACTTTCACACAGGGAAGCCTCCCGGCCGCCTTTAGCGATATGAATTCGATCGTGATCACGGAGAAAATGGCCCACCAATTCTTCGGCAATGACGACAACAACGTCATCGGCAAGAGCCTGAAGATGGATAATAAAAAGTCTTTCACCGTTTCGGGAGTCATCCGCGACATTCCTGAAAACTCTACGCTAAAGGTGGATTGCCTCATCCCTTTCAAAGCGTTCGAGGTGGAAAACGACTGGTTGAAGTATTGGGGCGCCAACGGACTCACCACCTTTATCGAGCTGAGCCCAACGGCTAATCCGGCAGTCATAGCAAAACAGCTGAGCGGGTTCATCCGGAAGAAGTCGGCAAATGAAAAGTCGGCCGTACCGGTGATGATCGCCATGAAGGACTGGCGGCTGCGGAATGATTTTACCGATGGCAAACCCAGCGGCGGCCGCATCGAATACGTCCGGCTGTTTACCTATATCGCCTGTATCATTCTGCTGATCGCCTGTATCAATTTTATGAACCTGGCCACGGCAAGAAGCGAGAAGAGAGCGCGCGAAGTAGGCGTTCGGAAGGTGCTGGGAGCGGAACGCTCGAAGCTGATTTTCCAGTTTATCGGAGAATCCGTGCTGCTGTCGCTGTTCTCGGTCATTATCGGCGCGGTGCTTATCTCATTGTTATTGCCCGCCTTCAACCTGCTCGTCAAGGAACAGCTCTCCCTCGGCCTCGACCAGCCGCTGCACATCCTATCCCTGCTGGGGATCGCGCTGGTTTGCGGATTGGTAGCGGGTAGCTATCCTGCCCTTTATCTCTCCGGTTTCAATCCGATCCAGGTGCTGAAGCGGCTGAAGACAAAGGAGGGAGGCGCAGCGCTTACCCGCAAGACGCTGGTCGTCCTTCAATTTTCAATTTCTATCTTCCTGATCGTCTCTACCGTTATCGTGTACCGGCAGGTGCAGCATATCAAGACCCGAAACCTGGGCTATAACAAGGATGGGCTCTTCGATCTCCGCAGCTCGGAGGCCTTGATCAAAAACTACGCGGCTGTCAAGGAGGATTTGATGCAAACGGGCGTCGTATCGGGAACGGGGCTTACGGATATGGAGAACCTGTATACCAGCAACAACACGTCGAGGTATACCTGGGCGACCAAGGACCCGCAGGCCGATATTTTGATTTCGATCCGTAACATCAACCAGGACTATTTAAAGACGATGGGCATGGAGCTCATCGATGGCAGAAACTTCAAGGTGGATGCGGCGCAGGATAGCAACCAGGTCATCATTACGGAAGCCCTGGCGAAGATGATGGGCGCCGGCAGCGCGGTCGGAAAGACGATCTCGGCCGACAACGAACATTTAACGGTAGTAGGCGTCGTAAAGGACTATATCTATGGGGATTTTTATGGCAAGCCCGACCCGGTCATTTTCTATAATTATTCG
Organism: Bacteroidota bacterium; assembly: GCA_018267545.1. GTDB lineage: Bacteria > Bacteroidota > Bacteroidia > Chitinophagales > Chitinophagaceae > Puia. Next base: position 1,644 of record JAFDYG010000470.1, read on the forward strand.
GGGAATGCGCGGTACTTCTATATCCGGGTGAAGGAGAATGCCGACATCGAAAAAGCGACAGCAGCCATCGGGGCGGTTATGAAGCGGGACAAGCCGGGCTAGCGTTTCGATTATAGCTGGGTCGACGACAAGTTCAACGCGATCTTCACCGCAGAGAGCCTGATCGGAAAGCTTTCGGGATTGTTTGCCGTGCTGGCGATCTTTATCTCCTGTCTGGGTCTCTTCGGACTGGCTGCCTATACCGCCGAACAGCGTACCCGCGAGATCGGCATCCGCAAGGTGCTCGGCGCCAGCGTGGCGGGGATTACGGGACTATTGTCGAAAGAGTTTCTGCGATTGGTCATTATTTCCAATATCATTGCGCTGCCCGCAGCAGCCTGGTTTTTGAGCCGCTGGCTAACTAGCTACGCTTATCGCATCTCTATCAGCTGGTGGATGTTTGCCGCGGCGGCGCTCGTCTCGATCGTGATTGCGCTCGCGACGGTTGGGGTCCAGGCGATCAGGGCAGCGTTGACGTCTCCTGTCAAGAGTCTACGGTCGGAATAGCTTTTCATTCTCCTGGTGACGCGTGGCGTCCCGCACGTTCTTTTTGACCAGATTCTTTTCAAGCGCGGCGGTGAGATCGATGCCGGTTTGGTTGGCGATACAGATGAGAACCCAGAGTACGTCGGCAAGCTCGTCGGAGAGGTCTTTCGACTTGTCCGATTCCTTGAAAGATTGGTCGCCGTACAGGCGGCTCATGAGGCGGGCTACTTCGCCTACTTCTTCGGTAAGGATGGCCATATTGGTCAATTCGCTAAAATACCGAACCCCGGTTGTGGTGATCCAGCTATGGACCAGCTCTTGTGCTTCTTTGATTGTGAGGGAGTTGTGAGTTTCTGGCATAGTTAAGTGAATTTAGATTAATTTTTGTTTGCCACAATATTTTCCCCCTTTCGTGGTATTGTTTTTATTGAAAATCAAGCCTATATTGGTCCTACACTAAAAAACTATCTATGTTATTTGCATTCCTTATTTGGATCGTCATCATCATCGGCGGATGGAAAATGTTTGAGAAAGCCGGTCAGCCGGGCTGGGCTTTCATTATTCCAATCTATAACACCTACATTCTGTTGAAGATCGTTGGCAAACCCACATGGTGGCTGATCCTGATGTTCTTTCTGCCATTTATCTTCGGCATTTGGGCTTGCAATATGTTGTCCAAGAGCTTTGGAAAAGAGGAAGGCTTTACTGTAGGTCTCGTCCTTCTGCCATTTATCTTCATACCGATTCTGGGCTTTGGCGACGCCAAGTACCTGGGCCCCTTCGGCGACCCGGCTGCTTTCAAGGCTGCGACTACTCCCCAGTTTGATTTCGACAAACCTGCAACTGCATAAGAATATTTGTTTTAGACACAAAAGCCCCGGCTCATGAGCCGGGGCTTTTTATTTAGAGTAGTATCTCGCCTTTTAGAAAAGTTTTTGCATAGCCGCTCATCAGGACGCGGTCGCCCTGCAATTCGCAGTCGAGCTCGCCCCGGCGCGCGGAGACCTGCACCGCAGAGAGACGGTTCTTACCCAGACGCTTCGCCCAGTAGGGAACGGTCATGGTGTGGGCCGAACCCGTGACGGGGTCTTCGTCGATTCCTGACTGCGGAAAAAAGCAGCGCGACACAAAGTCGGACCCATCGCCGGGAGCCGTTACGACAACGCCGCGGCCGGGCGCGCCGGCGAGCTTTCTAAAGTCGGGGGTGAGAGCTTTGACCTGCGCTTCGTTCTGTAATACCACCATATAATCGAAGGGCCCTTTAAAGAGGTCCTGGGCAGGAATGCCCAGACCTTCGAAGATGAGGGGAAGCGGTTCGACAGGTTCCGGGGCGCCAGCGGGGAAATTCAAGGTGAGGGTGCGGGAGCCCCCTGAGCCATTGCCGGGAGCCGCACCCTTCGTAACTTCCAGAATACCGCTTTTTAGAGAATAAAAGCGGATGACGTCCTTTTTATAACCAAGCTGCTCGTAAAGCACATGTGCAGCGGCAAGCGTAGCGTGGCCGCATAGCGCCACCTCCACCGTCGGGGTAAACCAGCGGATGAGAAAACCATCCCCCTGCGGGACAAAGTAAGCCGTTTCGGCAAGATTGTTTTCCATAGCGATCTGCTGCATAAGATCTTCCGGCAGCCATTCCTGCAGGGGGACAATGGCGGCGGGGTTGCCGTGGAAAAGCTCATGGGTAAAGGCGTCTACCTGATAAATTTGCATATAGAGAGATTGAGAGGACGAAGGTAAGCCGACCACGCAAGCGGTTTCAGTATCAGAATCGGGTTTTTGGAGGTATATCAGTGGCAAAACCCAGAGTTCAGGATTTCTTCAGAATCCCTGCTTTATTTAGCGCCTACATGAAAATACTGATCGTTGAAGACGAAATTGACCTGGCTCAGAGCATGGCCACCTACCTAAAGGGGGAGAATTATCTGTGTGAGCTGGCCATCGACTGCCGGACGGCAATCGAGAAGATCGAGCTGTTCGACTACGACTGTATCTTGCTGGATATCTCGCTCGTGGATGGAAGCGGATTGACCGTCCTGAAGGAATTGAAGGCCAATAATAAAACGGACGGGGTCATCATCATCTCCGCCCGAAATTCCATCGACGACAAGATCGACGGACTCAATCTTGGAGCAGACGACTATTTGAGCAAGCCGTTCCACCTTCCCGAGCTCAACGCCCGTATTGCCGCGGTCATACGCCGGCGGAGGTTCGAAGGGAACAAGACACTGGTGCTGAATGAGCTGGTGATCGACCTGATCGGGAAGACGGTCATCGTGGGGAGTGAGCCGGTGGATTTGACGAGGAAGGAATACGACCTGCTGCTGTATCTCGCTTCGAATAAGAACCGGGTGATTTCAAAGAACGCGATCGCGGAGCATCTATCCGGGGAGCAGGCCATCAGCTATGATAATTTGGATTTTATCTACTCGCATATGAAGAATTTAAAGCGAAAGCTCAGTCAGGCTGGCTGCAACGACTATATCCGCTCGTTATATGGGATGGGATATAAGTTTGAAATACGCTAGAGCTTCGACCGCGCTGCTTCGCCACGCGCGCTCTCGCTCGTGACCTTCGCTTCGCTCGGTCACTCCTTGTTTTTAGTATCAATAAGAATAGTCACGGGGCCATCATTCAGCAATTCCACTTTCATGTCCGCGCCAAATTCGCCCGTTCCGATAGGCTTACCCAAATCGGACTCCAGCTGGACAATCATCTTTTCGTATAACGGAACAGCCACATCCGGTTTACTCGCCCGGATATAGGAAGGGCGGTTGCCTTTCTTCGTAGCAGCATGAAGCGTAAACTGGCTGACGAGGATAATATCCCCGCCGGTTTCCTTCACGGAAACATTCATGACGCCGGCAGCGTCGTTGAAGATGCGCAGGTTGACGATCTTCCCGCTAAGCCATTCGATGTCTTCGGGCGTGTCGCTGTCTTCGATGCCTACCAGGACCAATAGCCCTTCGTTAATGGACGACTTCGTTTTCCCCTCTATAGTGACGGATGCGCGGGTCACGCGCTGAATCACGGCTCTCATTTTTCCCGTGAATATACGACGAAGGTCCATGAATACCGACAATCACCGCTCCGGCTACCATCAGCAGGAAGATGATCGAGGCCATCCATTGGAGCTGCCGGCCCAAATAATAGGACGTCGGCCTAAATATAAAACGGATGATATGACGCCCCTCAGGAATCGAAAGGCCACGCAGGGCGTAGTTGGTCCGGATGATGGGGACTTGCTTGTCGTCTATCCAGGCGCGCCAGCCGCGTTTGTAAAAGACTTCACTAAAAACGGCAAACCGCGGACCGGCCGTTTGGGACAGGTAGAAAATCTCGTCGTTATCGTTTTTTGTAAGCTCGATAGAATCGAAGGTCGTGTCGGTAGGGTTGTAAGCAACCTGGCTGCTGTCGGCAGAGAAGACGACGGCCGTATCTTTTGGATGCAGGTGCGAGAGCGTGTTCATCACGGCGATGGGTGTCGGCTGGAACTGCACCGTACGGACGAACCAGGCCGGACCAAGGGACGACTTGTTTTCGATGATCGAATCGCCGCCGCCCGGAGCGCGTTTGATGATGTACTTGGTATTGAGCATGTCGATCACGCCAGGGCAGTTGGGAAAATTAAAGAGCTGGCGATTGATGAGGTCCTCGTATATTTTTAATTTGGCCGCATGGTATCCGCCGATCGAATGATGGAAATAGGCCGTCATCGCGCCATAAGTAAGCGCTTCGGAGATCGTGTCGCGGAGGTCGAACACCCGGAAATAAGAATGGTCATTTAAAATCTGCTGGTCGGCGTTGGTCCCCGCGAAGTTTTGCTGATAGTCCCCCTTCTCCTGGTAATTTTCGTTGCTCAGGTATTTCAGGTCGAGGCTCATGATGTCCAGAAAGGCAAGCACGCCGACGACGGCCACCAGGACCACCGGCTTCAGCCGTTTACGGATATAAAAGGCAATCAGGGCTGCGGCCGCCAGGACTAGTACGAGGCTGCGGAGCAGGCTGAGGCCGAAAAGCAGCTGACGGTCCGAGCGAAGCGCCTGGATAAAAGTCTGCATCTGGCCCACCGCCTCCGTACCCATCGCAGCGGCCTTCTTTAGCATCGTCGCGTCCCAGTTTGCAACATAATCGAAACGGAAGTACAAAAAAGCAAGCACCGCGAATACCCCGGCCACGGTCAGCATCCCCCGTTTGTAGGAATGCCAGAGCGCGGTGCGGTCTTCCGCCATGGCGATCTTTTGCAGCGTCATCGACGCGATCATGCAAAGCAGAAAGGTCGGCACGACGAGGATCATGCTGGGCGCCCGGAACTTGTTGTACATCGGGAGCCATTTCAGCAGGAGGCTGTTAAACGCCTGGAAGTGTCCGCCCCAGCTCATGACGATGGTCAGCGTCATGACTCCGAGAATCCACCATTTATGTTTACCGTCGAGAATAAAGAAACCGAGCAGGGCCAGCAGGACGATGATCGCGCCAACGTAAGGGGGACCGGACAGGAGGTCTCCTACCCCACCCCAGTAATACCGGGGTCCGTCTTCCCCAACCTGCCCCGCCAGCTCGGGAGGCATCTTCTGCAGGAGCTGGGCGGCCTTGGAACGTTCGGGCGACAGAACAGGAATGTCGGTGCTGCCGCCGTATATATCAGGGACCAGCATGACAAAGGGTTCCAGCTTATAGAAGCTGAAGTCGAAGGCCGTCGCTTCGGACAGTCCGTTATGGGTATAGCTGCTATTGGTATCCGCCAGCTCGCTGCCGCCGCGGACGGTTTCCTTTGAAGAATCGTAGGTAGTCAGGAGCACTATGGCGTTACAAAGGACGCCGATCAGGGCCGCACCCATCGTCATGGCAAGCGTCTGGAGCAGCAGGCGGCTGTGTCCGGTGCGGACCCAGCGAATGGCATAGCTCAGGAGCAGGCCGCCCGCGATAATCATCGTGTAGTACACGATCTGCATGTGGTTGGTCTGGATAATCAGGGAGGTGAACAAAGCCGTTAGGACCATGCCCAGCCAGTATTTCTTTTCGCAGATGAGGATCAGCGAGGCGATGATCGCGGGCATCAGCGCGATGGCTTGCATCTTCGTATCGTGACCGACGGAGACGATCACGGGATTATAGGTCGCATACGCATAGGCCAGTGCGCCGATAATGCCGATCCAGGGCCGGAGCCGTAGCGACATGGCCAGGAAATAGAAACATATACAGGCGAGGAAGAAGAAGCTGGCCGGTTTTATCAGGTACAGGGTCAGCAGGCCATAGAAGAAGCCGGGGATGCTGATCGACTGGAGGTCCATCGCAATCTGGTAGGCGGGCATGCCGCTGAACATGCTATTGGTCCAGAGAGGAAAGTGGCCGTGGGTTTCTTTGTATTTAAAGGAATTGTGGGACATGCCCTGCCATTGCAGGACGTCTTCCTGGTATAATACCTTGTTGTCGAATGCCGGCTTGCAATAGAGAATCGCCACCGCCAGGAACACGAGAATGGCGATGAGATGGGGAACCGATCTCTTTAAAAAAGTCCTTATTTTATCTTTCATGCTGGCCAAATTCTTTTTTGCAATTCCCGGACCAGCTTTGGGTTGGATAGGAATGTTTTAATCTATCTTTAACTTGCGCAGCGCGGGCGGGCGCCTGCCGGCGGCACGTGCAGCCGCCTGCGCGACAAGATACTATGAACATCGACATAACGAAAGAAATAATTTTCCGGACTGCCCGAAGCGGCGGAAAGGGCGGGCAGAACGTCAACAAGGTGGAGACGATGGTGGAAGGCTATTTTTCCATCCGGGATTCCGCCGTGCTGACGGCGGAGCAGAAAAGTATCCTGGAGATAAAACTATCTTCGAAGATCAACAGCGACGGCATGCTCCAGGTAAAATCCCAGGTGCACCGGACCCAGCTGGGAAATAAGGAGGAAGTGATTAAGAAAATGCACGCCTTGCTGCAACAAGGCTTAAAAAAGGAGAAACCACGAAAGAAAACAAAGCCATCGGCCGCCGTTAAGGCCAAAAGGCTGGATAATAAAAAACGCCAAAGCCAGACAAAAGAGGGCCGCCGGAAAATCCGGGGCATAGACTAACAGCAGACCGACCCCGCCTTTCGGCCGGTGATCTGCTGGATAACCTCACAAAAATGTTTAATGGATAATAGTATCTGACCGGAGACGGGATTGGGGATTAGGGGGTTGCAAATTATTTCTTCGACATCCCGGTCCGAGTTAAAGGGTGCAAACAAAACAAAGGTCTCTTTCTCAAAGCAGACGGCCTAGAGCAGTACTACTGGAAACAATGCGTATTTATACCTATTTTATTCAGGAATTTATACCTGCTATTCTTTATGCAGGGAAGTAGTATTTTGGCGGCCAATCAGAATCACTAAATCTTAAACAATTCTTATGAACAAAATCCTTAAGACCAACCGTCCTACGCCAATTTTTTTGCTATTTCTCCTTTTAAGTCTTGCAATCTTCCAAATTTCCGGCTGCGGCCCTACCGGCGGCAAAGATTCGGGTCTCCCTCCCGCCGACGACGCCGTAGTCAAAAAGCACTGTATTCCCATCGGCCTGGCCATCCAGTATACCTCCAGCTTCCGGGCCTCTATCGATAGCTTCAACAAGCATTGCCCTAATTTTAAGGACTCCATGCAGTTCGGACACGCCGAATCCTTCCCTACCGACGTCTTTGTCAAGCTCCTTACCCAGCACAACGAGAAACAGGGGAAGGCCGTGGGGATACGGATATATTTTGGCCGCGGACCAAACGGAGAAATCAAGCTGGTTCTGGTCCCCTATGACAGCAAGGGCAACGACATGATCGACCACATGGTAGACATCAACGGCAACCCTGCCCCCGGCACCACGCCCATCAAGACCGAAGCGCTGAAAGTTACCGACGGACAGGCGATCGAAGATGGACAGCGCTGCCCCACTGTCTGCGATGACGGCGGCAGCGGATTGAACTAACTTGCGGCCGATTGAATTAACTTGCGCCCTACCGTACTCACCATACTACCACTACCACAAACCACCTGACCGTTAGGAATCATTATCTGTAAGCACTCGAGAAAACACTATGGGATCTACATTTTTATTCCTGGTCAGCGAAACCATTTTATTACCTTTTATCACAGGGCTGGTACGCTTGCGCCGAATCGGCAAGGGTTACCAGCCCTTTTATATTCTCATCGCCGTATCGGTGATCGTCGAAGTCATCAACGTCTACCTGATAAAGGTGAAGCATCATAGCAATGCCATTCCTTCGAATATCCATGCCCTGTTAGAATGTCTGCTGATCCTTTGGCAGTTTCACGTGTGGGGCTGGCTGCGTTCGAGGAGGTCCGTCTTTTGGGGAGTGACGGCGCTCTTCTTTCTGGGCTGGGTCGTAGAAAACCTGGTACTGGGGCGTATCGTGGATTTCTCCCCCTACTTCCGGTTTCTTTATGCATTCCTGGTGGTTCTCCTCAGCGTCAACAAGATCAATTTTATGATCACCCACGACAACCGAAGCCTGCTGCGAAACCCGGAATTTCTCATCTGCATCGCATTTATTATCTTTTTCATCTATAAGATCATCTACGAGTGGGCTTATCAGACCAGCATTTTCGGGCAGTCAAGCATTACTTCCACTATAATAATGTTATTCGGGTATATTAATGCCTTGACAAACATTATTTTTGCTATCGCTTTCCTGCTAATACCTGCTCCGCGAAAATTCAGCTTACGATAAAGATGGAAACGAAGATCCTTAATATTACTATCCTGGTCTCTCTGATTCTTACAGTCATCATTATCTATTTTTTTGTTTCCATCATCCGGTATCACCGTCGTTATATGCGCCTGCAGCGGGAGAAAATCTTCGCCGAAATCACGATCAGGGAAAACGAGCGCAAGCGAATCGCCAATGACCTGCATGACAGCTTGGGGCCGCTTCTCTCTGCGGTAAAACTGAACATCGGCAGCGTAGACGTCGAAGCGCCCTCCGACCGGGAAGTCCTCGATAAGACGGGCGGCTACCTGGACGAGATCATCGGCAGCATGCGGCGCATCTCGCACGACCTGCTGCCCAATACGCTCGAGCGAAAAGGACTGCTCGAAGCCATCCGGGAATTTATCAACCAGGTCAACACCAGGCAATCGGTCAGCATTCAACTGTATATCGTCAAGGAATTTAAGATTCCAAAAGAAAAAGAGATCCACGTCTTCCGTATGATCCAGGAGATCGTTCATAACACCATCAAACACTCTCACGCAAAAACACTGCAGATTGGCTTCAGTGAAGAAGGCGGCTCCTTATTGTGCCTGACCAGGGACGACGGAAACGGATTCGACAAGGAAAAAGTCCTCGCGGGCTCTAACGGCCTGGGGCTTCGCAGTCTGGAGAGCCGCTGCGAGATCCTAAACGGCATACTTACACTGGATTCTGCGCCCGGCTCGGGTACCAATTATTTTATTAAAATACCAGTTTGAGATTAAAATTGTCTTCCGGATGGCGGATCTAGTTCGCTTTACCTAAATTTGGACCCGCCCTGAGCTGTTTTAACTATACTATCCGGATGAAAAATATCAGCCTGATCATCGCAGACGACCACGAAATTTATAGGGATGGCCTCGCCCTTATGTTATCCAAACAGGAAGCAGTCACCCTTGTTGGACAGGCATCGGATGGACACGATCTGTTGCAATTGGTAGAAGAGAAGAAGCCCGATATGGTTCTCACTGACATCAAGATGCCGCGGCTCGATGGAATTTCCGCCTCCAAAATATTGCTTCAGCGATTTCCGCAGCTGAAGATCATCGCCTTGTCGATGTTCGAAGAAGAAGATCTTATTGTAGAAATGCTGGAGGCTGGCGCCAAGGGCTACCTCATCAAGAATGCGGACAAGAAGGAGATCATGGAAGCGATCCTGACGGTCAACGAAGGCAACATCTTTTACTGCAAGCATACTACGGCGCACCTGGCTTCGCTGATCGTGAAAAGCAAGTTCGATTCACGCCTGAAGCAGCCGGGGGCCTTGTTTACGGATCGGGAGAAAGACATCATCCGATTGATCTGCCGTCAGCATACCGCGCAGGAGATCGGCGATCTGTTGTTCTTGAGCAAACGGACCGTGGAAGGATATCGAACTCGTATTCTCGAGAAGATGGACGTAAAGAATACTGCGGGCGTAGTGATCTTTGCGCTGAAGCACAATATCATCCGGGAAGAGGAGATATTATAGTATTGAAGAGGCGGATGATGTAGATCAGCTCATAGAGGATAAACGCAATGACCAGAACGGCGTGAAACCGCCGGTTGCTGATATACATGGCTGCGATACAGGCGGCGAAGTGCAGCACATTACGGATCGGGTATTCGATCGTGTTCTGCAGAAAATAGCCACTCTTTTTCAGGTAAGTATCTACGATGTCGGCGACGAAGCTAAGGGCTAGCACGGCGAAAAACCACTTCTTCCGCGAGTAGAAGTAATCTTCGTACCGCTCGTCATAATCCTTTATGTCGTCGGGCCAGAGCAGGGCGCAGATGGTGAAGTAGATGGTGATATAGAGGATCAGGAAGAAGTAGGCTTCGAAGGACCATGCCGTGACTTTCTTCAGGCTGTATTCCCACCACCAGAAATGGATTAGGACCAGGAAGATGTAGAGGGACCAGAGCAGGTGCACCCAGTAGGGTTTGGTGCGGCCGGGATGCTGGACCAGCTTGACCGCGCTTTGCAGCAATTTCGCCAGGCTGAGGCCCAGGATGATGCTGATCACCGATTTTATGTACTCGAAGGTCTCCATGTCTTGGCGCCCCGGCGCACGGGGCTACCGAATATACCATTTTTTGCAAAAAGGCGTTGATTCTTACAATAATATCGGCCTTGCGGGGTTAATTTTGTACTTTCCCGCGGACCGGGAAAAGCACTATGAGCAGTATAAAAAAATTAGCGGGAGAGACGGTTTGGTACGGCGCGAGCTCAATTGTCGCCAAATTTCTGAACTACATGCTGACCCCTTACCTGACGCACAAGTTCAAGGGTACGCCGGAGTATGGGGAGATGAGCCTGGTCTATGCCGTTATTTCCTTTGTGAATATCGGGGTGCTTTTCGGACTGGACTATGCGTATTTCCGGTACATCCAGCGCAAGGAAAACCAAAAGGACCTGTATCCGACCCTGCTGATCACCCTGATTGGGAGCACTACGCTGATCACTTCTGTAATTTTACTCTTTCAGGGGCCCATCGCCCACTCGATCGATATCGACAAACATCCGTCCTATGTGACGCTGGCCGCCTTTTTGATCGCCTTCGACGCCCTTTCGGCGCTGCCTTTCGCCAGGCTGCGGCACGAGGGCAGGCCGCGGAGGTTTGCGATCATCCGCCTGTCGGGCATCATTGTCAATATCAGTCTTACCTACTTCTTCCTTTCCATCTGCCCGGAGCTGCTGAAAGCGCACCCCAACAGTATCGTAGGGTTTATCTACAGACCCGAGCTGGGATTCGTCTTTTATGTGCTGCTCGCCAATACCCTTCAAAATTTCTTCCAGGTCCTGCTCCTGTCTCCCCTGCTCAAAGGGTTTAGCTGGAGCTTCAATACGAAACTTTGGAAAGAAATCATGATCTATGCGCTTCCCCTGACCATTGCCGGTTTTGGGGGGATGATCAACGAGACCTTCGACCGGATCATGCTGCAGAAGCGGCTTCCCAGCGCAGGCGACTACGCCACCTACCAGGTGGGGATCTACAGCGGCTGCTACAAGCTGTCGCTCCTGATTTCGCTTTTCGTACAGGCCTTCCGGATGGGAGCCGAACCCTTCTTCTACCGTCAGTCGGTCGAAGACAGCGCCCAGCGGACCTACGCCCGGGTCATGAAATTCTTTGTGATCCTGATCAGCGGGATGTTCCTGTTCGTGACGATGTACCTGGACATCTGGAAGTACTTTATCGCGGACCATACCATGTGGGTGGGTCTGAAGGTGGTGCCGATTCTGCTGTTCGCCAATATCTTTCTCGGAATCTATTATAATCTCTCCATCTGGTATAAGCTCTCAACCAATACCCGCGCCGGAGCCTACATTACGCTCATCGGGGCCGGTATCACCCTGCTTATCAACTACCTGTTTATTCCCCGTTTTGGGTATATGGCTTCGGCCTGGGCGACCTTCCTTTGCTATGGGAGCATGATGGTCATTTCGTTTGTCTGGGGGCAAAAGGTTTACCGGGTACCCTACGCCTGGAAGAAGCTGGTGGCGTATATGGTGATCGTAGCGCTTATTTATGGCCTGCACCACCTGATCACCGCGTTCTGGACGAATAAGGTGTTTAGCCTGGCGCTCGGGACGATTTTTATCGCCGGTTATGCCTTATTTGTGCTTAGGGTTGAAAAGAAGGAATTCCAGCGGCTGCCCTATATCGGCAAATACCTGCTATCGTAAGAACGGGTTATGCGCCCGCTCCCAGCCAATCGTTGTCGGCTCACCGTGTCCGGGATAGACGATCGTTTCGTCCGGCAGGGGCCAAAGCTGTTCCCGAATGCTGCGCAGCAGCGTCGCATGGTCCCCCCCGGGCAGGTCGGTGCGACCGATACTACCCCTAAAAAGCACGTCTCCTCCTATGAGAAAGCCCTGCTCCCGGCAATAGAAGCCCACACTCCCGGGAGAATGCCCGGGCAAAAACAAAATGCTCAGCCGGTCATCGCCAAGCAGGAGGTCCGTCCCCGGCTCCAGCAGCACCTGGGGACCCCGGTAATTTTCGAAGGGCATATCCCACTGTAGCCCCATTTCGGGGGCCCTGGCCAGGATGGGAAGCTCCTTTTCGTGGAGATGGAGGGGTAAGCTCCAGGTATCGTGGACGAACTTGTTCCCGAAAACGTGATCGAGGTGGCAGTGGGTATTCAGCAGCATGACCGGGTTTAACCCCTGCTGGTCAATAAATTCCTGTAAAACAAGCCGCTCGTAGTCAAAATAACAGCCCGGATCGATGATACAGCAGGCATCCTTTTGGCCAGTTAGCACGTATGTGTTCTCTTGTACAGGACTGAATTCAAAGACCTTGACCGTTAGCATATATCAAAAATTTTATTAGCAAAATCAATTTCACCGGTATTTGGGATTGTTTTAACTTTAAAAACTTTAAAGAAAAGCAGGTATGCAATTTCATCAGTTTAGGTCGAAGTCACAGATTTTTTTTGGGTACTTACTGTTGGGGCTTTTCTTTTTTTCTGGCTCGGTCCAGGCCCAGGTAAACACGGTAGAATTCGGTAAAAACCGCCTGCAATTCAAGAATTTCAAATGGAAATACTACCAGACCCAAAACTTCAATAGTTACTTTAACGAGGGGGGGCAGGAGCTGGGTAAATACGTGGCACAGCTGGCGGAAAAGGAGCTGCCGGGTATCGAGCGGTTCGTCGAGTATGGTCTTCAGCGCCGCGCCAATATCATCATCTACAATTCCTACAATGACCTGGAGCAGTCCAATATCGGGCTGAACCTCGACTGGCAGACGACGGGGGGTATCACCAAGCTGGTCAATAACAAGATGGTCGTCTATTTCAACGGGGACCATAACAACCTCCGCATCCAGGTCCGCCAGGGTATCGCCCGTATATTGGTCGAAAATATTCTTTTCGGGGACGACCTGGGAGAATTCGCCACCAACCAGGCGCTCCTGGACCTTCCCCAGTGGCTGACGGACGGGTACATCGAATACGCCGGGGAGAACTGGAATACAAACCTCGACGACAAGCTGAAACAGGCCATGCTTTCGGGCCGGTATAATAACTTTTATCAATTTGCCTTCGAGCAGCCCAATCTGGCCGGTCACGCGTTCTGGTACTACCTGGCCGAGAAATACAAAAAGGAGAACGTCACTTATTTCCTCTACCTCTCCCGCGTCTATCGGAACCTGAACAACGCTTCGATGCGAATCTGCAAGAAGAAGTTCAAGGAAGTCCTCAAGGACTTTATGCAGCAGGAAGAGGAGAAATACGAAAAGGACATCCGCGGCCGCCGCAATTTCCCCAAGGGAACGGTTTCGGTGACCGAGGACATCAACGAGCACAAGGACTTTTTCCACTTCTCCCCCAACCCGGTCCCCAAGAGCCAGACCTATGCCGTGGTAGAATACAACCGGGGAAAATACAAGGTCGCCCTCCACGAGAACTATATCAACACCAAGGTCTTATTGAAGAGCGGGGTTCGCTCCCTTCAGGAGCAGATGGGTCCCCACTATCCCCTGCTGGCCTGGGACAACAAAGGAACCCGGCTCACCTGTATCTATTGGGACAGGGGCAAGGTTAAAATGTTCGTCTACGACGTCGTGAGACGGTATAAGCCGGTCGTCCAGGACCTTCCCGATTTCCAGCAGGTGCAGGACTTCAAATACATGCTGGACAACAATACGCTCATCATGAGCGCCGTGAAGAACGGACAGTCGGATATCTTCGTCTATAAAATTCAGGAGCAGACGTACCGGCAGATCACCAACGACATTTATGATGACCTGGACGCGTCGTTTATCGCGTTTCCGAACAAGACGGGCATCATCTATTCCTCCAACAGACCTTCGGGTCGTGCGGTTACGAAGGATACAGTGCTTCCTTCCAACTACCACTACAACGTATTCCTCGTCGACAACTGGAACGATGCGGAAGGAAAGCAGATTTCCCAGCTGACCTATCTGAAATACGGAAATGCGCGTTATCCGATGCAGTACAATACGAACCACTTTACGTTTGTGAGTGACGAGAATGGTATCGCGAACAGATATGCCGGATTTTTTACCACCCGCAGGGCGGGTCTGGATACGGTTTACAAAGTCGGGGACGAGCTGCTGCACAATCCCGAGCCCAAGGAGCTGGATTCCCTGCTGCGTGCGCAGAACAAAAACCAGCCGGATACCTCTTATGTATTTGCCATTACGAACGACTCTTCCTATATCTTCCCCATCACCAACTATCAAAGCGGACTGACCGAGACGAAGAGCGCGGGTGACGTCGGACAGATCACCGAAGTACGCGAGGAAGGAAACCTGAAATTCCTTTACAAGCTCAAGGTCGATGATGCGGCCCTGCAAAAACGCAACATCAATGCGCGGATGACGGATTACCGGAAGAAGACCGTGCAGGAGAACCAGGTCGTCACCGCCAACGTATTGCGGCCCGTGGTCCGTCCGGACAGCGCGCGCAGACAGCCAACATCCGACTTCTTCGATAGTGAATTTGGCCGGGACACGAGCCGCTCCGGCGGCAGGCGTCCAGCTTCCGCGCCGACCAATGCGGCCAATCCGCCGACGGTGCGGGCGGGCTTCGAGACCCGTGACGAAGGAGTCTTGCGGAAGGCGAAGCTCTTCGACTACAAGCTGAAATTCTCGGTGGACAATTTCTCCGCCGGCTTCAATAACGACGTGCTCATCAGCAAGTACCAGCCCTATACGGGTTCCTTGCCGATCAACATGAGCGGACAGGACGCGTTTAGCGGCATGCTCAAGGCGTCCATCTTCGACCTGTTCGAAGACATCCGTTTCACGGGCGCTATGCGTCTGCCCTTCTTCGGCAGCGGCTCCAACCCCTCTCCCATCTCGTCCACACAGGGCTCGGCCTTTACACCGGGCAACGGGTCGTTCTTCGACGGCAGCGGCGAATGGTATGCGCGGGTGGACTATCTCAAGCACCTGTTCGACTACTCCCTGGTCTATTACCGTCAGACGCAGACGGGTAACTACCAGGATACGGCCTTTGGCGTAGCGGCGGGATATCCCTTCGACGCGAAGTCCTACACCAACCTCTGGCAGGGTATCGTCAAATATCCTTTCGACAAAGTCCGCAGCATCCGGCTTTCGGTCGGCTATCGTACCGATAAGGTCGTCCTCCGTCCCAACCTGCCGTTTGGCTTCCCGCCCGTCAACTTCCTGGACTCTATTGCCCTGAAGTCGAAGCCGGTGGCCAAACAGAACTATGGTCTCATCCACCTGGAATACGTCTATGACAACACCCTCCTGAAGGCGACCAATATCTGGAATGGCCTGCGATACAAGGTCTATATGGACTTCAATAACCAGCTCAATAGCGGAGCGGGAGCCGGGGCCGGCAAGTATACCTATAACTTCGGTTTCGACGCCCGTCACTACTACCCGATCTACCGCAACTTTATCTGGGCGGTAAGAGCGGCGGGTGACTTCTCCTGGGGTTCCAGGAAGATCATCTACTACCTGGGCGGTACGGATGGATGGCTGTTCCCGAAAGCGTATAGCAATCCGCAGCCTGCTCCGGACCAGAGCTATGCCTTCCAGTCGCTGGCCGTCAACCTGCGCGGTTTCCGTCAGAACATCGCCAATGGCAACAACGCCTTTGTCTTCAACAGTGAACTGCGTCTGCCGGTCTTTGCCACTTTATTCAACAAGCCCATCAATAATGCATTCCTGCGAAACTTCCAGCTGGTGCAATTCTTCGATTTAGGAACAGCCTGGAATGGCCGCTATGCGAAGCCAAAGCGTCCGCTGCAGACCTATCCCGACGATAACCAGCAGAACGATCCGAACGGTAATCCTTATTCGCCGTATCTGCAGGTGCTGATCAAGGCGGGTGGTATCGGACCGTTTGCCGGTGGTTATGGATTTGGCGCACGCAGCACTTTACTGGGCTACTTCCTGCGATTCGATGCGGGCTGGCAGATGAATACCTTCTTTGGAGGCAAGCCGGTTCTCAACGTATCAATGGGGGTTGACTTCTAAGCCCCGGCGAGATTTCCGTTCGCTTGCTGCGCATACTGCTGCAATTTCTCATCTTTTACGAGAGGACCCATTCCGAAGAGGAGGATGAGGGTGCCTATGACCGCGCAAGCGCCAAAGCCAAAAAACAACGCATTATAAGCGGTAGCGTAGCCGTGCGTTACAGAAACAGACTTCAGCGTCACACCCGACAAAGATTGAAAAATAGCACCACCGAGCCCATTGCCGATACAGGCAAGTCCCCATGCCGACGCCGCCGAAGATTTCGGCACCACGTCGGAAGGGAAGGCCAGGCAGTTGGCAGTATAGGAAGTGTACCCAAACCCGGCCAATCCAAATAAGACCAATGCAGCAATCGGCGAAGACGCAAAGAAAGGACCGGATAGCAGGGCCACAGCCATGATTCCGCCGGAGAGGCCGACGGCTATCTTCCGCGCCTTTGGAATCGGAGTTCCGCGGCGGATGATGTGTTGGGTAAAATAGCCGCCGACAATATTTCCCGCGTCTGCAATCAAAAACGGCAGGATGGCGTAAAAGCCGATCTTCTTGAGGTCCCAGTGGAAGACGTCGACGAGATAGCGCCCCAGCCAGAAGGTCACGAAATACCAGACGGGTTCGATAAAAACCTTTGCCAGCAGGAACGTGGAGACGAATCTTGTCTTTAATAATTTCAGCGGCGGGATGGATTTCTCGCGAACCTCGGGCGTGGCCGACTTCGGGGTAAAATAAATCAGGCGGAAGACGATCAGCCAGATATAGCCAAAGATGGCGAGGATAACAAAGGTGGACTGCCAGCCGTAGCGGATCCCCATAAAGGCTACGAGCGGCGGAACGATGATCGCGCCAAGGGCGGAGCCGCTATTGAAAATGCCCGAAGCGGTGGATCGTTCGTGCGGCGGAAACCATTCGCTGGTCAGCTTGAGACCCGCGGGCCAGTTGCCGGCTTCGCCGATACCGAGAAAGAACCTGCAGAGGCCAAACTGCCACGGGGTCCTTGCGAACGCATGCACCAGCCCCGCTGTCGTCCAGAACGCCATGCAAAGCATATAGCCGAGGCGCGCTCCCAGGCGGTCGATGAGGTAGCCCGAGAATACGTTGGAGATCATATAGGCGATGAAGAAGGCGGTACCGAGGTAGCCGAAGACGTCATCGGGGATTAGCTTACGCAGGGCTCCGTCCGCGCTGAGGTAGTTGAACGCCAGGCGGTGGACATAATTGAGTACGGTAGCAAGGAAGGCCAGGCTGACCATGGTCCAGCGCCAGCCGGAGTTTTGAGGAACTATATTACTTCTAAATTTCATCAAATTTCACGCACCCCAATCCACTCCTCCTTTCCTTCAGCGACTTTTAGAGGATTGCGCAGCGGGCGGCCCATTCCTTCCCAGGTGATCTCCATAATATCTCCGTTTTCCAGCCGCAGCTGACTGCCAAAGCTAAAGGCGTCGGCGCCGAAGAAGTGTACGTGCGCCTGGAGGGGAACGCGATGGATATCATATTTAAAATGATGGTACTCCAGGTTGGCGAGGCTGTGCGCCATATTGGACTCGCCGGTGTTGATCGGCGAGGACCAAAACGTTTCCCCATTGCGTATGACCTTCACCGTTCCTCTGAGGCCGGCGAAGGATTCGTCGATGACGAGCTCGGGTCCGATGGAGCAGGTACGGAGCTTGGAGGGAGCGAGATAGAGATAGTTCTTTTTCTCCATCACGTGATCGGAAAATTCGTTGGCCGTGGTGAAGCCGACGCGATACGGATTGCCCGCGGCATCCACCACATAAACACCCGCAATTTCCGGTTCCTCTCCGCCGTCATTGCCGTAGGTGGGAATTTCCAGCGGCTCGCCGTGGGCTCTGAGCAGATGGGCGGTGCCTTTATAAAACCATTCGGGTTGAGTGCCGATGGCGCCCTTTGCGGCGTTTCCTCCTTCGACACCCCACTGGTACATGCGCATGCTATCCGTCGGAGGAGTAGTCATTGCCTGTGGAGCGCCCGCCTGGTGCATCATCTGGCGGTTGAGCGCGCTGTTCTTGTGGGTCAATCCCGTCCCGGAAACAATACAGGCGAAGGGATCGCCTGGATGATCGAAAGAAGGCAGGAGCTTCCACTCGCTTTCGCCTTTGTAAATAGGGTCGTATTCTAATTTCTCCGGGGAGAGTCGTTCCTTGATGAGGTTTTTTAAAGCTGTCTTCTGGCGAATAGCTTCGAGGGCCAGCTCATAGATAGAAGTGGTGTTCTGCAATAAGGTCAACGAAGGTTCCTCTACAAGAGCCACCACACGGCGGCCCTGGGAATTTTTCAATTGGACGAGTCGTAACATGGGATAATATTTATTGAGTGGTCCACCCGCCGTCGATGGAGAGGCAGGCTCCTGTGGTATAGCTGGATGCGGGGCTTGCGAGGTAAAGGGCGATTCCGCCGATCTCGTGCAGCTCGCCCCAGCGGCCCATGGGCACCTTGGAGATAAACGCCTGGTACTTTACCGGGTCCTGTAGAAGCGGAAGATTGAGATCGGTCGCAAAGGGTCCGGGCATGATCGCGTTGACCGTGATCTTTTCTTTTGCCAGCTCCATCGCCAGGGCGCGGGTCAGCTGTATGATGGCGCCCTTGCTGGTCGCATAGGGAGTGCGTTCGGGAATGGCGACGATAGAAAGCATCGAACCGATATTGATGATGCGGCCGTAACCCTGGCTTTTCATGATGGGAGTTACCTCCCGGGACGCGAGCCAGGCCCCGGTGACGTTGACCTGCTGGACTTTGTTGAAGTCTTCGAGGGTCAGCTGTTCGATGGGCCCGCGGATATTGATACCGGCGGAATTGATCAGGATGTCTATGCGACCAAAGGCCTTGACGGTCGCAGCAACCGCCTTTCGCACGCTTTCCTCCGAACATACATCACAAACGGTACTAAAGGTCTCCACCGACCAATCTCCCTTTAGCTCCCCTTCGGCTTCCTTGTTCTTCGCCTCATCCCGTGCTGCGATCGCGATGCTCGCGCCTGCTTCGGCGAGAGCGTGCGCCATCGAGAGACCAAGGCCGCGGTTGCCGCCCACAATCAGGGCGACCTGTCCTTTTAATTGAAAAAGAGAAAGTATGCTGGTAGCCATAATACTATTCGATGATGGTGAAGTTTTCGGTGTTGGTCTTTAGGGTAAGGCCGACGCCGGGTTTGTTGTCGTCCAGCTGGAGCTTGCCGTTTTCGGCCACGGCCTCTCCGTCGAAGATATACCAAAACATTTCGTTCCCTACCTCGATTTCGGTTTGGGGGAAATATTCGGCCATCGGGGAAGCGAAGCTGCTCATCACCACGTGCAGGTTGTGCATCTGGCCGCCGTGCGGAATGATGTCGATCCCGTGAACCTGGGCCAGGGTGCAGATCTTCTGCGCTTCGGTAAAGCCGCCGACACGGTTGGTGTCGAACTGGAAGATGTCGAGGGCTTCGGCCTGGACGAGGTCGAAGAAGCCGTAGCGGGTGTATTCGTGTTCGCCGCCGGAAAGCGGTATATCGGTGTATTGCTTCAGCTTGGCGAAGCTATGGATCTCGTCGGGGAGAAGCATCTCCTCGACCCATCTCAAATTATATGGTTCGAGCTCTTTCAGGAGCTGGCGGGAGTAGGAGAAGTTGAAGCCCATATAACATTCCAGCATGATCTCGATGTCGTCGCCAACGGTTTCGCGGACTACCCGGACCATTTCTACATTCTTCTTCATACCGGCCTTTCCTTCCGTGAGGGGGTAACCGCAGCGGAGCTTCATGCCGGAAAAGCCCTGGGACTTGTAATAGGCGGCTTCGGCCTGGAGGCTGTCGAGGTCGCGGGTGTACAGGCGGGAGTAATACGTGTCGATCTTTTCTTTCGTCCGGCCGCCGAGGAGCTTGAAAACAGGCACACCCAGGGCCAGCCCCTTGATGTCCCAGATCGCGATGTCCAGCGCGCTTATCGCTGCAAGCACCGCTCCTTTCCTCCCGAAAGCCACCGAGCTGCGGTACATCTTCTCATATAAATACTCGCTATTCAACGGGTCTTCACCAATAAGCAAACCGGCAAGCTTCGTATCGATGATCTGTTTGCAAACATCCGGGCAAAGTCCGGCGTTGCCCAAGCCCACATGACCATTGTCGGTCTCTACCTCGACGACCAGCCAGCTGAAGAAGCGGTAAGCGGCCTGGGAGTCTTTTTGAAAAGGGAGAAGGCTGACGGGGGTAGCAAAAATGGTATCGGCGGTTTTGACCGGGCCGGTCCATTTGTAAAGTTTTGCGCGGACTGCTGTTATTTTCATGTTTTGTCGCCGCGGCGTATATGGGCGCCGGCAAGCCGGACGAATTTAATATTCAATAAGGTGGATTGGGAGCAAAATTTTAACTTTTTTTGGACGGGAATTAACTGGGGACGCAAGGGGCGCGCGGGGCGTGATTCGGAAGGGCACGGCTGGGGTCACTAAGTAAAAAAAAAGCCGGCAAGAATCCTTGCCGGCCTTCGCATCAATCGCACGATTAGTCTTCGCTCACTTCTTCTTTTGCTTGAACATTAATACCGCTTTCTGCGATACGAGTCAGCAGAACATCCGCTTTCTTTTCCTCCGCCAGCGTCACCCCCAATAACTCTGCAGCGTCCACATATCCCAGGGTTCGGGCCAGCTGCACCAGACCGCCGTATGTAGCGATCTCGTAGTGCTCGGCTTTCTGTCCGGCGAAGATAAGACCCACGTCACGTTGAGCCGTGTTCTCTTCGGTCTCATCGATGATCTCCTCCCCTTCGTCTACTATACCGGCAATCGCATGGCATTTTTTTGCCTCGGCGGGTACATTCATCATATCGAAGACCTTTTCCAGTCTCGACACATGGTTTTTCGTCTCTTGTAAATGACCATTGAAAGCTTGTTTTAGTTCGCTCGAATGGGCGGCTTCTTCCATTTTTGGCAAGGTCTTAACAAGCTTTTGCTCGGCCCAATATATATCTTGAAGCTGCTCTATAAAGAATTCCTGCAGCTTTGAATTCGTATTTATTTCTGTCGTTTGCATGATCGCTCATTTTGGATAATGCTGAAATTCCTGTGCCAGGGGTGGAAATAAGCCGGCCGCACGCGGTGGCGTGCGGCCGGTGTGGATGTGTGGATGAGATGCCCCAAAAACTAACTATTCCATTTTATTTTCCGGGAGAAATACATCACAACTGCCAGGGTCAGGAAGATTCCAATACTGCCCATGAGCAGCGCATAATCTTGCAGCTGGATCAGAGTGAACACGAAACCATACTGAACGGCGAGCAGGAAGATAATAAACATAGACATCTTCGATGAGCGGAGCATGCTGCCGACGTACCAGCCGATGAGTCCGATGGTAGCCGCTGCGGCCAAACCATATGCGGTATTGAACCCAAGATATTCTGAAAGCGACAGCAATAAAGTATAGAAGATACAAAGCGCAAAGCCCACCAGCAGGTACTGCAGCGAATGGATCGGACGGCTGTAGATCCATTCGATCAGGAAGAAGGCCGTGAACGTCAGGATGATGATCAGGATGGCGTACTTGACGCTGCGCGTGGTTTGCTGATAAGCGTCGACGGGGACAATCAGGTCAACGCCAAAGGCGGAGCTCTCCAGGTTATACGTATCCTCTTTCCATTGCTGGGGATATTTGCGATTCAGCGCCAGTACCTTCCAGTTGGCGTCGAAGCCGCTGTCCTTTATGGAACGGAGGTCGGGGAGCACGCTGCCGGTGAAGCTGGGATTGGACCAGGAGGAAGAGGCTTCGACCTTGGTCTCGCGGCCGATGGGGACGAAGAGAAGGTTGCCGGTCCCTTTCAGGCTGACGGTTGCCGAAAACTCGACGGGGTTGTTGCCGGCCAGGTACCAGCCGGGAAGGGCGGCGCTGAGGGCAGACCTGAATTGGTCCGTGGGTCGCTTGGCCGGGATCAGCTCCAGCTTGCTGCTTGCCGCGGCGCCCTTCAGCTCCAGAAACACTTCTTCCTTCAGGCCCTGGATGTCTCCGACGTTGAAAAACACGGCGGCTTCATTCCAGAGGAGGTTCGCGTCGGGGATACCAAGCTCGCTGATGGCCAGGCTGTCGAAGGACCCGTTCACCTGCAGCTCGGTCGTATATACGACGACCTGGTAGATGCCGCGGTATCTTCTTTCGGGGACGATTTTGGATTTGATGTTCAGCTTACCGGGGAGGAAGTACGCCCATCTTCGAACCGAATGAGTGTTATTATTTTCCGTGACAAAGTCGGTGTAAGGAATGCCGATGACGGGACCGGTCACGGTTTGGGAGCCGGCCCAGCGGGAGCTGATTTCCTTTAAGGCTTCCTCCTGTCTTTCCTTGCGTTCCGAGACCAGGGCCTGGATGAATAGAGTAGGGATTAGGAGCAATAGGCTCAGGATTCCGATCAGGAAACTCTTGAGGATGATTTTGTTTTTGTTCCAGAAGTTGCTAATTAAATTTTCCATGGTTTATGTTTTAGGCTAACGCCTTGCTGCCACCGCGAAGCATGCGATAGATCAGGGTTAGGAGAATAGAGAAGCAGAGTATCATTCCCCAGGCATACTGATTACGAAAAGGGTGCACGATCATCATGAGAATGTCCTTGATCAGTTCCAGGGGGTCGGAGATAATATCCCAGCTATTGTAGCGGGGGTATCTTCCCAGGTAGACGCCGAGGGCATTCAGCGCCATGATGGGATAAATAAAGAGCCATCCTTTGAGAAAGGAGGCCTGGCGCAGGAACAATCTTTCCATCTGCCGGACGGAAAGCACTCCGAGCAGCAGGCCGTTCCAGGCGAAGGACAAGATCAGCACGAGGTCGAACCACTGCGGCACCTGGTTGTGACGATAGCCGTCGGTCAGGTGATACAGGTCGGTCAGGATATAAAAGGCATTGGGGATAAAGAGCAGCCAGGTCAGCGAGAGGAGCACCAGCAACAGCTGTGCGCCCCGGCTCCTGGTACCCGGCTGCGTGTACCTGGAGACCAGCCAGGTGGACAAGGCATAGGGAACATAGGCTAAAAAGAGGTTCCAGATCATGAAGATAAAGGTAAGTCTACCAGTATGGGCTATACGAACAACAACCAGCATGCAGCTAAACAGCATGGAAGAGGTAAGCAGCCGGTCCATTTCGGTCCGGAGGAAGAATATCTTTTTCATAAGACCTTTGGTATGAAGATGAGCAGGCCCACGATGACGGCAATCCCGGCGGCGACTAATACGGCTCCGGCAGCGAGGTCCTTGATAAATTTAATCTGCGGGTTTCTTTCACGGGTAATCATGTCGGCCATTCGTTCGATACAGGTGTTGAGCATTTCGGTTATCCAAACCAGGCCAGTCACGATAGTGAGGGCGATGGCCTCTGCCGTTGTTACCTTTAATACAAAGGCTGCTATGACCACCGCGATGGTGGCCACCAGGTGGATCCGCGCGTTGTGCTCCCTCGTGATAAAAGCTATGATGCCGCTGATGGCATAGCCAAAGCTTTTGATCCTGCTTCGAATAGAAAATTTTTCGGGCTCCATATTTTTAATATCGGATATGCTGGATGAATGTATAGGCGACGAGAACCAGCAGGAGCAGAACAGCCTGAAGGGCAATCGCGGTATTGAGCCAGTAGCGGCGATAGGTGACGGCTACTTCGAGGCCCCGTTTTCCGCGTTCGAGGTCGAAGCGGAAAATCGTCAGAGCATTGAAGAGAATCGCCAGCACGAGACTTATGATGATCATCTGCGCCTTGTGAAAGGAGAAGAGGTTCATGGGAGATTGCAGGAAAGAAGGCGCGATGTAGTAGTACATGGCCTTTGCGCCGAAGATGATGCGGGCCAGGAGGGTCAGGAGGAAGAAGCTGGCGGGCAGCATCAGCGTCAGGCCGAGGAGGCCGGAAGCGAGTGGGCGGACGAAGGTGGTGCGAGAGATCGAGCTGGTCATAATTGTTATTTTTACTAAAGCACTTTGAATTTCAAAGCATATGTTTAAAAAAAAGGGGCTTAGCCCTTGTTCATTCCTTTTATCATGCTTTCCAAAGCCTCGAGGTGATCTTTGAATGCTTTCTCCCCGGCCTTGGTGATCGAATACGTCGTGTTGGTTTTTCTACCGATGAATCCTTTGTGTACTTTGATAAAGCCGTTTTCTTCGAGGTTGATCATATGAGAGGCCAGGTTTCCGTCAGTCAGTTCCAGGAGTTGTTTCAAGTCGTTAAAGCTCACCTCCTCATTCATCAATAGGATGCTCATCACACCCATGCGAATGCGGCTATCGAATATTTTATTAAGATTTCCTATCGGATTCTTCATGACTTCTCGTATTTCCACCACATGATCAGCCCATAGATAATGTGCAGCACGCCAAAACCAAAGGCCCAGAAATATAAACCTTCATGCGGGTAATACATGCATACTATGCCTAAGATGACTTCCAGTATTCCTAGATATCGTATATCTGTCAGGGTGTATTTGCTGGCGTTTACCAGGGCGAGGCCATAGAACACCAGGCAGGTCGGGGCCACATAGCTCCAGTCTGAATGATTGATCAAGCCCAGGACGAACAAGCCGCCTGCTCCGAGGGGAATGGCCATATTTATAGCCAGCTTCTTCGAGGCGTGGTCCCAGATGGGCAGATTGCTTCTTCTCGCCTTTCGCCACGTGAACCAGGTCGAGGTGAGCAGCGCGGCGATCAGCACCGCGATAGCGAGGCCAAACAGCTTCCATTCGAGGGAATTTGCGCCATCGCGCAAATAGTTATGCTGGGAGACGTAGCCGCCCGCATCATAATACTCGCGAATCCAAATCCGGGCGATATAGGCCCCGATGAGGGCGCATATGCCTGCGCTCACGCCGCTCAATCCGCTGAGGGAGATGAAGCGGGAAGACCGTTCCATCATGCGCTTGATGTCCTGGAGGGCTTCAAGGGATTGGGATTGTTCGGTGGGGCTTTGGCTGGTCATAAAAGCACTTTGAAGTACAAAGTAAGGGAAATGGACCCGCCTGTGCAAGTTTTTTTGGAAATTTTTTTCCAGGGCGGCTTTCAGGGCGCCCCAATCGAAGGACGCCCAGCCTGAAATGGCATTACAGCATCAGTTCCATTTGAATATTAGCCCGCTCGTAGGGGGAAGGGGGGCCGGTGACCTTCCTAAAGCCAAGCTTGTGATAAAGGCTGATGGCGGCCTTCAGGGCCGTATTGCTCTCCAGATAGACTCGCCGGGCGCCGAGCGCGCGGGCTTTGTCGATACAGGCCTGGCCGATGAGATAGCCAATGCCGAGGCCCTGGGCCCTGGGAGAAACAGCCATCTTGGCGAGCTCGAAGCCGCCGTCGTCCATGGGGATGAGGGCGCAGGCGCCGACGGGTTCGTCTTTGTAGACCGCTATATAAATATGGCCCCCTTTGTCGAGGATGTATTCCTGGGGATGGTCGAGGGCCTTGTAGTCGCTTTCCTCCATCCGGAAGTATTTGGTGATCCACTCTTCGTTGAGCTGGCGGAAGGCGGACTGGTGGGCGGGGGTATAGTCGATGATCTGGACCTGGGCGCTCTCCCGGATTTTCTGTTCCTCCTGGACGCGGCGGAGAAGACTCTTTTGCTCGAGGAGGAACTCCCATTCCCCGATGGCGCGCCACAGATCGTTGTGGGTTTCTTTCATGGCCTTTTCGATGGCAGAGGTGACGTCGTCGAGCTGGTCCTGCATCTTTTCGCGGACGTCGGCGCCGGCCGGTGAGAGAAGGATGAAGTTCTTGCGGCCGTCGGTTTCACCTTTCTTTTCAATGACGTAGCCTTTGGTCGAGAGCTCCCGGACGGTTTGGCTGACGGAGGGGTGGGTATGGCCGATCTCGCGGGCGATGTCGGTGATGGATTTGCCTTCGGTCGGCGAAAGGGAGTAAAAAACAGGGAACCATTTGGGTTGAAGATCAACCTGGTAGAGGTCGTAGATGGCCGCAGCTTGTTCGGTCATCTGCTCGCTGAGGCGGCGGAGGCGGCTTCCAAGTGCCATTTTTCCAGTACGTGTATAGAAGTCCATATATTAATTACGTAAGTGCTTACGTAAATGTAAATATATTTTATGGATTGCGCAAAGATTTTACGGCGCGGCCTCGGGCACAGGCGGCAGTTGCACAAGTTTTTTGTTACCTTCCTCTCCTAAAAGACGATTACATGCCCGCTTCCTATATCCTGGCATTGGACCAGGGAACGACCAGCTCCAGGGCCATCCTTTTTGACCGGGACGGCCATATCCGCCAAATAGCCCAAAAAGAGTTTAAGCAGTACTACCCCCAGCCTGGCTGGGTGGAGCATGACCCCGAGGAGATCTGGTCTTCTCAGTATAGCGTGCTGGCGGAGGTGCTGGCAAAGAATAATAGTACGACGAAGGATATTGCCGCCATCGGTATCACGAACCAGCGGGAGACCACGATCGTTTGGGATAGGGAGAGCGGCAGGCCGATTCACCCGGCGATCGTCTGGCAGGACCGGCGGACGGCGGAGTATTGCGACCGGCTAAAAGCCGACGGTCATTCGGAGTTGATTCGCAATAAGACCGGCCTGATTATCGATGCATATTTTTCCGCGACCAAACTAAAATGGATCCTCGACCAGGTCCCCGGCGCCCGTGCGAAAGCCGCGAAGGGAGAGCTGGCCTTCGGAACGGTCGATAGCTGGCTTGTCTGGAAACTAACCGGGGGAAAGCTGCACATCACCGACAGTACGAATGCTTCGCGTACGATGCTTTATAATATCCACACTCAACAATGGGACAGCGAGCTGCTCCGGCTGTTCGACATACCGCAGGCGGTGCTGCCGGAAGTTCGTTCTTCCAGCGAGGTCTACGGACAGACCGCGAGCATCATGGCTCCGGGGTCGATCGGCATGCCCATCGCGGGTATCGCGGGGGACCAGCAGGCGGCCCTTTTCGGACAACTTTGTACGCAGCCGGGCATGGTCAAAAATACCTATGGCACAGGATGTTTCCTCCTCATGCATACGGGTGAGGAAGCGGTGGCTTCGCAGAATCAGCTGGTAACGACGATCGCCTGGTCGCGCAACGGCAAGACGGAATACGCCCTCGAAGGAAGCATCTTTATCGGCGGAGCAGTGGTGCAGTGGTTAAGAGACGGGCTTCACTTTATTCGCAACTCAAGCGAAGTGGAAGCCCTTGCGGCAAAAGTCAGCAGCTCGGACGGCGTATACATGGTCCCCGCATTCGCCGGTCTTGGCGCACCTCACTGGAATCAGTATGCGCGGGGAAGCCTTTTCGGAATGACACGCGGCACGACACAGGCCCACATCGCCAGGGCAGCATTGGAAAGCATCGCCTATCAGACCTATGACGTACTGAAGGCGATGGAGGCGGACAGCGGGATCATTTTAAAAGAACTACGCGTAGACGGAGGCGCAACGGCAAACGATGCGCTGATGCAGTTCCAGTGTGATATCCTGGGGGTACCGGTGATCCGGCCCGTGGTGACGGAAACGACAGCGCTTGGCGCGGCGTATCTGGCGGGGCTCGGGACGGGCTTCTGGGGCTCGGTTGAAGATATTCAGAAACAATGGGAAATCGATAGACGATTCGACCCCGCGATGGCGGAGGGCGACGCGAAAGAATTATTGAAGGGCTGGCAGCGGGCGGTAAAAGCGGCGATTGCTTGGGCAGATGGAAGATAAATTTTAAGCTATGAATCGACAGGAGATGCTACAGGCCCTGGAAGCAAAAGGCTCAGGACTATGGGACATTTGTATTATCGGGGGCGGAGCGACGGGTCTCGGTATTGCCGTGGACGCGGCTTCGCGCGGTTTCAGCACCTTGCTTTTGGAACAGTACGATTTTGCGAAAGGGACTTCGTCCCGCGCGACCAAACTAGTACACGGAGGTGTACGGTACCTACAACAAGGAAATATCAAGCTCGTGACAGAAGCGCTTCATGAGCGCGGCATCCTTCGCCGCAATGCGCCTCACCTGGTAAAGGACATGAGCTTTATCGTCCCCAATTATAAATGGTGGGAGGGCCCTTACTATGGCATCGGCCTAAAGGTCTACGACTGGATGGCCGGAGACCTGGGACTAGGAAAGTCCCGCCTGCTCTCCCGTGAAGAGACGCTGGAAATGGCCCCTACCCTCGACGCCGAAGGGCTTCGCGGCGGCGTCCTCTATCATGACGGACAGTTCGACGACGCCCGGCTGGCAATCCACCTGGCAATGACAGCGGCCGATCAAGGTGCGGTCCTTCTCAATTATTTTCACGTCGATGGCTTGCTCAAGCAAAGCTCGCAGGTCAGCGGCGTCAAGGCCACCGACCAGTTTAGCGGGAAGACGTATAATATTAAAGCGCAGGTGGTAATCAATGCCACGGGTGTCTTTACGGACAGCATCCTGCAGATGGATGACCCCAGGGCCGAGCATATCATCGCCCCGAGTCAGGGCGTTCATATCATGCTCGACAAGGAGTTTCTTCCGGGTGAGGCGGCGATTCTGGTGCCGCATACCGACGACGGGCGGGTACTCTTTGCCGTTCCCTGGCACGATAAGATTATCATCGGCACCACCGACACAGCCGTGGACCATATAGATCTGGAACCACGAGCGTTACCGGAGGAGATCGATTTCATCCTCCAGCAGATCAGCCGCTACCTCAGCAAGGTGCCGACCGCGGCCGATATCCGCAGCGTCTATGCGGGACTGCGGCCGCTGGTCAAGAGCAGCAGCAAACGGACGGCCGAGCTTTCGCGGGACCATTTAATCATGGTCGGAGATTCGGGACTCATCACCATCACCGGCGGAAAGTGGACGACCTATCGCAGGATGGCGGAGGATGCGGTCAATACGGCCATCGCAAAGGCCGGGCTGCCCCATAAAGAATGTATCACCGCTACCCTATCGATCCATGGCGGAGCGGGTGAGACGGAAGCCGAGGTAAGGGCCCTTGCCGAAGCGCAGGCACTTTGGTCGGAGAAAATTCATCCCCGACTGCCGTATACAAAGGCGGATATCATCCAATCCGTCAGGACCGAAATGTGTATGACCGTAGAAGACGCACTGAGCAGGAGGACCCGGTCGCTTTTATTGGACGCGCAGGCGGCTATCGATGCTGCGCCGATGGTGGCGGAGTTATTGGCGGGCGAAATGGGGAAGGATGCTTCGTGGCAGGACCAGCAGGTTTCGGCATTCCGGGAGCTGGCTAAAGGGTACTTATTACACAACTAAATAAAATACTATGACCCCATTTCTTGGTGAGTTCGTTGGAACGGGTATGCTCATCTTGTTTGGACAGACTGTCGTCAGCAATGTAGTGTTGGAGAAGAGTAAGGGACAAAACAGCGGCTGGATTGTCATCAGCTTTGGCTGGGCGATGGCCGTGTTCGTGGGTGTATACTGTTCGGCGGCTGCGAGCAAGGCCCATCTGAACCCGGCGGTTACGCTGGCGTTTGCGGTGCTGGGGAAGTTCCCCTGGGAATCGGTGCCGCTTTACATCGGGGCGCAATTTCTTGGGGCGATGGCGGGTTCGCTGCTCGCGTGGCTTTGCTTCCGGCCTCATTTCGACAAGACGCAAGACGCGGATGCCAAGCTGGCAGTATTTTGCACGGGGCCGGCTATACGAAGCTACGGGAATAACCTGATAACGGAGATCATCGCCACTTTCGCGTTGATCCTGGGGGTTTTGTTTATTGCGTCTCCTTCCAGCAGCCTGGGTGCATTGGACGCGTTGCCGGTGAGCTTGCTGGTATTGGTGATCGGCCTGGGTCCGGGCGGCCCCACGGGTTATGCGATCAATCCGGCGAGGGATTTGGGTCCTCGCATTATGCATGCAATTTTACCGGTGCCGGGTAAGCGGGATGGGGACTGGGCGTATGCCTGGGTGCCTGTAATCGGTCCCGTATTGGGATGTTTGATGGCTGCGGGTGTGTATAAGCTGCTGCAGGGATAAGGCCGCCAGGCCACAGCACGGCCCTGCCTCGGCGCGGCAGGGCAAAAAAAATCCCCGCTAAAAGCAGGGATGACTAATCAAATTCCTAGCCAAAATTATTCTTCTCATTCGTATATATATACGAGAAAGAAAGCAGTTTGGTTTTCTAAGAACTCATTTTTCTAAAGCAGGCGAATTTCCACGCAGATGCTCCTGCAGGAGCAGGTGGCCCGCCTCCAGAAAGCGTTCAAAATCACGGTAACGCTGCAGCAGGTTCCCCCGCTCTTCGGGGGCATTAAACTCGGCGTTATCCGTTGTCAAACAGGTCTCTACCATGGACCAAAGCGTGTCCCGGCATTCATGCAAACGGTAGTCATTAAAAAAGCGTTCGATTACTCCCATAGGATACTGCTTCTCGTCTTCTTTGAGCAGCAAGATCCTGTCGAACAGTTCTTTTTTGTCCAAAAACTGTGACATAAAAAATGTTTTAGATTTTAATCGCGTCTGCCTCTATAACCGAACGGACGCTTCACTTATCCGTGGGGGTAATACTGTGTGGTTGGAATTACAAAGGTAAGGAAGATAAAATGATTCTGCACGCCTTTTCGATTTCTTCGTTGCTGATACTTAAAGGCGGGGCGATTCGCATGCATTCAGGGGCGAATAGGAACCAGTCCGTCAGGAGACCTTTCTCTATACAAGTGTCGATAATCTTTTTATTTTGTTCAAAGCTGTCGAACTCGATCGCCAGGAGGAGCCCCACGCTTCTGATTTGTTTTATCGCGGGATGAGAACCGAGCAGGCGCCGAAAATGCGCTTCTTTTGCGCGCACCTCTCCAATCCAGTCTTCTTCCAGCAAAACTTTTAGCGAGGCTAGACCAGCTGCGCAGCTGAGGGGATGTCCGCCGAAGGTCGTGATGTGCCCGAGGACGGGCGCATCGGTCAGAGAAAGCATTTTATCGCGGCTGGATATAAAGGCGCCGAGGGGAAGCCCTCCGCCTAAAGATTTACCGAGGAGGAGGATGTCGGGAACGACTCCATACTGTGTAAAAGCCCAAAGGCTTCCCGTTCTGCCGAAGCCGGCCTGGATCTCGTCGAGGACCAATAACGTCCCGGTCTGGTCGCAGCGTTTCCGCAGGGCCTGGAGCCACTGCGGACTGGGAGCGAAAATGCCTCGTTCGGCCTGGACCGTTTCGGCGATTACACAGGCTGTTTGGTTTGTAATGAACTCAAGTGCCTCCGGAGTGTTGTAGTCTAAATGACGGATGCCGGGCAGGAGGGGACGAAAGGCGTTGCGCCAGTATTCGTCGCCGATAATGCTGAGCGCGCCCTGGGTGCTGCCGTGGTAGGACTTGTTGAAGGCGAGGATTTCGGTACGATTCGTTAGGCGTTTGGCCAGTTTCATGGCGCCTTCGACCGCTTCGGCGCCGCTATTGGTAAAATAGACGGAGTCGAGGGTGGGCGGTAGGTTGGCGGCTAGAAGAGTAGCATATTCTACCTGGGGTGATTGGATCAGCTCGCCATAGACAAGGACGTGCAGGTAGCGGTCGGCCTGGTTTTTAATCGCCTCGACGACCTTGGGGTGGCGGTGGCCGGTGTTGGCCACGCTGATGCCGCCGATGAGGTCCAGATAGGGTTTCCCGGAGGGATCATAGAGATAGAGCCCTTCGGCTTTCTCTATTTCGATGGCCAGGGGATTGGGTGATGTCTGGGCAACATGTTTTAAAAAGAGGCGGTGTGAATCTCTATTCATCAATCAACAAAGTTCGTTAAATTTACCTAAACGTTCACAATTAAAACTCTCCTGATATGGCAACGATTCTACCAGTGGAAGGCAAATCACCGCAATTTGGACAAGACTGTTTCATCGCCCCGAATGCTACCATCGTCGGCGATGTAAAGATGGGCGACAAGTGCAGCGTTTGGTTTAATGCAGTAGTAAGAGGCGACGTCAACAGCATTCACATTGGCGACAAAGTAAATATACAAGACGGGGTCATCATCCACGGTACGTATAAAAAGACCAGTGTCAAGATCGGCAACGAAGTTTCGATCGGTCACAATGCCATCATTCACGGGTGTACTCTTCACGATAAAGTGCTCATCGGTATGGGTGCGATCATCATGGACAATGCCGAGATCGGCAAGAACTCCATTATCGCTGCAGGCGCAGTCGTGACGGAGGGCACCAAGGTCGAATCAGGGACCATTTATGGCGGTATTCCGGCCCGGAAAATCAAGGATATCCCTGCCGATCTCATTTCCGGTCAAATCGAGCGTATTGCGGACCATTACTGCATCTATGCGGGCTGGTTCAAGGACGTCAATGCGGCCAAAGACCTACCCAGTCACCCCTAAAATTGGTCCTAAAAGGCTGTCTTCCCGGGTTAAATTGAACCGCTTACTTGCAAATACAGAATAATATTTGTAGGTTTAGTAACGTTTATATAGATGACCCAATGAATCCAATGAAAACGACCAAGACCATACTTCTCTTCTCATCCCTTTCAATTTTATTGATCGGTGCGTCGTCCTGTGGATGGATGCACAACATGTTCGGTCCCAAATACGGTTGTCCCAGTGATGGCAAGAATGTGGGGGCAGAAAGGATATTGAGCGGAGAAAAAGTGCCGAAGCAGCCGAAGTTCAAGGCGTAGTGATATGTGCAGAGGCTGTTCGACGTAAAGCATAGAATACCCTAAATATAAACTATAAAAATCCCTACTCTATGAGCCCTCTAACTCTAAGGACCGATTTCGGCTGTACGGAAGCCGTCATCGACGACGATTGCGGACTAAAGCGCTTCTATGAAGTCGCAAATATCCTCTCCGACGACCTCGACATTAAGTTCACCCAAAAGACAGATGACTTCGATTCCCTCATGTGGGACTTTCTTTACAAGGGGCATATTCTGACCCTTCATTACAATATTTATACGGGCATTTCTATCTATCCCCGCAAGTTCCGGGAAGCTCCCCGCAAGGACAACGACGCGGTGGTAGAGGTAGCAAAATTCCTGGAAAGCAAACTATTGATCAATACAGCCCGGAGATATATGTCTTAGCCCGGCTCCGCGCCCAGCTGTGACTTAAGGCCCTGGTTAACGGTCCAATTGAGTTCTAACGAATGTTTGCTGATTGCTAATCTAGAATGTTAGTTTGGTGTCGGCTCTGCTGTAAAAAATGAGCCGACATTTTTATGTCCGGCAAAGAAAGAGTTCTTTGCCGGGCAACCCGCTTAACAGCGGGTTTTGTTTTTTTGGGCTATATTGCTGTATGGTATCATTAAAGCAGCCGCAACCATTCTATACTAAGCTGGCAATGGTGTTGATAAGCCTGATTGCCTTGTTTTATATCGCTTCCTGGGGTCAAGCTATATTCTCGCCATTGGTCTTTGCCTTACTTTTCGCCGTGCTGCTATTGCCCGTGTCGGCATTTCTCGAAAAGAGGTGCCGGCTTCCGCGGAGCCTGGCTTCCTTGCTGTCGGTGTTCCTGCTTGTGTTTGCGCTGGTAGGGCTTTTTTACCTGGTGGGCTCGCAGATCAGCAGCCTTGCCGATGACTGGCCTTTGTTCAAGCAGCAGGTAATGACCTCGGTGACAAATCTGCAGCAGTGGATCTCGCTCAAGTTTCATGTCCGCATTAAGCAGCAGAACAACTATGTAAACAATGCAACGTCGAAACTATTGGAGACGGGCTCGTCCATGATCGGGGGTGCGCTGGTATCGCTTTCTTCGCTGGTGCTTTTCCTGGTGTTCATCATGATCAATACCTTCTTTCTGCTTTATTATAGAAGACTGATCGTTCGTTTTTTGGTGGCGGTATTCAAGGAAGAAAATTCGGTCATGGTGTACGATATCATCGCGCAGATCCAGACGCGGATTAGACAGTATATTCTGGGACTGTTGCTGGAAATGGTGATCGTTGCGGCGGCCACCTGTTTGGCGCTTTGGATCCTGGGCGTGAAATACGCTATCCTGCTGGGTTTGCTGACGGGACTCTTCAACGTAGTGCCTTATATCGGCATCTTCACCGCGCTGATGCTTAGCACGCTGGTCACATTTGCAACCGCGGGTACGACGCAGCTCCTGCTGGTTATCGGAACCGTTTTTGGCATCCACCTGATCGATTCGAATGTGCTGCTGCCGGTCGTGGTGGGTTCCAAAGTCCGCATCAATGCATTTATTACTGTGCTCGCGGTCATTATCGGAGAGGCGGTGTGGGGTATCTCCGGCACCTTTCTTGCCATTCCCGTGGTGGCTATCACCAAGATCATATTCGATCGCGTCGATAGTCTCAAGCCCTGGGGGATGTTGTTTGGAGACGAGAAAGATGAAAAGCAGCCCGAACCCTTAAAGGAGGAAATCAAAGAGACGGGCGGCGCGCCAATAACACCCGAAAGTACTGAACAGAATACTCGATGAGGAGGATGGCAGCAAGCAGTCCCGCTGTGTTTTGAGACATCGAAGTATAACAGCCGGTGACACGAATCAATTCACCCAGGCTATAATTGCTTATAATACCCTGACTCGATATTTCCAGATATTTATAGAGGGCCCCGATGAGCAAGGTTAGAATGCTCAATACGATCAGGGAGCGTTTCCTGCTCATGTGGAGCACCATGTTACAAATCACGTATATACAAGTCGCTAAAAGAAAGCTCATTCCCACGTGGGCGGAAAAGTGTAAGATCTTCTGGTGATCGGATAAAGAATCAGGGAAGACAAATCCAAAATAGACGATGCCGGCAAGGAGTGCTGCTCTAATGATTCTTCCGATGGTCTTGTTCGATTGTAAAGTTTCCATTCTCATAAAGGCACATAAACGAAAGCCATGCCAAGCAGGCCGTAGAAGGTTAAAGAAAGTTTAATAATTCTTTTCTTCGATGGAAGCTAAAATTGAGCAATAGCTGACGTAGCGGTCTTCTGCGATCTCGCCGTTTTTTACGGCTTCCTTTACGCGGCAGCCGGGCTCTTCGAGGTGCAGGCAGTTGTTGAACTGGCATTGCCCTGTGAGGGCACGCATTTCAGGGAAATAACCGGAGAGTTCCTGTTTGGAGATGTCTACTAGTCCGAATTCACGCATGCCGGGGGTGTCGATGATGCGGCCGGGGGTGGAAGAGGAATGGGCCTTTGCGGGAGGGTTGGGCAAGTCGAACATCTCAGCAAATGTTGTAGTATGGGTTCCTTTGCCGCTCCAGCCGCTGACGTTTTGGGTTTTTAGCTGCAGGTCGGGGAACAGCGCGTTCAGAAACGAGGACTTCCCTACCCCGGAGTGGCCGCTTAGCAGGCTGATCTTTCCTTCGAGGAGACTGCGGACCTCGTCGAGACCTTCTCCGCTGTGGACGCTCATCCGGATGAGGCGATAGCCGATGGCGTTATACATGGCTTTCCAGTCTTCGAATCTTTCCTCTTCCTTTTTCCGGTAGAGGTCGCTTTTGTTGAATAGAAGAACGGCGGGGACGTGGTAGGCTTCGCAGGTGACGAGCCAGCGGTCGATGAAGCCCTGGGAGGTTTTGGGTTCTTTTAGGGTGACAACGAGGAGGGACTGATCGATATTGGCCGCCACGATATGGTGCTGCATCCGGTGGGATGGAGACTGGCGGTTGATGTAGTTATGCCGGTCGTGGATCTCCGTTACGATGGCGGTCCGTTCGTCTTCGCTTTCTATTTCGAGCTCGACGTTATCGCCTACGGCGAGGGGATTGGTGGAGGTAATGCCGTCCAGCTTGAATATACCTTTTAGACGGGCGTTCCATGTTTCGCCGTCCTCGGTCTTTATGACGTACCAGCTGCCGGTAGACTTATATACCTTTCCTGTCATGGGGGTAAGATGAAAATGTCATGGCTCGAAGTTATGGGAATTTCCGCAGCAGGGTCCACTTGAGCAGCAATTCGAGCAGCAGGAACAGGGCTGCTGCGAGTGCGAAGGGGAAGAACTGTTCGCCGTACCTGCGCATGGAAGTCACTTCGATGCGGGATTTTTCGAGGTGGTCGATCTCGTCGTAGATGCCTTTGAGGCTTTCGTTATCCTTGGCCCGATAGTAACGGCCGCCGGTTTCGGTGGCGATTTGGGTCAGGAGCTTTTCGTCGATGTTGACCTTCTCCCGGCGCATCTCGACGCCGCCCGGGGTCTGGATGGGTACTGGGGCGAAGCCTTCGGTACCCATGCCGATCGTATAGACTTTGACGCCGATGGACTTGGCGATTTCTTTTGCCGTATTGGGGTCGATAAGACCGCCATTGTTTTCTCCGTCGGTCAGCAGGATGATCACCTTGCTTTTGGAAGGAGAATTGCGCAGGCGGTCGACGCCGGTGGCGAGACCTGAGCCGATGGCTGTACCGTCTTCGAGAAGACCGCTCTGGACGTTGAAGAGCTGGGACTTCAGCACGGTCCGGTCGGTGGTCAGGGGACACATGGTGAAACTTTCGCCGGAGAAGATGACCAGGCCGATTCGGTCGGTGGGCCGTTGGTCGATAAACTCGCCGGCTACGTTCTTGGCGGCCTCCATACGGTTCGGCGTAAAATCCTGGGCCAGCATACTACCACTGATATCGAGACAGAGGACGATGTCGATCCCTTCGCCTGTCACGAGCTGTTCGTCGTTGCGGGTTTGAGGCCGGGCAAGGGCGATGATGATACAGCAGATGGCTAGCAGGCGGAAGACAAAAGGCAGGGGCCTGATCATGTTCTTCCAGGAGCGGGCGCCGCGGAACTGGTGGATAGTGGAGACCCGAACGGAGGCCTGCGCCTGGTCGGACTTCTTAAGTTCCCAGTAGATCAATAGGGGCACGAGGGCGAAGAGCCCGAAGAAGGCTGGCTGACTAAAATAGATATGTTGGTACCAGTCGTACAGCACTTAATTAGGTTTATTGATTTGTTGGACTTTTGCCTGGGCCTGAGCTTTCGCTTCGGCTTCTGCGGCAGCTTTTGCCTCCAGCACGTCGACCGAGCTCTTGATCGACTGGAAGTGCTGCTCGCTCTCGGGCAGACCGGGTTGATACTTTGCGAACTTTACGAAGTCGCTCATTCGAAGGGTATCCGAGAGCGCGGAAAATTCTTCCGCGGGCAAGGACATCTTTCGCAGCTGCGTAATCAGCTCTTCGCTTGTCTCGGCCAGGCTGAAGATGTTGAACCTTCTCAGGAGGAAGAGACGGAAGATATCCCCCAGTCTGCTATAATAGACTTTCATCGAGCCATTCTCGGGCAGGTTTTGCTGCTGCAATTCCTTTAGCTGCTGCAAAGCTTCCTGGTAGGGCGAGAGGCGCGGTGCGGCAGTGGCGGTTACCGTCTTTGTCCTCATCTTCTTTTTCATCCGGATAAACCAAACCACGAGGGCTATCGAGATCAGGGCCACGGCCGCAACGATCCAGGCGAACCATTTTGCAAAGGGGTTCGGAACTTCGATGATATCCTTTATGTCGTGGTAGTCTTTCGACGGGTCGAACTTCGTATAGCCAACTTCGATACGAACCGAGTCGCTGAAATAGGTTTTATTGCCGAGAGTGATGGGAAGACGGGGAATGGCCCAGGCGCCCGAGTCGAAGCTGGTGACGGTCATGTACTGCCGGTAATAGCGATCGGTCCCGCGGAGGCTGGAGTCTACCTTCCCTTTTTCGACAAAGTCGAAGTGGGGCAGGCTGTCGAGGTTGGGCCAGGTCAGGGGGGCGTTACCCGTCGCGGTGGCTTCCAGCATCAGCTGGACCGGTTCCCCTATCACGATCTTCTGCTTGTCTACGGTTGCCTTCAGGGTGACGGGAGGTGGTGCGGGGGTATGACCTCGCTGGGCGAAAGACGTCCAGGCGGGCAGTAAGAATATAACTACGGCGATGGTATATACTACTTTTCTTCTCATGAACTATCCCGGCCGGCGGCGTCCGACAAAAAACCGTTGTAA
>JAFDYG010000471.1 GCA_018267545.1 Bacteroidota bacterium
AACCACCACGGGCCGGTCCCCGCAAAAAGCCGCCACCAGGGACAGCTCCTCTCCCGACTCCGCAATCGCCACCACCCGGTCGAACCTCGTATCCCCGCTCACACTCACCTGCTCCACTAACCGCAGCTTCGACAGCAGCACCTTCGACGCCTCGGTTTGGACAAACAAATGGGTAAAACTCTCCAACATGTATCTATGCAGCCTCCCATACCACCGAAAGAAAGGCTGGTCAGGCCTGAATACGCCCGATATCAATAGGACCGGCACTTTCCGTTTCTTCAGCTCCACCAGGAAATAATACCAGTAGTCATATTTGACCCACAAGACAAGGTCCGGCTTGACCAAATCGATGAACGTCTTAGCGTTCTTCCCCCCGTCCATTGGCAAATAAAAAACATGGTCTGCCCCGGACCAATCTCTCTTCGCCTCATACCCGCTCGGAGAAAAAAAACTCAACACAATCCTGCACCCCGGCGCCACCCTCCGCAGCTCCTCCAGCACCGGCCGCCCCTGCTCGAACTCTCCCAGCGACGAACAATGCATCCACACCACCTTCCCCGGCCCGCCCGCATCCGCACCCGACCTCTCACGAGCTCCCGCTATATCACCCCTCAGCTCCTCCCTCATTCGCTCGAACAATCCCTTCCTCCCCTCCAGCCACAGCTTCGCCTTCCTGTTCCAGGGCGCAATCAGCCGGATTCCCACCGTATACAACCATAAAAAGATGTGATAAAAAAGAATACTCAAGGTCCGCCCTGTTTAGTTTTTGAATTGATCACCTGCTACTCCCCATCACCTTGCCCGCGACCCACCGCAATATCCCCACACGCCCTATTTCCACCCCCTGCCGCACCATCGCACCGCCTTAACAATCACCGGCAAAGGCGAATGCTGGCATTGGATAAACCACATTTTTGCAGTAGGTTTGTGCCCATTTTAAAGGACAAAATAGGACAAGAGTATGCGGCCCATCCAAATGGTAGATCTTAAACGGCAATATACAAATATAAAGAGTGAAGTTGACTCGGCCATCCAGGAAGTATTGGACAACGCCGCCTTTATCAACGGCAAAGCCGTAACCGATTTGACCAGCGCCCTCTCCGCCTATACCGGCTCCAAACACGTCATCCCCTGTGCTAACGGCACCGACGCTCTGCAAATCGCCATGATGGCCCTCGACCTCCAACCCGGAGACGAAGTCCTGACACCCTCCTTTACCTTCGTCGCAACCGCAGAAGTTATAGCCCTGCTCCGGCTCACACCCGTGTTCGTCGAAGTCGATCCCAAAACATTTTGCATCGACCCCGCCGCCCTGGAAAAGGCCATCACCCCCCGGACCAGGGCCATTGTACCCGTTCACCTCTATGGCCAGGCCGCTCCCATGCAGGAGATCCTCGACATAGCAAAAAAACATAACCTTTACATCATAGAAGACAATGCCCAGGCCATCGGAAGCAACTATATCTTCGCCGACGGCACGTCCAAAAAAACCGGGGCCATGGGAACCATCGGCACCACCTCCTTCTTCCCCTCAAAAAATTTGGGCTGTTATGGGGACGGAGGAGCAATATTTACGGATGATGACGCGTTAGCTAGCCGGTTGAAAATGATTGCAAACCATGGGCAGAGCCGACGCTATTATCACGATGTAGTAGGCTGCAACAGTCGCCTGGACTCCGTCCAGGCCGCCGTGCTGAACGTAAAGCTGAAGAAGCTCGATGAATACATCGCAGCCAGAAGAAGCGCCGCCGACTACTATGATAATGCCTTCAAAGCTCACCCGAAAATCACAGTCCCTTATCGGGCTCCCTACAGCCACCATGTCTTTCATCAGTATACCCTCGTCCTCGAAGGCGTCGACCGCAACGGCCTCAACGAATTCCTGGCCGGGAAAAATATACCTTCGATGATCTACTATCCGGTACCCGCCCACCGTCAACAAATGTTCGCCTCGTCAGGCGGTGGTAACTTCCACCTCGAAACCACAGACTGGCTGACGGAAAGGGTCATATCCCTTCCTATGCACACTGAGCTGGATCAGGAACAGCTGGAATACATAACCTCCAGCGTTCTGGAATACATTAATAAATAAAATTTAAACCAAAAAGGGATCTTTATGAAAATTGCTGTGATCGGTACCGGATATGTCGGACTCGTTACTGGAACCTGCTTTGCTGAAACTGGAAATGACGTAGTCTGTGTAGACATCGATATCAATAAAGTGCAAAAGCTCTCGAATGGCCAGATCACCATATACGAACCCGGCCTGGAAAAACTCTTCCTGCGCAACCTCAAGGAGGAAAGGCTGAAATTCACCACGAATCTCGAAGAAGGCATCCGGGAAGCCCAGATCATCTTCCTCGCACTGCCCACTCCCCCCGGAGAAGACGGCTCCGCCGATCTCAAATATATCCTCGGTGTGTCCGATCAGCTCGGTAAAATTCTAAAAGACTACAAGGTCGTCATCGATAAAAGCACCGTACCCGTCGGCACCGCCGAAAAGGTACACGCCGCCATCTCCAGGAACTATAAGGGAGAATTCGACGTCGTCTCCAACCCCGAGTTCCTCCGGGAAGGCGTAGCCGTCGACGACTTCATGAAACCCGACCGCGTAGTCATCGGTACTTCCTCTGAACGCGCCCGCAAGGTCATGGGTGATTTATACGCCCCCTTCGTCCGCCAGGGTAACCCGATCATCTTTATGGACGAACGCTCCGCCGAGCTCACCAAATACGCTGCCAACTCCTTCCTGGCTACCAAGATCACCTTTATGAACGAGGTAGCCCTGCTCTGCGAACGCCTGGGCGCCGACGTAGACATGGTCCGCCGCGGCATCGGCAGCGACGAACGCATCGGCAAACGCTTCCTCTTCCCCGGCATCGGCTACGGCGGCAGCTGCTTCCCCAAGGACGTACAAGCCCTCGTAAAGTCCTCCCAGGAAGTGAGCTACGATTTTCGTATCCTCAACGCCGTTATGGACGTCAACGAAAAGCAGAAGCTGCACCTCATGCCCAAGGTCAAGAAGTACTTCGGCAATCTGAAAGGCAAACACTTCGCCCTCTGGGGTCTGGCCTTCAAACCCAATACCGACGACATCCGCGAAGCGCCCGCCCTCTATATGATCGACGCCCTCGTAGCCGAAGGCGCGACCGTTAGCGTGTTCGACCCCGAAGCGATGAACAACGTAAAGAACCTCATCGGCGACAAGGTTACTTACGCGGAGAATCAATACGAAGCGCTCGAAAACGCCGACGCCCTCATCATCGCCACAGAGTGGAACGAATTCCGGACGCCCAACTTCCTGAAGATCGTCACCACCCTGAAGAACAAGGTCATCTTCGACGGACGAAACCTCTTCGACATAGCAGCCATCCGCGAGCTTGGCTTCTATTACGAAAGCATCGGCCGCGCACCCGCAAACCCCACGGACAAAAAATAATCGAAAGAACACCATGAATAAAAATAAGGAACGCGTATTGATCACCGGAGCCGCAGGTTTCCTCGGCTCCCATCTCTGCGACCGTTTTATAAAGGAAGGCTACCACGTCATCGGCATGGATAACCTGATCACGGGTGACCTCCGCAACATCGAGCACCTCTTCAAGCTCGAACACTTCGAGTTCTATCACCACGACGTCAGCAAATTCATCCACGTTCCCGGCGAGCTGAAATACATCCTTCACTTCGCTTCCCCGGCCAGCCCGATCGACTATCTGAAAATACCCATCCAGACCCTCAAGGTTGGCTCCCTCGGCACCCACAACTGCCTCGGCCTGGCCAAATCCAAAAAGGCCCGGATCCTCGTTGCCTCCACCTCGGAGATTTACGGCGACCCGCTCGTCCACCCGCAAAACGAAGAATACTGGGGTAACGTCAACCCCGTCGGTCCCCGCGGCGTATACGACGAAGCCAAACGCTTCCAGGAAGCCATGACCATGGCCTACCATAACTTCCACGGCCTCGAAACCCGCATCGTCCGTATCTTCAACACATACGGTCCCCGCATGCGGCTCAACGACGGCCGCGCACTGCCGGCTTTTATAGGACAGGCGCTCCGCGGAGAAGACCTCACCGTCTTCGGCGACGGCAGCCAAACCCGCTCCTTCTGCTACGTAGACGACCTCGTGGAAGGCATCTACCGCCTCCTGCTCAGCGACTACCACCAGCCCGTCAACATCGGCAATCCGATGGAGATCACGCTGAAACAATTTGCGGAGGAAGTCATAACCCTCACCGGCACCAAACAAAAGATCACCTACAAGCCACTGCCCGTCGACGACCCCAAACAGCGGCAGCCCGATATCAGAAAGGCAAAGGAAATCCTCGGCTGGGAACCCAAGGTCCTCCGGCAGGAAGGACTGAAGATCACCTACGACTACTTCAAATCCCTGCCCCCGGAAGAATGGAAAAAGCAACCCAAGGAATTTGTCAGCAGAACCTAAAACCATAAAATGAGCGAAGCGAAGATTTACGAAGACCTCATACAAAAGAAAACAAAGCTTGCCGTCATCGGACTGGGATACGTAGGACTCCCCATCGCACT
The DNA here is from genome assembly GCA_018267545.1 of Bacteroidota bacterium. Lineage (GTDB taxonomy): Bacteria > Bacteroidota > Bacteroidia > Chitinophagales > Chitinophagaceae > Puia. Next base: position 4,544 of record JAFDYG010000471.1, read on the forward strand.
GGAATTCGCCCGGAAAATATCCGTCATCGGCTTTGACATCAACGCCCGCCGCATCGACATGATGCGCGCCGGCATCGACCCCAGCAAAGAAGTAGGTCCCGAAGAATTCAAGGACCGCGACATCGTCTTCACCGACGACCTCGAAGTGCTCAAACAAGCCCGCTTCTTTATCATCGCCGTTCCTACTCCCGTCGATAAATACAACGTACCCGACCTCAAGCCCCTCGTCGGCGCTTCCACTACCGTGGGTAAAGTGCTGAAAAAGGGAGACTACGTCGTTTACGAATCGACTACCTACCCCGGCTGCACCGAAGAAGACTGCCTCCCCATCCTCGAAAAGCAATCCGATCTCAAGCTCGGCAATGGGGACTTCAGCCTGGGCTATTCTCCCGAACGTATTAACCCCGGGGACAAAAAACATACGCTTCGCACAGTCGTAAAGGTCGTCTCCGGCAATACACCGGTGGCCCTCGACGAGGTCGCCAAGACCTACTCCCTCGTGGTTGACGCCGGCGTCCATCGCGCACCTTCCATCAAGGTCGCCGAAGCCAGCAAAATCATCGAAAACACCCAGCGCGACCTCAACATCGCCCTGATGAACGAATTATCCCTTATCTTTGACCGGATGGGTATCAATACCTACGACGTCATCGAAGCCGCCGGCACCAAATGGAACTTCTTGAAATTCCAGCCCGGCCTGGTCGGCGGACATTGCATCGGAATCGACCCCTACTACCTCACGTATAAAGCGGCAGCCCTGGGCTATGAATCGAAAGTCATCGCCTCCTCCCGCTACATCAACGACGACATGGCCCGGTACGTGGCCCGTAAGATCATCACCCACGTCCTGCGTATATCCAACGAACCGAAAGTGCTCGTAAAAGGAGTCACCTTCAAGGAAAACGTCAGCGATATCCGCAACTCCCGTATCGTCGACGCGGTTAAAGAATTGCTTGCCTTCAATATCCACGTAGACGTCGAAGACCCCTACGCGATGGAAGAAGAGGTCCACGAAGAATATGGCCTCCACCTCGCCCGCAAAGTCTCCGGCGACTACGACGCTGTCATCATCACCGTACCCCACACCCAGTACAAAGACCTGGACGACGCGTATTTTAAGTCGATTACTCGGGAAGGCGCCCTTGTCGCCGACTTGAAAGGAACCTATAAGAATAAAATTAGTAGTAGAAAATACTGGAGCTTGTAATGGCAAACTATAGCAAAACAATCATGATCACGGGCGGCGCCGGCTTCATCGGCTCGCACGTTGTAAGACTCTTCGTCAATCAATACCCTCAATATCATATCGTCAACCTCGACGCGCTTACCTACGCCGGTAACCTCGCCAACCTCGACGACGTAAAAAACGCTCCCAACTATAGCTTCGAAAAAGGCGACATCACCGATGAAGCCCGTATCAAAGCCCTCTTCGAACAATATAAATTCGACGCCGTTATCCACCTCGCCGCCGAAAGCCACGTAGACCGCTCCATCATGGACCCGCTGGCCTTTGTCCGCACCAATGTCATGGGTACGGCTAACCTGCTCCATATCAGCCGCAGCTTCTGGAAGGATAACCTGGAAGGAAAGCTCTTCTACCACGTTTCCACCGACGAAGTCTATGGCTCTCTGGGCGCCGAAGGCTTCTTCACCGAAGAGACCCCCTATGACCCCCGCTCACCCTACTCGGCTTCAAAAGCCTCCTCGGACCACTTCGTCATGGCCTGGTACCATACCTATGATATGCCCGTGATCCTGTCGAACTGCTCCAACAACTATGGCTCCAACCACTTCCCGGAGAAGCTGATCCCTCTCATGATCAACAACATCCTGCATAATAAACCCCTTCCCGTTTACGGCAAGGGTGAGAATGTCCGCGACTGGCTCTTCGTCGAAGACCACGCCCGCGCCATCGACACCATTTTCCACAAGGGGAAGGTAGGAGGGAAGTACAACATCGGCGGCTTCAACGAATGGAAGAACATCGATATCGTCCACCTGCTCTGCAACGTTATGGATAAGAAGCTCGGACGCGCCCCCGGCGAATCCGCCAAGCTCATCACCTACGTCAAGGACCGGCCCGGCCACGACCTTCGCTACGCCATCGACGCGACTAAGCTTAACAAGGAGCTCGGCTGGAAACCCTCCCTCCAATTCGAGGAAGGCCTGGAAAAAACAGTCGACTGGTATCTTGCCCATCAAGACTGGGTCAAGGCCGTCACGTCCGGCGACTACCAGAAATACTACAACGAACAATACATTCAACGATAATATGCCTTTTACCACCACAGAAATTGCAGGACTGCTCGTCTTCGAACCTACCGTGCACAAAGACGACCGGGGATATTTCTTCGAATCGTATAACGAACAAGCTTATCAAAAGCAAGGACTCGACATCCGCTTCGTCCAGGACAACCAGTCCTTCTCCAAGTACGGCGTCATCCGCGGTCTTCACTACCAGCTGAACCCGCACGCCCAGACCAAGCTCATCCGCGTCCTCCAGGGAAAGATCCTCGACGTCGCCGTCGACCTTCGCAAAGGCTCGCCCACCTTCGGGCAACACCTCGCGGTCGAGCTATCCGCGGAAAACAAAAAACAGTTCCTCATCCCCGCCGGCTTCGCCCACGGTTTCTCCGTCCTCAGCGAAACCGCCGAAGTATCCTATAAATGCGACGCATTCTATAACAAAGAAAGCGAAGGCGGCATCCGCTACGACGACGCCACCCTCGAGATCGACTGGCTCGTCCCCTTCGAAAGCGTCATCGTCTCCGCAAAAGACCTCGACCTGCCCGATTTTAAAGACTGTCGCAATAACTTCGAATACAATGGCTAAAATTCTCGTTACGGGCGCAGGCGGCCAGCTCGGCCAGGAAATAAAAACCCTGTCCTCGCAATACCCCCAATTCGACTTCATCTTCGCCGATCGAAGCGAGCTCCCCATCGATAACGCTGAATTGGTATACGCCTTTATTCAAAAAACACAAGCCGACGTTTGCATAAACTGTGCGGCCTACACCGCCGTCGATAAAGCCGAATCCGACCAGGATTCGGCCTATCGCATAAATGGCGACGGCCCCGGCTATCTCGCTCTGGCCTGCCGCGATATTGGCGCGCGCCTGATCCACGTCTCCACCGACTACGTCTTCGACGGCACTTCCGCCACCCCCCTCACAGAAGACGACCCAACCGGCCCCATCAACGTCTACGGAGACTCCAAGCTCAAAGGCGAACAACAGGCCCTTATCAACTACTACGATGGCACCGTCATCATCCGCACCTCCTGGGTCTACTCCGAATTCGGCAACAACTTCGTCAAGACCATGATGCGCCTCATGAACGAGCGACCCTCCATCAACGTCGTCGACGACCAGATCGGCTCGCCGACCTACGCCGCCGACCTCGCCGCCGCTATCCTGACCATCGTAACCGCCGACTCCTTCGTCCCCGGTATTTACCACTACAGCAACGAAGGCGAAATCAGCTGGTACGACTTCGCCCTCGCCATCCGCCAGCACATCGGCAGCACCTGCACCGTCAACCCCATCCCCAGCTCCGGCTTCCCCACACCAGCCAAACGCCCCCACTATTCCCTCCTCGACAAAAGCCTTATTAAGGAAACCTATAACCTTACCATCCCTGACTGGCAATCCAGCCTAAAAACCTGCATTTCCCGCCTCCGACCCTAGCCCAATACCTCCTCCTCCCAAGGCCCGCCTCCGCCCACATCCCTAACCCAATACCCCCTCCATAAATAAAGATTTCCCTTAATGTGGGAAAATAAAAAATATATACAATCGGTTAAATTAAAAAACAGAATAATATATAGTAGATTGTAGAACTACATCTGCACTCCCCAGTTTCCTTTAATTGTCCTTTCTGCTATCGAACTCACTTTTAATGGTGATTGCAAGAATAATCAAAGTTTGCTAGCTTGCACCCAGTAAGATTAACCCCGGCGATTAATCCCGCTGGCGATTGGTCCACCTTAATCCATACTTATGAAACCTGTTTACACATTCAGGGTTCCCCGGCTGTCCGCGCGTGTCAACCGCTTTAGGAATATAGCCGCCCTTCTGATCCTGGCCAACATGAACAGCCTCCTGAGTCCGTCGGAGGCCCGGGCAGAAGGTACCAAACAGATTATGCCCGTCGCTGCCAATGGTACGGGTCTGATCGTTTCCACCACCACGTCATTTCCCCTTGGTAATGTCGGTAGCTATCTCGGCGCACCGGTAGACCAACGTATCTATATCCATATTAAAGATTTCACCACCGAGAAGCTCTACTACGGCTTCAACTGGGAACAGCTGTCCCCGAGCACCGTCGTCCCCTATACCAACGTGTATATGCGGATTTATGACCCCACGGGCACACAGGTCGGCGCACCCATCCTGATGCCCAGCTCAACCGGTGCAGGTTATATCTCGACCTATGCTCAGGCCAGCTTCGGTCCCCAGATCGGCGCTTCTCCCGGTTACCCCGCCAAGATCTTTAATCCCACCTCGAATGGAGACTACTATGTATCCTTCTATCGAAGCGATGACGGCGGCGCCACTCAATCTGCCGCCAAGGAATCTATGTTGGCGAAATACTTTGACCTGACCGTCGTCTCGAACGGTACCACTCGTCTGACCGGCCGAGTCCACTGTAACGAGTGGGCTTTCTCCGTTTACAACCCGGCCAGCGGCGACATCCAGGACCCCAACTCCTCGACAAATGCGACCTTCTATGGCTATACCCCTGACTCGGTAACCATTCGCGTCAGCTTCCCGAGCACTGGCTTCAAGCCCCTTTCCTATATCATCGCCTTTAACGACTTCGGCGTCATCAACAACGGTAACTGGATCCAGGATCGAAAGTCCATCGTGCTGCCCAAGCTCGTCTCTCCTTATCTGCAGGGCGGCTTCGACGTGTTCCTGACACCGCCCGACCCGACGGTCTATCCGCCTTGTATCATCCCTCAGCGGCCCGTCCTGCTGGCTCCCGTGATCGCGGGCTGTCCGCCGGGACCCTATAACGTGCGCTTCCAGGCGCCGCAGGCAGGGGACTACTACATGCTCTTCGACCTGGACGGTAATCCGGGTTTCCAAAATCATACCGCTGACAGATTTGTCGAATTGGTCGGCCAGTCTGCCGGCGTCATCACCTACGTATGGGACGGTAAGGACGGTCTCGGCAATGTCGTGCCCGCCAATACCACCTTCCCCATCATCTTCTCCTTCCGGAAAGGACGTATCAATATTCCTTTCTATGACGTGGAAATGAATATCAACGGTTTCGAGGTCGACGGCTATTCGCCCGTCGTACCAGGCGTCAACTCGAACAACACCACCCTGTACTGGGATGATACCCAGCTGATGAATCGTGGTTCCGACTGTAGCGACAACAATAACAATACTACCGGTACCGGCTATGATAACTCCGTCGTAGGGGTTAAACCCGTATGGCCCGGCGCTATGCCGCCCGTGCCCACTTACGGCCGCGCCTGGAACGGTAATGGCAACAATACTAATGTAACACCCGCACCTTCCGTTGGCGGCAACGACGCCGACAACACGCAATGTAATGACTTCGGTAACGCCCGTCTGCTCAACACCTGGGCATGGGGGCTTACCCTAGACTCTACCCAGACCGTCACTCTTCAGTGTATTCAGGTAAAGGGTACCGTTTGGGACGATGCAAACGGCAGCGGTAATGGTGGTATCACCAATATCTACACGACAGGAGAAGACAGCGTCAACCCCGGTGGCGTACTTTACGCCAACCTCGTCGACCCGATCACGAACAACGTTCTCTTCTCGGCGCCCGTTAGCGCAGGCGGTAATTTCGTGCTGCAAAACTGTCCCGTTAATGCCGTCGGTATGAAGATCACGCTTACCACAAGCCCGGGCACTGTCGGCAGCCCCTCTCCCGCCTGGGTAGCTCCGAGCGGCTGGGTCAACACTTCCAACACGCTCCGCACCTTTAGCTCCGGGACGGTGGACGTTACCGGTCAGGACTTTGGTATCGAACAGCTGCCCAATTCCATGGACCAGAGCTATACCATCGCCGTGCCCGTACTGAATTCCATGCTGGCCCTCAACGGCGCAGGTACCGTCGCCAGCCCCGGTCCCCTGAAAGGCACCGACCCTGAAGATGGTACCCTCGGCAGCGGCAAGACCGTCGTCATCACCAGCGTTCCCTCGAACGAAGAGCTCTATTACAACGGTGGTCTTGTAGTGAATAATCAGATTATCACGAACTATAACCCGCTCCTGCTGCGGATGAAATTCACGAATATCTCCGCCACCAGCACCTACTTTACCTACGCATATGTAGACGCTGCGAACAAGCAGGACCCGACCCCGGCGACTTATACGATCAATATGTCCACGGTTCTGGCCAGCACCCTCGGTACCTTCACCGGCAGGGGCTCCGACTATGGCAACGTACTCAGCTGGACGGCTTACAACGAAACGCCCGACGTCAACTTCGTCGTCGAACGTTCCGCCGACGGCATCTATGACTTCACACCCATCGGTACCGTCCCTGCTACCGGCAGCGGATCTACCGTCAACCATTCGTTTACGGACAATCGTCCCATCCCTAATACCCCCAATTACTACCGTTTGAAATGGACAGATGGCAGTGGCAACATTGTCTTCAGCAACGTCGTATCGATCGCGGCCTCCGCGAACAGCGCCGTCCTGGACGTCTCACCGAACCCCTTCAGTTCGCAGGTGACCGTCCGGCTCAGCCTGGCTCGCGCCGAACGTGTCGCTATCCGTCTGCTCGACAGCAAAGGCATGCCGCTCAAACAGTACCAATTCCAGGGCGCAAAAGGAGCCAACTCCTTCCTGGTGACTGGTCTCGAAGGGCTGCCCATGTCTGTCTACTTTGTCCAGATTGTTCTCGCAGATCAGGTGTTTGTGAAAAAAGTGTTCAACCAAAAGTGACCGTAGTGACACGGTGAGCTGGTTCTCTAACGGTGATTGATCCCCGATCGACCACCCATGTCCCTGGCTTGCTGGATGTCCGCACTGCTGGCTTACTAACCCATTGAAGAAGCTTTTTTTCAATCGTTAACCGTTTAAATCCAAGCCGGCATGAAATTCCTATTGCCTGCCTTGCTTCTCACGATTACGTGGGGGGGAAGCACCTACGCGCAGTCCAATATGTCCGTTTCTTCCGCAGAAGTAAACCAAATCCTATTGGGCACCTACACACCTGCTAATTACCGGGCCTCGGCCATCATCACCGACCCCGATCTCATCTCGACGGAGCTCCTGAATAGGATCTCCACGGATTCTTTGAAAGCAGACCTTATTGCATTCGCTGGCTTCAAAAACAGAAACACTTTCTCAGACACCGTTTCCACTACCAGGGGTATCGGAGCGGCCCGCCGATGGGTCTACAGCAAATTCATGCAATACAGCGCAGCCAACGACAACAGGCTCAAGCCCGCCTACTTGTGGTTCGACTATGCCCCTTCGTCCTCGAGCTGCTCCGGGACCAACAATCGTCAAGCCGACGTCATCGCCGTCTTACCCGGAAGCCAGATCAATAACCCAGCGCTTATCATAATCGAAGGACATATGGACAGCCGCAATACCAGCAACTGCGACGTCACAGGCAGCGCCCCCGGCATCGGCGACAACGCCACAGGCAGCGCCCTGGTCATGGAGCTGGCCCGCGTTCTCAGTAAATACACTTTTCGCAGCACTATCGTCTTCTCCGTCAATACCGGCGAAGAGCAAGGTCTTCTCGGCGCCAAAGCGCTGGCTAATTATCTGGACGGTAAAAATGTAACCATCAAAGCCGTCAACAATAACGACGTCTCCGGCGGAGTCTTCTGCGGCCACACTTCTTCGCAGCCCAGCTGTCCCTTCTATGGTAACATCGATAGCACCGACATCCGTATCTTCTCGCGCGGCGACGTCAACTCTCCGCACAAGCAATGGGCACGCTATATAAAGCTTCAGTATAAAGAACAGCTCCTGAACCAGGTGAGCGTTCCCATGAACATCAATATCATGGAAAACGAAGACCGGACGGGTAGGGGAGGAGACCACCAGGCCTTCACCAACATCGGCTATACGGGCGTCCGCCTTACACAGGCCAACGAAAACGGCGACGGCAGCACCGACCCCAGCTACCTCGACCGACAGCACAACGTTCGCGATAGCCTCGGCCTCGACAAAAATAACGACGGCACCGTCGACAGTTTCTATATCAACCCGAATTATCTCGCCCGCAACGCCCTCATCAACGGCAACTCCCTGGCGATGGTGGCCCTCGGTCCCGACACCGTCAACTTCACTCCGACGGGACTAACGTCTAACCTTGTACGGGTACGATTCAACCCGCCCAACGGCGTCTCCTATCCGGCCTATCGCGTCGCCATCCGCTCCGACTCCAACGACTGGGACAGCGTCTTCACCGTTACCGGCACCACTGTCGACACCCTCACCGTACCCTATGGCACCAATGCCACCTATTATATCAGTGCCGCAGCCGTCGATGCCAACAACACCGAAAGCCAGTTCGCCACCGAATTCAAAGTCCAGACCAAGCTCGTCGTCCTGGCCCTGCCCCCCGACCCCTCCCGTCCCGAATCCTCGGACCCCGAATACTACGGCATCAAGCTGCTGCCCAATCGCCCCAACCCCTTCGATGAGTCGACCCTCATCACCATCACCTCCGGCACCGACATCTTCTACGGCCGCACCATGCTCCAGTTCGCCACCCTCGACGGCCGCGTCCTCAGCCGCATGCAAGTGCCACTCAAAAAGGGACTCAACCAAATCCCCTTCAACCACGGCTTCGCCGCCGGCGGCATCTATATCTGTTCACTCATCATCGATGGCCTGCCCATCCAAAGCACAAAAATGATTTTCCGAAAATAAACTCGTTATGAATAACCTCGTCGCAAATCTGAAGTAAACCTTTTCCTGTTACACCACGCTCTAGTAAAGCCGCACGTCGCCACCGGTTCTCCGGTAGGCGACGCGGCGTTTTTAGCCCACCCCGCCGCCCCCGCGCGCCCAAGCCCCTCATCCCCGCGTGCCCAAGCCCTTCACCCCCGCTCAAAGCCCTCCTTCCACGCCCAAAAAACAAAAAGCCGGGCTCAGCTTTCGCCGCCCGACCTTTATGTTCTTCAACTGTAAAACCGTCCGTGATTATGTTGCGAGTCGTACCCTATGGTCAATTTGATAGCACAAAGTTACTCCCCCAACCGACCCGAGTCAATACAACAAAGTGGTAATTCTCAATCCCCTACACCACGCCAAACTCCCCATTTACCCGTAAAACCACCCTGCTCAAATGCTAAAATTTCCCACCCATCACGCAAATCAATAATCAAAAAAATCCTTGAGCTTAGGATAGCTCACCAGCTTGGAAAGCAAGAGCAAGCTCCCCATCACCTTCAACACCGTCGCCGTAATCAAAATCTCATCTCCTCCCAAATGGTGCATAATCTTGACAGTAGACCCAATAAAATCTAAACAATATCCTAAAATCAAAAGAATAAGGGCATGCTTTGCTTTCATGATGATCGATTTGAAATTATATCGAAAAATAATATTTTATCTTTACAATATAATACCATGAAAAAGCACCGGCTCTTCCTATACCTTCTCTCCGCCACCCTCCTCCTCGCGGCCAGCCCCCGCAACCCAGCCCCCAACCTTCCCATCCCTGCGCCCAACCCTCACAACCCCGCACCCGCCCTCCTCAACCTTTCGGCCAGCCCCAGCCCCCCTGCATCCAACCTTCCCGCCTCGGGCATCACCTTCATCGAAGGCCAATGGAACGCCGCCAAACAAAAAGCCATCGCCGAAAACAAATACATCTTCGTCGACGCCTACACCACCTGGTGCGGCCCCTGCAAACAGCTCAAAAGAACCACATTCAAAGACCCCGACGTCGCCGACTTCTTCAACGACCACTTCATCAACGTATCCCTCAACGTAGAAAAAGGAGAAGGAACAGAATTCGCCTCCCGATACAATATCCAGGCCGTCCCCACCCTCATCATCTTTACCCCCTCCGGCCGCCCCGTGCTCGCCTCCTCCGGCTACCTCGACCCCGCCAACCTGCTCTCATTCGGCCACCAGGCCCTCGAAAAAGGCGCAAAATAATCTTCTATGGCACGAACCATTGCCCAAAAGCTGCGCATTTCTCCGGAAGCCCAGCTCCTGACACTCAACGCACCCACTGACTTCTCCCGCTCACTTGATCCGCTTCCATAAATTAGGAGTTTAGTTGTTTTACAGGCGCCGTTTTTTTTAGCATGTTAGTGTTATTATTTATTGTAATAGTACTGAGTTCGCGCATCATGCCTGGTAGATCATAGTCTTTTTCAAAAATAGTTTGCTTAGCCAATGGATCCGGTAAGCAATCTGAGAATTTGGAGAACCACTTGACTTGTATCTTTTCCATTGCAATCGATTCCAGGGCTTCCCTGTTTATGGTCTTAAAAGAGTATAATAATTCCTGTATGTCACCAATGGACCTTGGCTTTATCTTTCTAAAGTCGATTTTCACTTGCCTATAGTCACAATTGATTTCTGCATCAAGTTCTGTGGAAAGAAGTATCTCTATTACCCGGTTAATTTTTTCCCCAGAAAAGGTCCATAAATAAACGATGTTCTCTTCGTCTGATATATCCCAGACCCATTTGCCTTGTTGCCAATGTAATTCATTGTATATATCGCGTTGCATACGTAAAACACTTTGTGCGTCTGCATCTAGGAATGGCAGGCTGTTGTTGGATGACAATAGGCGACCTACCTCCTGTGCCAATTCAAAAGGTATATCGAAATAAGAAATGCCTTTCCACTTTGGTGCGATACCTGTTGTGTTTTTCTCGACCTTAACCTGCTGAAGTTCATCATCTATCTTAATGGCATTCCATTCCTGACCGCCCAGGACAAAGACAAAGGGTAGTTGGCGCGAACGAGCAAAGCCGGAGTCAAGCGTCCCTATGACCTTTTTGCCGTCAACCACATTGTACATGGGACCGGTATCAAAAATTGCAAATAGCTTTTTCCAGTTGGCCCTGAGATACTCACTTTCTGTTTTATTGCTGGTTAATAATACATCTCCCATAGTAGTCCGCAAAAAATCTTCGTTGACCATATAATCAATCAACTTGTCGAATTGATTCTTGGATACTTGTGAAAAGCAAGCTGCTTTTGAAAGTATGGTCCAAATAGCCTCGGCTGTAGTGCCCATCTTTTGGAGGCAAAGGCATATTACTTGGTGGGCTAGGATATGAAAGGCTCTTTTGGGGAATAAGATATTTTCTGATATTCGTTCCATTCCCAGGTTGACGCAAGCAGTCAGTAATACCATCTCGTCAGGTTCCGAACATAGGCCCCGAAAGTACTGTGATTGGCCCGGTCTTCTGCCTGTCCTTCCCACACGCTGCAAAAATGAACCGGAACTATTCAAGCCGCCTATTTGAATTACTTGGTCAAGGTCGCCGATATCTATTCCCAATTCGAGGGTAGAAGTGCTGATAATGGCATTTAAGGACGACTCGTTGTGCTGTTTAATTGACCCTTCTGCCTCTTCTCGTAATCTTTTGCTAACCGAAGAGTGATGGGTTCTGACCTTTACGGGAATCCGGGTAACCACCATCTTGTTTCTCTCATTGATGCGAGTTGCTGTGTCTTCCGTGCCGGTTCGGGAACGCTCGAACACAATAGATTTTTTATTGACAAGTTGGCTGTATAGACTATTGTGAAGCGTGGCCCCATCATCCATAAAATATTTAATCATAAAATCCCGCTCTTTGTTCTTTCCACCCGATACATGAATTCGCTGGCCGCTCGTCTTGTCACCTACCAGCCAGGATAACAGTTCGTCGGGATTTCCTATAGTAGCTGTTACTGCGATTCTTTGGGGCTTTCTCTTTATTTCCGCTTCAATCCTTTGAAGCAGGCAAAGCAGATGCGAACCGCGATCTGTGAGCGCAAAATAATGTGCCTCATCGATAACAATGGTTTCAAGGTCTCTGAACACTTCTGTCCAGTTCGCTTTACGTAGTAATATGGCTTCAATGGATTCCGGAGTAACCAAAAGAATGTCTGATGGGAATGACATTTCCTTTATTTTATCGCTCTGAGAAACATCGCCATGCCATTTAAAAGCCTTGAGATAACACATTGTCGCGTAGGGGATTACTCTAAGCGCAAGGTCGTTGAGCAATGCTTTTAGCGGGGCTATATACAATACTTTAAAACCAGAGGTCTTATTAGGGGCAATCTTTGTTAACAGTGGAAATAGCACGGCCTCCGTCTTGCCACCGGAAGTAGGCGCCTCGATGATGCAGCTGGTGCCTTGGTAAATGGGGTCGAAAGCGGCCTTTTGAATATCTGTTAAATCCTTCCATTTCTCTTTCACAAAGTCCTGTAGCCTTGGGTGTAGTTTATTTAATGACATTCTGTTGCTGTTAATTGACATTGAAAGACGATTCTTCTAATGAAGCGATCTTCGATTTCTTCAGGAACTGCGAAAGATCAACTCCCTTGTTCTCTTCACAGAGATCTAACATCTGTATGAACTCTCGTAATATCGGCCTTGGTTTTCGATCGATATTCTCTTCTCCGAATATGGTCCATTCGTCTATTAGCTTCATAATAGAGGCGTCGTCGGCGTATAGTCTGGCATCCCAGCTGTAGGCCGCACCATACAGATCACGTATCTTAAAGATTACATTTGCCAGTCGTTCGCGATCCAGTGATTCCAATCGGATAATCGGTTGACGCATACTGACGAAGCTCTCATGTGTAAAAGGCGTCAAAACCCTTTCTGCTAAGGCCTCATAGCTTTTCAGGCCATAGCGTTCATCTTCGAAAAACTCATCCGTGCCTGTAAATATGATAAGACAGCTGGGTAAGGCGTTCCTTCCCGCCTCGTCAATTAACAGCCGCAATGTTTCCAAGGCTTGTTCCCGTTGCCTGGCATGCGGAAACTTTCGCACTAATTCTAGTTCATCGACCAATAATAGTAAACCTTTATACCTGGCACCATTGATGATCTGGAGCAGGGCACGCATCCTGGGAAATACATTATTGGCTTCCAAATATCCTTTCACACCTAGATCGCGAAGGGCTTGTGCTGACAGGGACTTGCTGCCAGTAATCCAGGCAACCGCATTTGATACCAATTCCATATCTTCTTCGACCTTACCTTGATAAAAGGCTCGTAAAGCCTTTGAAAAACCGGGTTCGATGTCATCGAAACTAGCCAGATCCACTTCAATGGATTTTTGCACAGCCTTGCTTAATGCATGCGAGTTGCCGGCATTACTGGCATCAATTCCTTCGATGGTGGCAGTTCTGTTATGGATCGTTAAGAGCCAGGACTCTAATATGTCCACCAATGCACAGGAATCTATCTTTTCCGGCGTACGCAACCCGTTGACCATTCCGGAAAAGAAAATTGGTAAATCTGACAATGGCTGATCGTGGCTGATATTGAGAAATGAAACAGCAAATTCATTTTGGAGTGCAAACTCTTTCAACCAAGAGCAGAGAAATGTTTTACCAGAACCATATTGCCCCCGGATAAATTTAAAGTGGGATTTGTTGGCATTCAATTCTAGCAAAATTTCCGACAGATGTGTTCTGGCGGTCTGCTGGCCGACCATTAGAAGACTGAGATTATGTCGAGGGACGACGCCATGGCGTAGAGCGTCAATTATATCCCTAGCATACTTTTTTTCAATTACCTGTTCATCTGAAATGTCAGTACCTGCCCATTGATAGACATTGGAATTTTGAACACTTTTTATCTGTATAACAGGGTAATTAATTCTCTTAACTTTGGCTATCAGTTCCGCCATTTTAGCTTTATACAGGAACCAACCCAATTGATATTTTGTTACGATGCGTTCTAGGTCTTGTTCTGTTAAAGACTTTGCCTCTTTCATTATAGCCAGTACTATTTTTTCATCTCGTCCTAATTCTGAAAACCGGACGCTTATCTCTTCAAAGCTCGCTGGGAGACCGATCGATTCTGGCGTTGGTGCTAGGATTTGTGGACCTTGTATTGGCTGTGTAGTAGAAGTTTTATTGGCCTCTGATTCCTGGTAATCACTCAATATATGTTCTGGTACGATAGGGGGAATATAATCCAGTAGCCTGTCTATCAATTCTTGCTTGGAGCCTGATACAGGCAAGGCAAATTTTCGACACAATTGTGTTAAATCCTCTTTTCGCAAATAATTGAGTGCCGATCTTTCGGACAAATAGCTATCCAAAATGCGCCTCACCTTATCTTCTTTGGAGCCACTCGTCATAGATCCAATCTGGTATAGAATGTCATATAGCTGTTGACCGGTCAAGCTACTCAATACTTTTTCGTATATCTCACCATTCATTTCCCTTAGTTCTGGTTCCGGAACTGGAATATGTTCCGGTTCTGATGGTTCCTGCTGCAGATCTTTATCCTCGTCAAAATGATTAATTATGTGGGTTATAACCGTGCTTTTAGACCCGCTTATTTGTATGTCTTCGCGTCGGCATAAATCTCGGAGGTTTTCAAGGTTTAATCGATCTAGAATTTCTGCTGGCGGAACGAGGCTGTTAAATAGTCGTTCTACTTGAACTTCCTTGTTGCCACTTGTATTCAATTGGTAGTGAGCCAGGACTTGCGCAAGATCCTCTTTGTTCAGCTTGCCAAGCAACCTCTTAAAGGTATCATCCATCATCTCGATACCGAATGCCTTACGAATTTGCACAGCAACCTCTTCCGCAATGATATATTTATTCTCAAACGTCAACATAATCCCAGCCGAAAGCAACTGATTTCTGACTACATTGTATTCCTGTTCAATATTCCAAAGATTGATAATGGACTCGTCGTGCATCAGAAGAAAATGTTCCCGATCCCAAATTCCAAGCTCTTGCTTTAGAAGGTCTAAGATATTGGCTTCATTTTTATCAACCGTTCCATCATTTTCCCAGGAACGCTGTAATATTTTTACATACAATCGCGTGTTTTTGTCATTCACTCCCTGACGCTGGGCAGCCTTAGCCGTTAATTGCTTGATATAGTCCAAAACTTGAGTCTTGAATCCTTCTATTGCCACAATATGGTCAGGGGATTGAAGCACCAAATTTAATATAGCAAAGGTTGGCGGTCTGCTATAAAGGATCTTTTTCGAAATGTAAGATTGGGAACTAAGTGCCGAGATGATTTCCTGCATAATGACAGACGGTGGAAGTCGAAGGTTCAACACTTCATCTACTTTATCTGCAGAAATCTGGTCCAGCGAGCTGGTGTCATAGGTAGTAAGTATATCGATTAATTTCATATACAAGCGTTTGATGCGTTTAAAAATAATATTATGTCAGCGGCAGAGCCGTGAACTAGGGTATACCATTATTGATTGCACGATTTAAAAAATATAGCTCGAGTAAAAAACCGTTCTTTAACCCTTTTTTATTTGAATTATTTGTTATATAAGATCGCGGTTTTCAAGCAGGCATCGAGAAGGGGCTAACGTTTTTTTTACCACCGCTATCTATTTTTAATCAGTCAATCTTTTTCAGTCGCTGAGTTTTCTTTTGTCCACTTCGGCGAGTACATTCACCATGCTACCAAAGAAAAGCGCCCCTCGCGATAGCGAGGGGCGCTTGTTGCCCAACCTGGATTCGAACCAAGACGAGCAGATCCAGAATCTGCTGTACTACCATTATACTATTGGGCAATAATGGGCTGCAAATTTAGGATTTTTTCGCGTTATTTGCCAAAATAATTGCATTCTTCCCATCATGAAGAACCTCCTGATTATCATATTCTTCTCTTTTCCCGTTTGGGTCCTTGCCCAAACCAGCCCCGCCTCCCAGCCGGCCCCAGCCACCGTGCCCCAGTCCGCCGCCGCCGCACCCCAACCCCCCCCCGACTCCACCCTCACCCAAGCCCTCCACTTCGCCGACTCCGTCTTCTCACGCCCCAGCTTCACCTACGACCTCTCCGAACCCGACTTCCCCCCGGACCTCCAATCCATCCTGATCCGCTTCAACAACGCCATCTCCGCTAATAAAGAATGGTTCCTCGACTACCGGAAGAAAAACGCCCCCTCCGGCGGAACCCTCCCTTACAACGAACGCTTCGGCATCACCTACGCCGAATACCAACGCATCCAAAACCTCGAAAAGCTCCCGCCCCACTACATCACCATCTCACAGCAGCTCATCACCGTCACCCATGACAACGGTCACATCCGCTTCAAAGGAGCCGACGAAACCCGTATCCTCGATTATCTCGAAATCAACCTTTCCGAACGCCAGCTCCTCTTCGCCGGCGACACCCTCGTCTTCGTAGGAGCCATGAACACCAGCCAGCTCAGCCCCCTCGGCCTGTCCAAAGGCTATATCTGGCGGCTCGAAAAAGCCGACATCAAAAACACCTTCGAAGCCGGTAAGGTCACCGCCCGCGTTGTCGAAATCAACCTCGGCGAACCCCTTCCCTCCACCACCAGCGCCAACGCAGCCCCCGGCACCCCTTCCACCCCAAGCACTTCCCTCAGCACCAGCACCCCTCCTAATACCGGCGCCAACAGCTCTCCCAGCACTCCCAACACAGTCCGGAGCACAAACCCACCCCCCAAAACCCTCCTCCGCATCAAATACCAGGACCTCCTCCAGGGCGTCACCCGCGCCGACTTCGACTTCATCGGCTTCATCCACTAACCTTCCCATCTATACGATTTTTTCCCCTCCTAAACAATACTGATCCCCTGCTTTTTTTCCTTTCCCACCCCGATATTTTTGACTACTAAATCTTATCAGTATGTCAAAAGTAACCACACCCGAATCCACCCCCAATCCCGTCCCCGAACCCAGCTCAAATGCCGTCCCCAATCCCACCTCCACGTCCAATCGCAAACCCAAACGCTTCCTCTCCATCCGCCTAACCGACGCCGAATTCGCCGACGTCCAGTCCCGCCTGAGCACCACCACCTGCCGCAGCCTCACCGAATACGTCCGCAAACGACTCCTCGGCAAAGCCACTACCATCAAAACCCGTAATGAATCCCAGGACCAGCTCCTGCAAGAACTCATCCAGGTCAAAAACAACCTCAACCGCCTGATCGAAATCGCCGAAGATCACCACCACACCGAGGCCTTCCTCCAGTTGAAAGAAATAAAATCTATCCTCCTCCAAATCGCCCAAAAATGCTTGCAATAGTCGAAAGCTCCACCTCCATCCGACAAACCCTGCTCTACAACGAGAACAAGATCGAAACCGGTCAGGCCATACTCCTCGACGCTCACAACTTCTGGCAGGAAAAGGAAGACCTTAACCTGCGGGACAAGCTGCAGCGTTTCAAAAACCTCACCGTTCTCAACGAACGATGCAAAGCCAATACTATCCACATCTCCCTCAACTTTCACCCTATCGATAACCTCACCGACAAGCAAATGGTCAAAATCGCGGCCCAATTCATGAAAGGTATCGACTTCCAGGACCAACCCTGGCTCGTCTACCGCCACCACGACGCCGGACACCCCCACATGCACGTCGTCACCACCAATATCCGCCCCGACGGAACCCGCATCAAAAACGACAAACGATCACCTCATCAACTAATGCAGCTCTGCCAGAAGATCGAAATGACTCACGAGCTGACTCCCGTCCTTGTCGCCGACCTCTCCCATGCCCGACACCTCACATACGACCAGGCCGACCGACTCATCCTCTATAAGTCCCAGGCCAATGAACCCATTCATAGACTCGAATACGGTGAGCAGTCCACCAAACAAGGCATCGCCCGCGTCCTCGACCACGTTCTTGATAAGTATGCCTACACCTCCTTAGAACACTTCAACGCCATCCTGCAATTCTATCGCGTTCGCGCCGACCGCGGCAGCATTCACGGCGCCATGTATCAAAACCGCGGCCTGCTGTACCGAATGATCGACACCGAAGGCCGAAAGATCGGCGCACCCATCAAAGCCAGCGCCTTCCAACACCACGCCACGCTCGACGACCTCGAACGCCGCTTCACCCTCAACGTAGGAAAAGAGACCGATGCCATCGATCGGATAGAAATGGAGATTAACTATAAGATATACGTAAAAGATTGCGCAAGCCTCCAGGACCTAAGAGAAGCCCTTTGGTGGGATAAGATTTCCATCGTCACCCCCGCATTCTACGAACGTCCAACCCGCAAACCCGCCGCCAACAAACCCACCACTCACCCCCCCGAGCCCGCCCAGTTCCCCACCCCCGACGACGGCCACGGCTTCTTCTTCATCGACCACCTCAACCGCGTCGTCCTCCGTGACACCCAAATCGCCCCCTCCTGTACCGCGGCCCGAATCCTCCAGGCAATGCACCTCGACACAAGCATCCCCACCCTCATAGCCGAGCACAAGATCACTCCCTCCAAATCCGACGCCCGCCTCCTCCAATCCCCCGACCCCCAAAAGGCCCGCAACGCCTTACTACGCCTCACCCCACAGCACGACCAATACCACGAACAAATAGAAAAAGCCCAGCGGCAGACTCAAAGGCATCGTCTGCGGCCAGGCTTCTAAAAAAATCAAAAATCAAAAACTATGGCAGAAATCCCGCCATCTTATGCAGCTGCCCCGGATCATACAACACCCCATCCTTCACCACCGTCCGCACCTTCCGCACATCCCTTATCTGCCGCAACGGATCCCCATCGATGATCAGCATATCCGCATTCTTCCCCACCTCGATCGACCCCGTCTCCGACTCCATTTTCATCGCCCTCGCCGGGATAATCGTCGCAGTCTGCAACGCCTCCAAAGGCGTCAACCCCGCTTCCACATATAGCTCCAGCTCCCGGTCTACACTCCAACCAGGAAAACCCATATCCGTTCCCGCAACCAGCGTCACCCCGCGATCATGCAGCACCTTTACGATCTTCTCCAAATCCCGGAACAGCGGCTTAAACTTCTCCGCATTCTCCGCCGGCATCCCCATATTGACGAACAATACCTGCAAAGGCTGCGGCAATGAATGAAACGCCGGCTCCATATTCGTGATTGGGTCCTTTACCGACCGGAAGATCATCTCAAAAACTCCCAGCGTAGCATCGACCACTACATGATGAGAGACGACAAAATCGATCACTTCCTTCGTCTTCGGGTCATCCCAGTTCACCGTTCGGTCCGTATTCAATTTCATCACACTATAGACATACTGGATATGATTGACCATATCCATCCCCGAATCTACCCCCTGCATCAACGTCATTCCCTCGGGAATATGCCCCGTGACCGTCAGCCCCAGCTTGTGCGCCTCCTCGCAAATAGCCTTCACCACTTCCGGTGTCACGCTGCTGTAGATCTTTATCTGTGCAAACCCCGAATCCTTGTACCGGCGGACCACCGCAACGGCTTCCTCCGGCGTATTCGCACGAACGATACCAAGCCCCAGAGCGCCCGGCCCATCCACAATCCCCGCTTTCAATATATGCGGTCCCACACCCTTACCCTCATCGATGGATCGCTTAACCGCATTGATATACTCGAATTCATTCCCGCAATCCCGGACCGTCGTCACTCCCGCCGCCAGGTAGGCCGGCCCCCATTCAGCCTGCTCGAAATGCGAATGCATATCCCAAAGACCCGGCAAGAGAGTCTTCCCCTCAATACGAATCTCCTTTGCTCCCACCGGTATCATCATCCCGCCAACGGTCCCGACCTTCGAGATCTTCCCATCTTCGATAACCACCACCGAGTGCTCCGTCACAGCCCCGGTCTTCACATCTACCAGCTTCCCGCCAATAAGAGCTATCGTACCACTATTATCCACTTTTTTGCTCGCATCTGCCATAAACAATTCCATCCCATATCCCGCCGCCCTCGTAATGAGCTCCGGCAACAATCCCTCATACTCCTCCCGCATCATTTCCAGCTTATCCCCCTCCGCATCATTCGTGATCAAACAGATCAATTCTCCCTTCGTATCCGTCCACACCAATTCATTCCCCCAGATCAACCCGCTGATCACATACCGCTCGAGTATCAATGGCTTCCCAGCTCCCCCCCCACCCCCCCCCCCCCCCCCCCCCCCACCCCCCCGCCCGCCCCCTCCTGGGCCCGGACATCCCCCCTCACCTGCCGCAGCCGCACCGCC
>JAFDYG010000472.1 GCA_018267545.1 Bacteroidota bacterium
AATCGCAGCCCCCAACCCCCAACCCTAACCACCAACCCCAACCCTTCCCCAAATTTACCCAACCCCCCACCAATTCCCCCGCCTCCCATCCCCACTCCAACCCGCTCAAATATCCGCCCTTTCCCCCTCCCCCCACAACCCCATTGAGCCCCTGACCTCCCTCACCCACAACCTGCAGCCCCCACTGAGCAACCCGCCCCCCAACCCCTTCCCGAACCCTTCCCGAACCGCCCACCCCCACACCTACATTATTTCTCTCTCCCCACCCCTCGCCCCCTTCGGGGCTAAGGGCCTGAGGCATAACCCAAAAGCCGCCTGCATGGGCCCCCTCAACCACTCCCACCTCCAACCAGACAATGCCCAGCGGCGTTGGGTTGATGCCTCAGGCCCAAGCAAAAAAGCCCAAACCAGCCTGAAAACCAAGCCCAACCCACCCAAAAAAACCAACAAAAAACAAAAGAAAAACCAAAGGAAAAACCAAGAAATAAACCCAATGCAAACAGTGAAAAACTTGCTAACAACTCTAAAAAGAAATAATGTAATTTGCCCCCTTCACGAAAAAACAGAAACTATGATAAAGCTTCAAGTAATCGGAAACCTTGGCAAGGACTGTGTCACCAATACGGTGAATGGCAAGAACGTAATCAATTTCAACGTGGCCCACACGGAGAAATTCCGCGACGCCCAAGGCAACCAAAAAGACAAAACGATCTGGGTGGAATGTGCGTACTGGACCGATCGTACCGGCATCGCCCCCTATCTCAAAAAAGGCACCCAAGTATACGCTGAAGGAACCCCCGAAGTGAGAACCTATCCCAAAAACGACGGAACCACCGGCGTCTCCCTCACCCTTCGCGTCCTCAGCGTCCAGCTCCTCGGCAGCCGTGGCGAAGGCGGCGGCGGCGACTACTCCGGCGGCGGCTCCAACAACAGCTACGCCCAGTCCAGCCCCTCCCGAGTCCCCTCCGCAGGCGAGATCAACGAACCCATCGACGACCTCCCCTTCTAAGAAAAAAACCAACTATCAATGGCCGCTTCGCGACAGTGAAGCGGCCATTTCTTTTATTCCCCAGAGACCACACTAAAATTACCACACACCCTCCACTTACCCGCACCGTTAGGAAACCTCCTCCCACCGCTCGTTAAAACCACCACATCGTCCCTCTCCGACAAAATTATCTTCGCGCCCACTACCTGCAACCACTCCCTGAATATTATCTGGTAAATTATTGACTGTGAAAATATATCTATTGGCTATCGCCGCCAGCCTTTTCATGCTGTCTGCTCATGCCCAAAACATCGGCATCAACGACGACCGATCCGCCCCGAACCCGAACGCGATCCTCGACGTCAAATCCTCGACCAAAGGATTGCTCATCCCAAGACTCACCACCACCAATCGCCTCGCCATTCCCAATATAAAGGGCCTGCTCGTCTATGACAGCACAGCCAGCTTATTCTTCTTCAATACCGGCGCCGACTGGAAACCCCTCCAGCCCGCCGCCGGCTACTGGACCCTCAGCGGTGACCCCGGCGCAGGAGCCTTCATCGGCACCACCGACTCCAGCGCGCTCCTCTTCAAGGCCGCCGACCTCGGCTCCGGCAGCATCGATTCAAAAACCGGCAACACCTTCTGGGGCTACAATACCGACTCCGTATACATCGTCGACAGCCTGCATAATAACAATAACACCGGCATCGGCTCCAACTCCCTCAACGAAAACGTAACCGGCAGCTTCAACACCATGATGGGAAGATGGTCGATGCCCGAAAGCAAAACGGCAGGTCACAACACCGGCATGGGCACGATCACCTTCGGACACAATGAGACAGGCACACTCAACACCGGCTTCGGCTACTCCACCCTCCGGAACAACCGAACAGGGAACGGCAATACCGCCGTCGGTCCCTACGCCCTCTTCAACAATCAAACCGGGAACTTCAATACGGCCGCCGGTAGCTCCGCCGGCAGCGGAAATAAAGACGGCTCCTTCAATACCGCAATCGGCTACGATGCCTACGCATTCGCCTCCGCCGGCTCCTACAACACCACCCTGGGTTACTTCGCTTTCACATCCGGAGCCTCCACAGGAAATGATAATACGGTCGCCGGATTGAGCACCATGCAAAACAATACCACCGGTTCATATAATACGGCCATGAGCTATGCCTCGATGTCAGCCAATACGACCGGAAATAACAACACCGCCATCGGGCCGCAAAGCCTGCAGCATAATGATATTGGAAATTTCAATACCGCCATCGGTCTCTTCGCGCTGGACGTCAACACCAGCGGTTCCTATAACACCGCCATCGGCAGAGCCCTTCACACCAATGTCACCGGCAGCTTCAATACAGCCGTAGGCTATAACGCAGACGTCTCTACCGACGGCCTTACCAATGCCACCGCCATCGGCTTCGGCGCGGTCGTCAATGCCTCCAACAAAGTTCGTCTCGGCAATACAAACATCACCGCTATTGAAGGAGCGGTGCCTTTTACGACACCCTCCGACGGCCGGTACAAATACGACGTACAGGAAGACGTCAGGGGACTCGACTTTATCCTCCAGCTCCGCCCCGTCACCTATCTCTTCGACGCAAAGCGTCTCCAGCAAAAACTGACAAAATACGCAAAGTATACTCCCACAACGACGACGACCACTATCCGCCGCAGCGGCTTCATCGCCCAGGAAGTCGAGCAAGCCGCCATCAAAACCGGCTATGACTTCAGCGGCATCAACAAACCTACCTCAAGTAGGTCTTACTATACCCTCAGCTACGAATCCTTTGTCGTCCCGCTTGTAAAAGGTATGCAGCAGCAGCAACAGCTGCTCGAAAACCTCGACAAAGAAATCGAAACCCTGGAAAGGAAATCCCGCAAGATCGCCGCCCTCCAACAGGAAATCAACGAGCTAGGCCAAACCCTAAATAAAATGACTAATGAAAAAAATTAACTTCCTGCTGCTCATCCTTACGATAAGCACACAAATATATGCCCAGAGTGTCTCGATCAACGAAGACAACTCCCTGCCGGCTCCCAATGCGGCCCTCGACGTAAAAAGCGCCAATAAAGGCGTCCTGATTCCTCGTCTCAGCACCGGAGCGCGTCTTCTCATACCACCTACCAAGGGTATGCTCGTCTTCGACTCTACCGTCGGAACCTTCTGGTTCAATACCGGTTCCGGCTGGCAGGACATGTACGAGCGTACGACCGTCGACTCCGGCTGGCTGCTGACCGGCACGATCGCCCCTGATCGCAAAGCCACCCTTGGAACGCTCGACAATACTCCTCTCGTTTTCAAGGTGAACAATCGTCCCTCGGGCCTGCTCGACCCCCTAAACAGCAATACCTTCTGGGGCTACAACAGCGGTGCCAATACCCGCCGCGACAGCGCCCACGATAACACCGCCGTCGGTAGCTCCGCACTATACACCAACAAGACCGGTAGCTATAATACTGCCGGCGGAGCCTATGCGCTGTATAACAACACCGCCAGCTACAACACGGCCTACGGCGGCCTGTCTCTTTACTCCAACACCATCGGCTCCGACAACGTAGCCATCGGCGACAGCGCCATGCGTCTCAATAACGTCGGAAATAAAAACGTAGCCATCGGCCAGGGCGCCCTCAATTCGGGCGACTCCATCCGGAACACGGCCATCGGCTACCACACCCTCTCTTCCAACACCAGCGGAAACGAAAATACCGCCGGCGGAGCCTTTGCCCTGACCTCCAATACCACGGGCTATACAAACACGGCTATGGGAGCCTACGCCCTCTTCAGGAATACGACAGGACTGTCAAACACCGCCGTGGGAGCCTACACGCTCTATTCCAATATCGGCGGTAACTCCAGCACCGCCGTCGGCAGCCATGCCCTTTACTCCGCGACCTATGGCGGGGAAAATATAGCCCTCGGCGCCTACTCCCTCTATTCAACGAACCAGAGCATCTACAACATCGCCGCCGGTGACTCCGCAGCATTTAATTTATCGACGGGAAACTATAACATAGCATTCGGACACCGCACCCTGTCCACCAACACGACCGGCTCGAGAAATACGGTCATTGGCGCAGGAGCAGACGTCTCTTCACCGAATCTTACCAACGCTACCGCTATCGGAGCCGGTGCCATCGTCAACGCCTCCAACAAAATCCGAATCGGCAACAGCGCCGTCACCGTCATCGAAGGACAGGTTCCCTTCACCGTTCCCTCCGACGGCCGCTTCAAATACAACGTACAGGAAGACGTCAAGGGCCTCTCCTTTATCCTCCACCTGCGCCCCGTCACCTATCACTTCGACGTCAAACGCTTCGACGGGCAAATGAACCCCTCCACTGGCTCGGCGCCGCACCATACGACACCGGCCATTGAAGCAGCCTACACCGAAGCGGCCGCCATCCGTCGCAGCGGCTTCATCGCCCAGGAAGTCGAAAAAGCAGCCGGGCAGGCAAGCTACGACTTCAGCGGTATCGTTCGCCCCGCGAACAACGAAGACCACTATAGCCTCAGCTACGAGTCCTTCGTCGTACCCCTGGTTAAAGGCATGCAGGAACAGCAGCAGCACCTCGGCGCACAAAACGAGCGGCTCCAATCCATCGAATCCGCCTTGAAAAAAACACCCGCGCTCAACGAGCAGGTCGACCAGCTGCTCAAACAAGCCCAAAAGTTAACCAACAAGCCCAACTAAAAGCAATGAAGAAATTATATATCATCATCACGATACTTACGGTAGCAACAGCGACAGCCCAAACGCAGGCCCAGGGCATCGCCATCGGCACCATCGAGAGCACGTCGGCCAACGCCAACGCCATCCTCGAGATAAAAAGCCAGTTCAAAGGCATCCTGCTCCCCCGGGTCAGCACCGCCGCGCGGCTGGCCATCCCCAATACAAAAGGCCTCATCGTCTATGACACCACCGCCGGAAATTATTACTATAATACAGGTACAGCCTGGCAGACCATGGCAAAGACCATCGAGCAGCCGAATACCTGGCTGCTCAACGGCAACAGCGGCGTCAGCAGAAGCAGCTTCGTCGGGACTCACGACAGCACGCCCATCCTGCTCATGGTCAACGGCCAAAATTCCGGCGTCGTCGAACCGGTCAACGGTAACGCTTCCCTGGGCTACGCAACCGGCTTTTTCACCGACGCCACTTTCTCCAATGCTATCGTAGGCGCATCTTCAATGGCAGTCAACGAAGCCGGCGGAGCCAACACCACCCTCGGCAGCCATACCCTCGCTGCCAACACGAACGGAAACGGCAACACCGCCCTGGGCGCCATGGCGCTCAATTTCAACACCGAAGGATTTCTCAACCAGGCAGCGGGCTACGCAAGCCTCCAGTATATGATCAATGGCGCGGCAAACACAGCCGCAGGAAGCGGAGCCCTGCACTTCGCGACCACCGGCTCCAACAATACCGGCATTGGTTTCAACGCACTCTATAGCAACGACGACGCAAACGACAACACAGGCGTTGGAAACGGCGCCTTGTTTTCCAACGTCCATTCCATCTACAACACCGCCATCGGCAGCGACGCTATGCGCTTAAACACGCTGTCCGCTACCAACGTGGCGATCGGCTACCGCACCCTCTACTTCGACTCGGCAGGCGGTGAAAACGTAGCTATGGGCTACTTTCCCATGTATCGTCTTAAAAATGGCGCCTTCAACGTCGGCATAGGCTCCGCCGCCATGTACAGCAGCCTCAACGCAAACGCCTTCTATAATACCGCCATCGGCTACTATGCCCTGTTCTCCGTTTCCAGCACGCAGACGAATGTCGCCGTAGGCTATCAGGCAGACTTCAACGCGACTACCGGCTTCGCCAACACAGCCCTCGGAGCCTCGACCAATATGTCGGCGGGCACATACAGTAATTCCATCGCCCTCGGCGCAGACGCCATCGTCACCGGCTCGAACAGAATCCGCATCGGCAGCGCCTCCGTCACCGTCATCGAAGGACAGGTGCCCTTCACCACTCCCTCCGACGGCCGGTTCAAATACAAAATCAAAGAAGACGTTCGAGGCCTCGACTTCATCCTCCGCCTCCGCCCCGTCACCTACAATTTCGACAACGAGCGCTTCGACAAATTCCTCCGCAACGACAGCTCCAATGTAACCCAGGCCGCCTACCACGAACCGATCAGACAGACAGGCTTCATCGCCCAGGAAGTCGAACGCGCCGCCGAAGCCTCCAACTACGACTTCAGCGGCCTCACCCGCCCCGAGAACAACGAAGGCCACTACAGCCTCAGCTACGAAACCTTCGTCGTCCCCCTCGTCAAAGGCATGCAGGAACAACAAACCCTCATCGAAGCCCAGCACAAAAAAATAGCCGCTCTCAAAAAACAGCTCATCGAAGCCGAAGCCGCCGCCGGCGCACCCATCGAAGAGCTCGAACAAAAAGTAGCCCAGCTCCGCGAGCTAATCAAAAATCTACAATCGAAATAATTATGTATAAAATAATATTAGCCCTGCTCCCTCTCTGCACGCAAGCGCAGAGCCTGCACATCGCCTCCGGCAAGATCTACATGACAGGTGCATCGAACCTCGTCCTGAGCGACATGAGCCTCGTCAACGACGGCGGCTTCATCGCCACCCTAAACAGCATGGTGCAATTCCGGGGCGCCAGCACAGCTCCCGTAAACGTCGGCGGCACAGGCTCCTCCTCTTTTTATTTCCTCCAGCTTCTCCGGCCTTTGTCCTCCGACCTGTTCCTCTCCGGCGACATCACCGTCACCGGCATCCTCACCCTCAACCAGGGCCGCATCCAGCTCAACAGGCATACGCTCGATCTCAGCACCACCGGCTCGCTGCTTGGAGAAAACAACACCAGCTATATCACCGGCACCACCGGCGGAAGAATCACCGCCACTCGCAGCTTCCCTTCCGCTACACCGCAAAACCCTGGCAATATCGGCCTGCAGATGACCCAAACCGGTGCCCCGACTTCCAACTATACTATTGCAAGACAACACTACTCCGAAACCGTCACTTCCGGCGGTATCGTAAGCATTCAACGAAGCTTTTCCATCAGCTCCGGCGCCACCGGCCCGATCAACCTGCACCTGCGGTTCTTCTATAACGATGTCGACATTTTCGACAACGACGAAAACCAAATGGTCTTCTGGAACGGCAGCACCGTCCCCTTCACCCAGCTCGGCAAAGACAGCAACAACGCCGTCGCCAACTGGGTCGACCTGAACAATATCCACACCCTCGGCCACTTCGTCCTGGCCATGCCCAACACCGGCGGCGGCGCCACGATGGGAGCCCGCCCAGGCCTCGCCCAAAGCACGACCCAAAGCACGACCGGCGACCAACCCACCCTCACAACCCAAGTAAAAGTCTATCCCAACCCCGTCCGCGACGCCTTTACCGTCGAGCTCTCCGTCACCGAATCAAAGACCCGGACCTTCGAGCTCTTCGACCCATCCGGCCGTCTCCTGCAGAAAAAAGAAATCTATTGCCCAGCGGGACGCAACACCATACCCTGGAGCCTCGGCGCCACCGCACCCGGCGTATACTTCCTCGTGGTCGACCACGGAAGCCTGAAAAATATCAGAATTGTAAAGGAATAAACGCTCTCATCATAAGAGGAACGCTCATGGTTGAGCTATCGGCTGTCTCTTTCCAGAGATGGCCGTTTCTATTTCAGCACGCGTAACAGCCAGCTTCTGATCATCCAGATCGATCACTATTAAATATCCCGCCCTCCCCGGCGTCGACAAAAACGCATTGACAAGATTATTCTGCTCGCTCACGAGCAAATGCCCCGACGTCACATTCCAAAGCTCCTTCGCACAAAGACAGCCCATCGTCGGCGTCAGCGGGTAAAAAGGCTTACTCTTAAAATACTCCGGGTCGATCGTCGTCCCATGCGCGATGATCTCCGTACGCCCCACCTTCCCCGCCTCCCAGGCCTCCATCATCGGCCGGTACTCCCTCCATCCCGGCGGCAGCAGCCCCATATACAAATTCAAAGAATCCACCGAGCTCATATCCTTATCCTCCGGCGTATGCAGCATGATCGACGGCACACCCCCGGAAGCCCGCAAAGTACTATCGTGAAAATACCTCCACCATTCCCCCTCGAAAGGCATCAGCATCTGCAAGTTCGGCGTAGGCCCGATGAAATTCGTCCTCGACACATCCGTCCCCTGTATGCTGAAAATGCCCTGCGGCGTATTTCCATTGGTGATAAAATAGGGGAGGCCCGGCCCCGACCTCGCCAGCTGCTCGAACACCTGCAAGCGGCCCTGCCCATCCCGGACAAAAGATCCATCCGCATTCTGCACGACCGCCAGCCCCGGATAATCCCTACTGGACCGCTGAAAAGAATAAATCGTCTTATACCCCCTCTTATACCGGACAAGCTCCCCGATATCCGGCCGAACCTGCCGGCCAGCACCCAAATACCGCTGCAGCTCCCGAAGCACCTCCAACGTATCCGCCTCCACCGGAAATCTTTCTACCAGTCGAATCTTCAGCTCATTGGCCCGCGCAACACTCGTATCTTCCCTGGACAAATAAACCGCACAAAGCGCAAACAGCCGCGCATCCCCCTCCCGTTCCATCACTCCCGTAACCTCCGATCCAAACCTGCCCCGTCCCACGGCATACACCGCTTCCAGCAAAGCCCGCCGCGTATCATAGGTCAACGAATCATACCCGGCAAAAAGCCGCCGGAATCCCCCCATCACCTCCGGCCCATCAAACAAAAACTGCGACACGGCCCAGCACCCCGACAAATACCCATCCTCCGAATCCGAATCGAGCGGCACACTAAAATGCTTCCCGATAATCCGCTCCCGCAAATCCTTCTCCAACGCCGAACGCTTATTGTACAGCACATAATCGGTATGAATATCCTCCCGCCGCGTCTGCGAAAACGCCGCAAACGGAACCAGCAACAGCAATAACAAATACTTCATGCTATAAAAATAAGAAAGCCGCTCGATAGAGCGGCTTTCCAATAAAACCAAAAATATTAATACCCGGGATTCTGCTGAGTAGCCAGCGTCGGATTCGACCGGATCTCACTCTGTGGGATCGGCGCCAGGCGACGATTGTCCGGATAGGGGATGTTCAGATTCACATTCCCTGCTCCCGCAGGTATCGATCCCGCATTCGCTACACGGGCAATCGGCAATTTCAGTCTGTTCAGATCGAAAAAGCGGTCGCCTTCGAACGCCAGTTCCTTCCGGCGTTCCGTAACGATATCGGTCTTCAGCTGAGCGCCTGTAGACGCATAAGGCACAGCGGAAGCATCGCGCTGTGCAACCAGGGCATTCAAATACTGACGGGCCGTTGTTTCATTGGAAGCCGTAGCCGCTTCGGCCGCGATCAGGTAGACTTCTGACAGCCGGATTACCTTCAGGTTGTCCCGGTCAGGATTGGTCGCATTGGGATATTTGTTGACCAGGATAGCAGCTACATTGCTCTTGTTGACATCGGGGATAAGAAGATCCTTCCGGACGTCCGTGGCAGAATACAGATTGTAAAGCTGGCTGGAGGCGTAAATGTCCTGGTAGCCGTTTGCATAGATAGCGCCGAGATCATCGAACTGGTTATTGTTCAGTACGTCCGCATCGATTTCAAACAGGGTCTCCACCTTGTCGGTACGGGAAGCGCCGTTTGCCCAGAAACCATCGAATCCGGCCGGCGTGACCAGCGTAAAGCCGCTGTTATTGATTACATCCGTAGCGGAAGTCAGCGCATTGGCATTGTCCCCCATATAGAGGTAGGCCCTCGCCAACAGCCCTTCGATCGCATATTTGCTCAATATAACAGAGCTCTTGTAGGCCGGTGCGATCGGCATGGCTGCCTTCAGGTCCGCAACGATCTGCGTATATACTTCGCTTACCTTGTTCCGGCTTGGCTGACCCTTGGGGTCGTAGTGAAGCACGATCGGCACCCCGGGCGCATTGGGATCATCGGTGTAAGGCTTTGCGAAATATTTCACCAGGTTGAAATAACAAATCGCACGCAAGCCCAGCGCCTGCGCCTTGATCGCATCCGCGTCCGCGCCCGTCACTTTCGCATCGACAATCTGGTTGGCGCGAAGGATCGCGGCATAATTCTGCTGCCATACTTCCAGCACCGTTGCGTCATTCACCGTCACGCTGTAGTTGTACTGGGGGAGATAACGCCCCGAGTTCTTCACCTCGAGATAGGTATTGTCAGCCTGCAGGTCTCCGATGACCGGCAGGTCACGGCCGAATACCCCCAGGGCCCGCATTTCGGAATAAGCGCCATATAGCGCCGTTTGCATAAGGTTGACGTCGGTCAGCGCCTGATCGATCGGCAGCTGGTCGGCCGGTGTCTTCGTGATGAATTTCTTGCTGCAGCTGCTAACCAGGAACAGCGTCGCTATCGAACCTATAAGAAGTTTATTGAATGTCCTTTTCATTAGAATGATTTTTGGGATTCAGAAATACCGTTAAAATCCAATCTTGAGACCACCGGTAATTGTCTTCGGAATAAAGACGTCCAGGTTGGTATTGCTGTAAATGCCGGATTCGGGATCGTAAGGCAGGTTCTTGTCCGTCGCAAACGTCCACAAATTGGCGCCGCGAACATAGGCGGTTATGCTGCCCAGGTGCCACCGGGTAACCAGCGCCGTCGGAATCGTATAGGACAGCTGGATATTCCTCAGACGGATGAAATTGCCCTTGTAAAGGAACCGGGTCGAGCCGCGGTAGGAATTATGGTTGCCGCCGTCGATCAGCTGCGGAACGTCGGTTACGTCACCGGGCTTCTTCCATGCATTCAGCTGACGGCTCATCTGTCCGAAAGAACCATAATAAAGGCCATCGCTGTTCAAATAGCTTCCCCAGGTATCGTACAGGTAATTCCCGAAATTGTAGTTGAACTGTGCATCCAGGCTGATACCCTTGTAAGTAAGGGTAGTACCCAGGGCTCCGTACCATTTGGGAGAAGCCGAATAGTTCAGCGTTTGCTTGGCGTTGGCATAAGTGCCCGTCAGCGTTTTCTTGCTGCTGTCGGTGTACCATTGCGGCGTTCCGTCGGCAGGGTTTACACCGGCCCACTGACGAAGATAGTAGGTCAGCAGGTCATGTCCCACCGTATATTGGAAATTGCCGTTCGTGCTGGCGATGGGATTGTTATTATACAGTGCGGTAACACGGTTGATGTTATGCGCAATGTTGAAATTGATCGTCCAGCTGAAATCCCTGGTGACGACAGGCTTGCCCGACAAGGTAATTTCAATACCCTTGTTGGTCATGCTGCCCACATTCTGGTTCTGCAGGGGCTGGTTCAGGTTATTGATCGGATTGACGATACCCGTCGTGTAGGACAACGGTACGAGCAGCACCATGTCCGAGGTCTTGCGGTGGTAATATTCTAACGTACCCGTTAACCGGTTCTTCAGCAGACCGAAGTCCAGGCCGATATTGTACGCATTGTTCTTTTCCCATGTAAGATCCGGATTGCCGGGGTTGGTGAGCGCACTGCCGGGCTGTCCGATGTAAGCATAGGTGCTGCTCACCTGGTAGCTGGCCTGCGGAGTATAGTAGCCGAAACCGTTTTGGTTACCCGTTGTACCGTAAGAAGCGCGAAGCTTCAGCAGGCTGAAAGTGGGAAGGGCGTTCTTGATGAACTCTTCTTCATTCAGGTTCCAGCTGCCCGCTACCGACCAGAAGCTGCCATACTGGTGATTCACGCCGAAAACGGAAGAACCGTCCCGGCGGAAAGACGCGGCGACTATGTATTTGTCCTTGAAATTGATATTGCCGGTGGCGAAATAAGAAGCCGTAGCAGAACCCTGCGGAAGGGCGGTGGCGGTCGTCGGCGTACCCGCTACAGCCAGCGCCTTCAATTGAAGCGTCTGCGGGAAAGTCTGGCCGCCAGCCTGCAGCAGGTACTGATTCACCTGCTGAGACTCGTAACCTGCCTTCACATCGAAGTAAATATCCTTATCCCTGTTTAACGTTTGACGGTAGTCCAGGAAGTTGGTCCAGGTCCAGTCATAAATACGCTTGTAAGAGGAGAACCCGTCTCCGCCGTTTGCCTGCCCGTCGCCGTAGAAAGGGTTGCGATACTGATCTTCCGAAACGTCGAAGTACTCCCCGCCATACCGGCTGGTGAGCCGCAGGTTGTCCAGGAGCTTCAGCTCGCCGGAGAAACTGCCGCGTACCGTCGTCTGGCGCAGCGGATTGTTATTGAACTCGGCTTGAACGACGGGGTTGAATACTCCGCCGCCTACCGGGAATTCCCCGAGATCGTCGTGATCGCCATAACGAAGCGAACCGTCCGAATTCCGGGGTGTATACCAGGGCAGCAGGAAGTAGGAAGCCAGCACCGGGTTGGCGAACGCGCCCCCATTGGCGGGCGTATTCTGCAACGCCGAGCTGATACTTAAATTACCATTGAAGGTGAAGATATCGCCGGCTTTATGCGTGACCGCGACGGCTCCGTTGTAACGCTTGAAATCCGAAGCGATAACCGTACCGACCTGCTTGAAAAAGCCGCCCGAAGCATAGATCTGGGTCTTATCGGTACCAGCTGACATGCTCAGATTGTATTGCTGCTGAGCCCCGGTCCTGGTAACGACATCCAGCCAGTTGGTGCTGGTATTCTGATAATTGGGAATCACGCCGAAATTGGCGTTGATAAAAGCATCGGCCGATGCATTGTCCGTTGCTTCACCCGCATTGATGACGGCCATGCGATAAGCGTCGCGCGTCTGCAGCGTGGTCATCGACTTGTTGGAAGGATTGTATGCCTGGCTGTTGGCGCCCGCTTCTCCAACGGCGGTGAAACGGGTCTTGCCGGCGCGCCCTTTCTTGGTCGTCACCAGGATAACCCCGTTCGCCGCACGCGAACCGTAGATCGAAGTCGCAGATGCATCTTTCAAAACGGAAATGCTCTCGATATCGTCAGGGTTCAGGGTGCTTAAAACATTGGCCGTCGTCGTATTCGTGGTCAGGTCGCCGGTTGTCGCGATTACCCCGTCGATGACCCAAAGAGGAGCAGCGCCGGCCGAAATACTCCCGATACCACGGATACGGATATCCGTGTTGGAACCCGGCGCACCCGAGGTAGAAGCAACCTGCAGACCCGCTACCGCACCCTGCAGAGTCTTGTCGACGGACGTAAAGGGGCGGTCCGCCACCTTATCTCCGCTGACCGTCGCCACAGCGCCGGTCACATTCGTCTTTTTTTGCGTACCATAACCCACGACCACCACCTCATTCAAATTCTGGTTGCCGGCCTGCAAAGTAACCTTCCCGATATTCGTCGTATTTTGAACGTTTATCTCGAGCGTAGTAAAATTGATCGCTGAAATAACCAGCGTCTTTGCCGTAGTAGGTACAGATAAGGTAAAAGTCCCATCCGCTCCGGTGCTCGTCCCTTGGTTCGAGCCCTTAATGGTAACAGAAGCCGCGGCTACAGGCAGCCCGCCCGCATCCGTCACCGTCCCCGTAATAGTTTTTGTTTGTGCAAGAATCTGACTGGAAAGGAATACCAGGCAGCAGAGAAGGAAACACAGTTTTCTCATACAACTTGTTTTGGTGTGATTAAAATATTGACTCTGAAATACAAAGTTAATTATAACTGTCTTATATAATATTAGTAAATACTATTTTATTTTAATTCGATTTAGACTAAGACCGGCCACTGCTACACGAGATCGAATATTTTAGCCTTCCCTGTCGGCTAAAAATGACTTAATTTCAACGCTTTGACTGAACAAACAAATACATTACACATGAAAAATTTCTTTTTCGGCTGGCTTTGCTTCGCCATTATCGCCTTTTCCAGCTGCGGCGGCTCCTCCGATACTGCCGCAAAAACGGACTCCACAACAAAGTCCAGCGACTCTACTAACGGCGTCGCCTCCGTTAATCCCGCTACCGACTGGAAGCTCGGTGTTCAGCTCTGGACCTTCCACGTCGCCGGCCCCTTCGTCAAATCCATCACACAGGCCGACAGCGCCGGAATCAAGTACGTCGAGGCCTTCCCCGGCCAACCCCTCGGCGGCGGCATGAAAGACACCTTCGGCATCCGTATGTCCGCCGACAGCAGGGCGAAGATCAAGCAGCTCCTGCAGTCGAAAGGCATCCAGATAGTAGCCATGGGCGTTATTACCCCGAAAACCATGGACGAGTGGAAGCAGTACTTCGACCTGGCCAAAGAATTCGGACTAAGCTACATAACCTGTGAACCCCTAAAAAACCAATGGGACGGAATAGACAGCCTCGCCGGCGTCTACGGTATCAATATCGCCATTCATGATCACCCCAGGCCCAATGCCTACTGGCACCCCGATTCGGTCCTCGCTGCCGTCAAAGGACACCCGCATATCGGCTCCTGCGCTGACGTCGGCCACTGGACCCGCAACGGCCTCGACCCGGTCGAATGCCTCAAAAAGCTCGAAGGCCACGTCTATGGCGTTCACCTGAAAGATATAGACTCTGCCGGAAATACCAAAGCAAAAGATCTCGTCGTCGGTACCGGCGTCATCAAATTTACCCCCATCTTTCAAGAATTGAAACGTCAGGGCTTCAAAGGTATGCTTTCAATAGAGCGGGAAGATAACTGGGACAAAAACGTTCAGGACGTCATCGCTACTCGCAATTTCTACAACGAACAGCTCAGCAAATTATAAAGTTCGAGCACAAATCCGATCTTGCGACCCTAATTAATATTATTCAATGCTCATCGCCTACGACCAGCTCCTCTCTTTTACCAACGCAATCTTCCAGGCCATCGGTTGCCCGGACTCCGACGCCCGCACCGCTGCCACAGCCTTGCTCAGCGCCGACCTCCGCGGCATCGACTCCCACGGCGTAGCCCGGCTCATCGGCTACGTGCGGCTCCAGGAAGCAGGAAGAGCTAACCCCAGGCCCAATGTCCGCATCATACACGAGACGCCTTCCACGGCCGTCGTCGATGGGGACAGTGGCCTGGGCCTGGTCGTGGCCCCCTTCGCCATGCAGGTAGCCATCGAAAAGGCCGAAAAGGTCGGGACCGGCTGGGTCAGCGTACAAAACTCCAACCACTTCGGCATCGCCGGCTACCACGCCCTCAAGGCCGTCGAAAAGGAGATGATCGGCATCGCCATGACCAACGCCAGCGCCCTGGTAGCACCCACCTTCTCGGTAGAACGGCTCCTCGGCACCAATCCCATCTGCGTGGCCGTCCCGGCAGGGGAGGAGCCCCCCTTCGTCGCCGACCTCGCAACCACCACCGCCGCCAACGGCAAGCTCGAAATCCTTCAAAGAACCGGTAAACCCGCGCCCCTCGGCTGGATCCAGGACAAGGACGGCAACCCCTCCACCAATCCCCACGAGCTCAAAACCGGCGGCGCCCTCCTGCCCCTCGGCGGCGACCGCGACCACGGCAGCCACAAAGGCTACGCCCTCGGTGCAGTCGTCGACATCCTCTCCGCAGTCCTCAGCGGCGCCAACTACGGCCCCTGGGTGCCCCCCTTCCCCGCCTACGTCCCCATGCCCACCGGTATGCCCGGAAAAGGCATCGGTCACTTCTTCGGAGCCATGCGCGTCGACGCATTCCGTCCCGCAGCAGACTTCAAACAACATATGGACAACTGGATCCGTCGTTTTCGCTGCGCCACTCCGGCCCCGGGTCACGAAAAAGTTCTGATCCCCGGCGACCCCGAACGG
The DNA here is from genome assembly GCA_018267545.1 of Bacteroidota bacterium. GTDB lineage: Bacteria > Bacteroidota > Bacteroidia > Chitinophagales > Chitinophagaceae > Puia. The sequence goes on from JAFDYG010000472.1 coordinate 15,662, forward strand.
GAAATGGAAGCCGAACGCCTCTCCCAGGGCATCCCCCTGCTCCCCGCCGTCGTCGAAGACCTCCAATCCCTCGCAAAAAAACTGAACGTAGAATTCCCGTCCTGATCACGCGGAGCGCCACCTCGCACATGCCTGTCGCCCCACTCGATCACCCTACCGCCACCGCTCGATCACCCTACCGGCTCACTCGACTGATTTTTTGACACTTTCTAACCCCACCAGCCTTATCTTTGCGGTCCCAAATGCAAGAAAGACAATGACTCAGTTTAAAGTAATGAAATTCGGCGGCACCTCCGTAGGCAAACCCGAAAGAATGCGCCAGGTCTCCCAGCTCATCACCGCAGACGATGAGCCTACTATCGTCGTGCTCAGCGCCCTCAGCGGCACCACCAACTCCCTCGTTGAAATCGGAAACGCCATTTCCTCCGGCGAAAGAGAAAAAGCCAGGGAGCTCATCGACAAGCTGGAAGCACACTATCAGTCTTTCATAAAAGAACTCGTCAAGGGCGAGAAAACATACGCCAAGGCAAAAGCCATCGTAGCCGAACACTTCGAATTCCTCACGATCATCCTGCGCATCTCCTTCAGCGAAGCGCTGAGTAAGGATATCCTGGCCCAGGGCGAACTCCTGTCGACCAAACTCTTCTCGGTCTTCCTCGAAGAGCACAAAATCGACCACCACCTGCTCCCCGCGCTGGAATTCATGAGCATCGACAGCCACGACGAACCCCAGATCAACAGCATCAAAACAAAGCTGGCGCACCTGCTCCAGCAGCATAAAGACAAGAAGCTCTTCATCACCCAGGGCTATATCTGCCGCAATGCACGCGGTGAGGTGGACAACCTCAAACGCGGCGGCTCCGACTACAGCGCGTCCCTCATCGCCGCCGCCATCAACGCCTCGGTCTGCGAGATCTGGACCGACATCGACGGCATGCACAACAACGACCCCCGCGTCGTCAAAAAGACCGTCGCCATCGAGCAGCTCAGCTTCGAAGAAGCCGCCGAGCTCGCCTACTTCGGCGCGAAGATCCTCCACCCGGCGTCCATCTGGCCCGCCCAGTTCTATAAAGTACCGGTAAAGCTCCTCAATACCATGCAGCCCGACGCCAAAGGCACCCTCATCACCGAGGAAGCCGGCTCCCAGGGCGTCAAAGCCATCGCCGCCAAAGACGGCATCATCGCCATCAATATAAAGAGCAGCCGCATGCTCCTGGCCTACGGCTTCCTGCGCAAAATATTCGAGGTGTTCGAAAAATACCGGACGCCGATCGACATGATCACCACCTCCGAAGTGGCCGTCTCCCTCACGATCGAAAACACCGCCGACCTCAAGGCCATCGTCCGTGAGCTGGAACCCTTCGGCGCCATCGAGGTAGAAGAAAACCTCACCATCGTGTCCATCGTCGGCAACGAGCTCACCCAAACCCCCGACGTGCTGAGCAAGCTCTTCGCGGCCCTCGTCAAAGTACCCATCCGGATGGTCAGCTACGGCGGCAGCAAACACAACGTGTCCCTGCTCATCCCCTCTGCCCACAAGACAGAGACGCTGCAGCTGCTGAATAAAGGATTATTTGGCCTGGAGTAAGCCGGCCTGCAGCCCGCGCTACTTGCCCGCGAGCAGTCCGTTCAACCAATTGATTAATCTTTCGGACCACTGGTCCGTCGTAGTCGAATTATGGAGGCCATACCCATGGCCTCCTTTTGCATATAAATGCATCTCTGCAGGCACACCATTATGCAATAAGGATTCATACATGTGGATACTATTTGCCACTTGCACCGTCTTATCATCTTCCGAATGAACGATGAAGGCAGGCGGCGCAGCCGCCGTCACCTGCAGCTCATTGGAATAAAGCTGCACCTTATCCGCCGCAGGACTCTTCCCGATCAACGCATCCCTCGAACCCCGATGCCCAATCGAATCGCTAAAGGAAATAACAGGATACATCAATATCATAAAATCCGGCCGCAGCGAAACTCCGCTCTTATTGTCGATCACCGCCGTCCCGAAATGCGTCCCCGCCGTCGAAGCCAGGTGGCCCCCCGCCGAGAACCCCATGATCCCCACCTTCCCCGCGTCCACCCCCCATTCCTTCGCCCGCTCCCTTACCACCTGTATCGCCCGCTGCGCATCCTGCAACGGCCCGATCGTCTTATCCACCATCGTCTCGTCGTTCGGCAGCCGGTACTTCAGCACGAACGCCGCATACCCCGCCTCATTCAGCATCTTCGCAATCTCCAGCCCCTCATGCCCCATCGCCAAATGCGTATACCCCCCGCCGGGACATACAACCACCGCCCCCTTCGAGCCCCCCGAAGGCAAAAAGATCGTCAGTGTAGGCTGGCTGACCAGGCTATACGAATGATTCCCCTCGACTTTCTCCCGGTTTGCACCCGGCTTCGAATTGGGAATAGGACCACTATATAAAGGGATTTCTTGCTGCGCTACCACCATAAATGCAAGGGATAAAAATAGAAATGACAAGCAAAGTTTTCTCATAGCACCAATATACCAAAAAAAATAGCCGGCTCCGCAGGAGCCGGCCAAACAATATCACTAATAAAAAGATTATAATACCAACATCGCATCCCCATAGCTGAAGAAACGATACTTATCCTTTATCGCTTTTCTATAAGCCTCCATCGCCAGATCATAACCCGCAAACGCACAAACCATGATCAGCAGGCTCGTCTTCGGCAGGTGAAAGTTCGTCACCAGCGCATCCGCAATATTGAACTGGTAAGGCGGGTGGATAAACGTATTCGTCCAACCCTCCGAAGGCTTCAGCAGCTTCTCGGCCGTAAACGAAGACTCCAGCGCCCGCATCGTCGTCGTCCCGATCGAGCAGATCCGGTGAGTACCTACCCGCGCCTTATTCACGATCTTACAGGCATCCTCCTCGATCCGGTAATACTCCGCATCCATCTTGTGCTTGCTCAGGTCTTCCACCTCGATCGGCCGGAAGGTTCCCAAACCCGTATGCAGCGTGATTTCTGAGAAACGGATACCCTTGATCTCCAAACGCTTGATCAGCTCCTTGCTGAAGTGAAGGCCCGCCGTCGGAGCCGCCACCGCACCCTCGTGCTTCGCATATACCGTCTGGTAACGCTCCTTGTCTTCCTCATCGGGCTTCCGCTTGATATATTTGGGGAGAGGCGTCTCACCCAGGATTTCCAGCACCTGGCGAAACTCGTCATCAGTTCCATCCCACAGGAAACGAATCGTCCGTCCCCGGCTCGTCGTATTGTCGATTACTTCTGCTACCAGCTCGTCATTGTCGCCGAAATAGAGCTTATTACCCACCCGGATCTTACGCGCCGGGTCCACGATCACGTCCCAAAGACGATTGGGCTTATTCAATTCACGAAGCAAAAACACCTCGATCTTCGCTCCCGTCTTTTCCTTTCGGCCATACATACGGGCAGGAAATACCTTGGTATTGTTGACTACGAACACATCCTTGTCATCGAAATATTCGAGAATATCGCGGAAATGCTTGTTCTCGATCAAGCCGGTCTTGCGGTGGACAACCATCATACGGCTGTCTTCTCTCTTTTTCGCAGGGTGCTGGGCAATAAGGTTTAACGGGAGATCGAACTTGAACTGTGAAAGCTTCATGTGCTATTTAATGTTTTTATGGTTTTCGCCAGAGGCTGCACCAACTGGACGACTATTCGCACATGATACCAGGCGGGTGGTATATACTGACTAATCGGAGGTTGTTTCCGGTCAAACCAGGTCTTACGGCACCCGATTTGTATCATGTTACGGCATGACAAAAGACTTGAAATTTCAAGCGGGCAAAGGTAAGAAAACTTCTTCTATCCCGCAAAAAATATAATTTTCCCCTCTTTTTTCGTTATCTTCATGAACCGATTAACCACCTATTTTAATGCGATCGACCGCCCTTCGGTACTTATACATAGCCCTAATTATTTTTTTCCCGGTTTCCAGCCTGACAGCTCAACAAAAATCAGAAAAAAAATACCCCGCCCTATTATGGGAAATCACTGGTAACGGCCTTCAAAAACCGTCCTATCTCTTCGGGACCATGCACGTCTCCTCCAAGCTCGTCTTCCACCTCAGCGACTCCTTCTACCTCGACATCAAGAACGCCGAAGTCGTCGCCCTCGAGCTGGACCCCCAGCTCTGGCAGGACGAAATGTTCCGCTTCGAAAACCTCCAGACGAACCTCCGCTATTTTACCCAGGGAGCCCCCAACGACTTTATCAACGAGAAATCCTTCCAGCTCGAAAAATACGACGACCGGCTCAAATCCGCCCTCAGCAATGAGCCCACCGTCATCAACAGCCTCCTCTACCGCACCTACCGCACCCGCGCCGACTTCGAGGAAGACACCTACCTCGATCTCTATATCTACCAGACCGGCAAGAAGCTCGGCAAGCAAGCCACCGGCGTAGAAAACTTCTTTCAGACCGAACGCCTCATCATGGAGGCCGCACAGGACATGCTAAAGGACAAGAGGAAAAAAGCCCCTGACGCCGACGGCGAATCTTCCTTCGACCTCGAACGCAAGACCCAGGAAGCCTACCGCAAAGGCGACCTCGATCTCCTGGATTCACTCGAAAAGCTCATGGAGCCCTCCGAAGCCTATATGGAGAAATTCCTCTACCGCCGCAACGAAATCCAGGCCGCCTCCATCGACAGCATCATCAAAAAACATTCGCTCTTCGTTGGGGTAGGGGCCGCCCACCTCCCCGGCAAGCGCGGCGTCATCGAGATCCTCCGGCGCAAGGGCTACACCCTCCGCCCCGTCTTTATGCCCGACCGCGACGCCTCCCGCCGCGACGACATCGACAAGATAAAGGTCCCCGTTAGCTTCTCGACCTTCACCGCGGAAGACGGCGACTTCTCGGTCGCACTTCCCGGACGGCTGTACCGCCGCACGACCAATCGCTCCGACGAATCCTGGCAATACGCCGACATGAGCAACGGAGCCTACTACATGATTAATCGGGTCAAGACACACAGCGGCTTCCTCGGCCAAAAGGATGACGCCATCCTCCGGAAAGTCGACAGCCTCCTATACGAAAACATACCGGGCCGCATCCTCAAAAAGACACCCATCATTCGCAGCGGTTACCACGGCTTCGACATCACCGGCCGTACCCGCCGCGGCGACATCCAGCGCTACAACATCCTGATTACGCCTACCGAAGTCTGGATCTTCAAGATCAGCGGAACCAACACTTACGTCGAAGGCGCCGAAGCCGACCAGTTCTTCAATTCCATAAAGCTCCGGAACAATACCTCCGCCAGCTGGACCGACTTCAGCCCCGCCCGCGGCGGCTTCACCCTCCGCTGGCCCCGGACCCCCTCACAATGCAAGAACGCCGCCAACATAGACAACATTCCCCGCTGGGAATACGAAGCCACCGATTCGATTACCGGCGACGCCTTCCTGCTTTGGAAGAAAACAGTCCAGAACTACCGCTTCCTCGAAGAAGACACGGCAGACCTGGCCCTGATGGAAGAAAGCTTCCGCCTCTCCGACTGGATTGAAAAGCCCCTCAGCCGCCAGAGCGGAACCTGCGGCGGCTATCCCAGCCTCGACGCGGTCTTCCAGGCCAAAGACGGCTCCTTCTTCAAAACGAAATTTGTCATCCACGGCGCGGACTACTATCTCCTCGCCGTTCATACGCATAGCAAGGACAAAGCCTTCCCGGCTTTCTTCAACTCCTTTGCCTTTGCCCCCTACCGCTATCCCCGGATCCGCAGCTATGTCGACACCTTTAACCGGATCAGCGTCAGCACACCCATCATCCCCGAGGTAGACGACGGCGTACGGACCATTATCGAACGCTCCACCAGCGAAGAGTTTCTCAATTCCATTCCCAACTATAATAACTACTGGCCCCGCGCCAAGAGCGCCCTCTTCCGGGATGACTCCACCGGCGAAGCCGTTATGGTCTCAGTCGAAACCTTCCCGAAATATTACTTCCCCAAGGACACCACTTCCTTCTGGCAGGAAGGAACCAGCGAAAAACGAGTCCGCCGCGGCGACCTCCTCGTCAGCAGGAAACAACCCATCTTCGACGAGTCCTCCCACCTCGCAGGATATAACTA
>JAFDYG010000473.1 GCA_018267545.1 Bacteroidota bacterium
GAAGAAGGCGGCAGTGAAGAAAAATGCCTAAATTTCCGTATGGAAATCTTATCGGCTGAACAGATCAGGGCCTGGGATAGCTACACGATGGAGCACGAACCCATCGCTTCCGTCGACCTGATGGAACGGGCTGCGGCCAGCTGTCTCCGGTGGCTGGAAGCCCGTGGATGGCTCGAACGACATTTCTCGATCTTTTGCGGCAAGGGCAACAATGGCGGCGACGGCCTCGCGCTTGCGCGGATGCTGAGCGGGCTCGACTGCGCGGTTACCGTTTACATCCTCGAATTCGGCCACCTCGGTACGGAAGACTTCCAGGTCAATCTGGCGAGGCTGCATGCCACGCCGGTGGAGGTGATCTATATCCAGGGGCCGGAACATTTCTATCCTATCCAGCATGGAGAGGTAGTGATCGACGCCCTGTTCGGCTCGGGGCTGAACAGGAAGCTGGACGGCGTGACCGAACAGCTCGTGCAGCATATTAACGGGTCCGGAGTGGAGATCATATCGATAGACATACCCAGCGGGCTCTTTGTAAGCAGCACGTCGAAGGGCAATACGATCATCCGTGCCACGCATACGCTGAGCTTTCAGTGCTACAAAGAGGCCTTTCTGATGCCGGAGAATGCGGCTTTCGTCGGTGAGGTGACCATCCTTGATATCGGGCTCCATCCTGACTATCTCCGGCATCTGTCGGGCGAGTCCGAGCTGCTGGACGCAGAGATCATCGGCGCGATCTTCCGGCCGCGGCAGCAATTCGCCCACAAAGGCAATTTCGGTCATGCCTTGCTGGTAGCGGGCAGCTTCGGGAAGCTGGGCGCCGCCGTCCTGGCGGCCAGGGCCTGTCTTCGGGCCGGCGCGGGTCTGCTGACCTGCCAGGTTCCGGGCTGCGGCTATACGATCCTGCAAACGGCGCTCCCTGAAGCGATGCTGCAAGTGGATCCGGACGAGCGCCTGCATACTTCCCCGCCGGGCGAGCTGGACAAGTATTCCGTAATAGGTATCGGCCCGGGTATCGGGACCGACTCCCGGACCGTTGCGTTCTTAAAGGACCTTTTGTCCCGCTATCGCAAGCCGATGGTGGCGGACGCAGACGCGCTCAATATCCTGGCGGCTCATCCGGAACTGCTCGGGATGCTGCCCCCCTACTCTATCATTACTCCCCATCCCAAAGAGTTCGAGCGGCTGTTCGGGCCGTCCCCCGATGACTTTCTGCGGCTGGAAAAGGCCCGGGAGAAGGCACGCCAGCACCAGCTCATCATCGTGCTGAAAGGGCATTATAGTTTTGTCGCGATGCCGGGCGGAAAGAGCTATTTCAACTCCACCGGCAATGCCGGCATGGCCAAGGGCGGCAGTGGCGACGTCCTGACCGGCATCCTCACGGCCCTCCTGTCCCAGGGCTACTCCCCCGGCGAGACGGCGCTGCTGGGCATCTACCTCCACGTCCTGGCCGGCGACTGTGGAGCTGTGTACTGGTCGCAAGAAGCCATGCTCCCCTCCGACCTGACCGACCAGCTCGGTAACGCCTTCCAAATCATTCGAAAAAGACAATAATCAATTTTGCCAACTTCGGGAAAGCTGCTATCTTCGCGTCCCGTTTTGACGATTTTTTCGTCATAGCGACGGATCGGGAAGTAGCGCAGCCCGGTAGCGCACTACGTTCGGGACGTAGGGGTCGCAGGTTCGAATCCTGTCTTCCCGACTTGAGTCTAAAGCTAGAAGAAAGCCCCTGCATCGCAGGGGCTTTTGTTTTTATTCAAATCTCTTTTTGGCTTCCGCTGCGACTGGCGTAAAGAAATTGACAAGGTTGCCATCCGGGTCCCTAAAAAGCAGCGATCGATTACCCCAAGGCATCGTAGTCGGTTTTTGCACAATATTTTCTCCTATAAAATCGGCCAGATCTTCATACCTGCTATCGACATCGTCGACTCTGAACTCGATGATGACCGATTGATTGGCCGCGGCTTTGGCTATTTCATTTCCGCCAAATAGCGCTAGAGTATTGGTGCTTCCAATGGCCAATGCCGCCTGTGGAGTTCGCAGTTCTGCGAAATCATCGGTATATCGTGTCAGCTGTGCTCCGGTGACCTGCTCATAAAAATGGATAAGACGCTTAATGTCGGCAGTGATGATTCTGACTGAGGAGAGATTCATATAGTTTTGTTTTAATGACACAAAGGAACGTGTCATTAGTGACAGCCTTATGTCAGCATCAACCGCGGATAATTTTGTCCATTTTCCTGCCTTTCGCCAGCTCATCGACCAGCTTATCCAAATATCGGACCTGCTGAGTCAAAGGATTTTCGATTTCCTCTACCCGATACCCGCAGATTACTCCGGTGATGAGGCTTGCATGGGGATTTAACGAAGCGCGCTGGAAGAACGTCTCAAAGGTTGCCTTTTCTTTTATGAGCTCCTGGAGTTTCTTGTTGTCGAAGCCCGTCAACCATTGTATGACCTGGTGCAATTCTTCTTTTGTCCTACCTTTCTTCTCTACTTTTGCGAGATACAAAGGATAGACCGAGGCAAAGGTCATTTTTGCGATACGCTGATCTTGTGTGTTAGACTTGTCCATACCTTTTTGAAGATATGAATTTCTTACCATTAAAATAACTTCGGGCTGGAACTTCGACGTACTGGAAGGTTAGCGATGCAGCCACGAGCGTAACGATGAGAAAAAGCAGGCAGCAAAGCCATCCTATTCCGTAATTGGGGTGCTGGGACACGAAGCCCTCAGGTACAGGCATTCCGAGAAAGGGCGCCAATCCCCGGTAAGTAAAGAATATCGGCATATGGACCATATAGATGGAAAAGGACCAGTCTCCCAGTCGCTGTGCTGGACGTGCAGCAAGCAGCCGGTACACCCCGGAGTGATTATAAGCGGCGGCAAGGATCAAAAAAGGAAACAACGCTACGGTGATCAGCTCGTTTCCATCAAAGTGCATGCTTAGCAGCAGGGCTGAGACGACGGCCCAGAAAACGATGTCCCGGCTGAGCCAGCCTTTTCCACTTCCTTCCTGGAACCAGCGGCAGGTAAGCATACCGAGAGCAAACCCGGCCATGCAGCGAAAGAAAGCAAAATCATTGATCGTATTCAGGCTGGCCGACTGACGCTGCCACAGATGCATCCCGAATTCCGGAACCAGCCAATACTTGACCAGGCCAAATAACCCTGCTATTGCCAGGAGCCAGATCAGCCGTTGCTTCCGGCTGCTTACTGCCAATAACGGTGTCAGCAAGGGGAACAGCAGGTACATCCACCATTCGGTGCTAAGCGACCAGGAGACCGTATTCAACGGAGCCGTCGGAAACAGGTGCATGGCCTGCAGCATGACGAGCGACGCGGGGACCGTTTTCACGTCGAAGATGAAATGAAAGAACCGGTTCCAAAGGGGATGTGCAATCGGATTAGCCAGGATAAGGGCTCCCACCGCAAGCACCCAGAACAAGGTAAAGAAATGCAACGGATAGACTCGCGCGAAACGAGCCCGCAGGTATTGTAGATACGCATATCGCTCTACCCTCTGCCGGAAAGTCTCTCCGTACACATGAAAAAGAATAAATCCGCTGAGGACAAAGAAGAAGTCCACCCAAAGCCAGCCCTTTTGCATTAGCAAGGTGACATGGCTGCTCACGAGGGGGTGAATGAATGTCTGGCTGTGAAATACCAGGACGAGGACGGCTGCCACGCCTCGCAGCGGGGTCAGCGTTGATAAATATGCGGATTTCATACCGTAAAGGTAGCGGGCATGTCAGCCGTCGATTTTGCCTGAAAGTCCAAAAACTTATCTGTACGGCCCAACTCATTAGAAGACGAGGTCGAGGATGTATATCGAAGAGGACTTATTTTTTGAAAATGGGCTGGACTTATTCAAAAAGCTGTCCTTTAGCATAAAGGTCAAAATCGATTTCGAGCTCTAAGGCATTTAACCTTTTCAATAGATGTTTGTCAAGATGAAACCCTCCCAGCATAGTATTCCCATTGTGAAAAATGGACGATACCTGAATTTGTCCATAGGCTGTGCTAACGAGCCTTCGTATTCCATCTTCATCCTGTTCTAAGAAGTCGAGCAATTTATTGAGTTTGTCCTCAAATTCATCCGGTTCCGGATTGGGCATAAACTGAATACAGCTAAATGTATAGCTTGATTTTCCATGCCTTTTAGAGTCTCCTTTATTCCATCCCCTTGTCGGTTTTAATCTTGTCAGACTGGTCAGCTGATTTAAGGCTAAGTTATCAGAAGTGGCTTTGAAATAAACGCTATGTGCTGCTTCCGTTCCAACCCAAGTTACAGCGATGTCAGGGATGGTTTTAACGTAAATTGCCAGGTAGAATTTTTCATCTTTCACAGGAAAATAGACGATGACTGTTTCTTCAGGAGCATCTTTGTCGATGTGCGCTATTTTGGGTTTGTTATCCTCGTAAATGAGTTCGTGAATTTTGAGGAATTGTTGAGTTATTCCCCAGTTCATTTTTTCGATTTCTTTTATGGCGCAGTTGCTTATTTCAAAATTTGTCATTGGGACGCGTTTTTTTCCGGATGATGAATGTATAAAACTATTTCAATCTCTGCAACACTCCTTTCCGCTTGACGATATTTTTATAATCCCACTGGATATCTCTACCCTTTTCCAGCCAACGTCGAAGATCGCTGGTATTTATTTCGGCCGCATCGGTGTAGCGTATTTCGGCCGCTTTGAATTTCCCTTCTTTGTGTAGTTCCGGCTCGTCAAAGGATTGACCGCTCCAAAACATCAGGTTCATTCCACTTTTTCGCTGGCTATAGCCAACGATGGGATTGCCATCCAGGAACCAGACGGGATGGCGGTGCCACACTTTCTTTTCGGCTTCGGGCAGATGCCTGCAAATTTCCTCGTACAGGAGAAGGGCTATCTTGCGCTCGGCAGGCGAAAGGGAATTGTTGTAGGCTTCGATTTCGGGCGAGAGTTCCATAATGCGGAGTTTGACCGTATAAAAATAGGTTAATACGATATATTGTCTATTTTTAAACTTATGAAACTATCTAAGAACAAAATCCTTGTTACTGGTGGGGCTACGGGTATTGGCCTCGGGCTTGCAGAAAGATTTATTAAAGAAGGCAACACCGTTATAATTTGCGGAAGGAGAGATTCTGCCTTAAATGAAGCGGCTGGGCAATACCCTTCCCTTATTACAAAGGTTTGTGATCTTGCCAGGGAAGAAGATCGGATAGAGCTTTACAATTGGATATCGGACAATCACCCCGATTTGAATGTGCTGGTGAACAATGCAGGGATTCAAAATTGGATGACGGCTTCCGACGCTGATTTTTATGAAAAGTCCAATAATGAAATCGAGATAAACGTAACCGCGCCTTTACACCTCACCAATCTGTTTTTGAATTTAAAGTCCTTGAATACCATAATGAACGTAACCTCCGGATTGGCATTTGTCCCATTGGCAAAAGTCCCGGTCTATTGTGCTACAAAAGCGTTTTTACGATCATTTACGCTAACATTGCGTTATTCATTAAAGGCAAAAAATATCGAAGTCGTCGAAATCATTCCTCCGGCATTGAATACAGATCTTGGCGGGAAAGGATTACATGATGACTTTCCTCCGGTAAGCGACTTTATAAATTCAATCTTCGAACAATTAAAGGAAGGTAAAGTAGAGCTGACTTTTAGCACCAGCGAAGGCAGGCTCAAGGCTAACAATGAGACCATTCTCGGTTATTTCAACAGGATGAATCCATAATCTTAAGCATTCACTAAGGATTTTCTTTCCGCTGCAGCGGCTTCCATTCAGATGTGCTCCCGTGATTGGGGTTGGCCGAAGGATCGTTGGAGCCCAAAACCCTCCCCTGCTGGTCGATCCAATAATAGTGATATTGGGTGCTAAGCTCCAGGGGGCTGCTCGCATTGTAGGGATTGTTGTAGGTATTGATTGCGCCGAGGTTTTCCCTGAACTGATCGTTTTGCCGGTCTACGGATTTATTTCGTTCATCGGTTACCTTCTGCCATTTTTGGGCCGACCAATCTCTATAGGCCTTCATCGCTTCCCCAAAGGCTACCGAGTTTTGCAGGTTTTGCTGCATGACGCCCCGCATGCCGAATGCGGCTCCATTGGTAGCGGAGATCTGACGAGAGACCTGTGGCAGCCAGGTCGAATAGGAAGCCCATTGCGTGGTTTCGGATAGGGCTGCCGTCATTGCCATCACACACCCTCCATAGTAATTGGTAATATGACAAACGGCTTCACCCACGTACTTCCCGCTGGGGAGCGTATAGGCTACCTGGAACAAGTAGGCTTCCTGGAAACCCTGAACCGGGTTGGTCCTGACGGGATTGCTTAAATTGAGGCTGTTGGGACGCAGCGACATGAGTTTCTCATAGACGAATCTTTGGGCGGGATAACCCGGCATCATACCCGAATTGCCTACCATTACCGTTATGGCTTTATTGTCGGACGATACTAAGGAAAGTGCAAATTGACCGTCCTCGCCTATCCTCCAGCCCGGAGGTAGCGCATAAGAGAAGTAGTTGCCGCTGCTAATCTTTAAGTCTTCGATCTTGGGTTGGGGGGTAGAAGTGGAATGATTCATGGAGTTTATTTTTGATGCCGTCGATGGCTGGACCAGGTGCATATTCTTGGGTATATTCATATTCTTCAGGGAAGTATCTGTGTTGTGGCGGGAATCTTGCGCACAGCCCTGTAGCAGGATGCCAAGCAATAAGGCAAAGGAGATAGCCGATTTTCTCATATCGTAATGAATTGTATTGTAAAAGTCGGCCTGGCGGATTGTCTAAAAAATACACAATTTGTAGTAGTAACGAACAACAGGCTGTATCAAAACCGGACACTTTGGGCCTTTAGCTAGTACTAACTGCCTGACCGGCAGACATTCATCAGTCTGGCATCGATTTGGTTGCTCACAATCAAACCTTTACGCTGCATCCCATGTTTAAAAACTATTTTACCACCGCTCTCCGGAACTTTTGGCGCAACAAGACTTTCTCCTTTATCAATATTGTCGGTCTTGCTATCGGGATCAGCGCCTCTCTGATTATCTTTTTGCTCGTACAGTATGATTTCTCCTTCGATAAATTTGAAAAAGACGGCTCTCGTATCTATCGTGTTGTTGCTGAGGGCAGCAACAAAGGCGGCGACTGGCACAACAATTGTCTGTCTGAGCCGATGGGAGCGGCCGCAAAAAATGAGGTTACCGGCCTGGAGATCGTAGCTCCTTTTCGCACCCTCGGTGAAACCCGCATTGCCATCCCCTACCCCAATCCGGCTACCCCGCTGGTCCTTCGCAAACAAAAAGACATTGTCGTCGCGGATGAAAATTACTTCAACCTCATCGGCTATACCTGGCTCGCAGGCTCCCCGGCAACGGCCACAAGGCAACCCTACCAGGTAGTCCTCACCGAGAAAAACGCCCGTCTCTACTACGGCGGGCTTCGCACTGCCGAGATCATCGGTAAGCCGATCGTTTTCGATGATACCATTCAGTGCACCATCACCGGCATCGTAAAAGACCTCCCTGGCAATACCGATTTTTATTTCGGAACATTTCTTTCGCGTTCCACCTACTATACGGCCCGGCTGAAACCTGAAGGTTTTGGTCGATGGGGGTATACCAACTCTGCGGACCAGCTATTCGTCAAACTGCTTCCCAATACAAAAGTAGCGTCTGTCAACGCTCAGCTAACGAAAATACTCACGTCAAACGAGAAGCCTGACCCGCATGAGGCGGCTACGTATAAACAGTCCGCCGGACTCCAGCCGCTTAGCGATATTCATTTCAACCTCGACTATGGCGTTTTCGACGACAGCCGCCAGGCCCATAAACCTACGCTGTACAGCCTGCTGGCCGTTGCCGCTTTCCTGCTGCTGCTGGCATGCATCAACTTCATCAATCTCACCACCGCGCAGGCTTCTCAGCGGGCAAAGGAGATCGGTATCCGCAAGACCATGGGGAGCCGCCGGCTTCAGCTCATGATGCAGTTTCTCTCCGAGACCTTCGTGCTCACCTTACTGGCTACGCTTCTCTCTATTATACTAATGCCCTTCCTGCTGAAGATGTTCGCCGATTTCATACCCAGCGATTTTCATTTCAACCTGCTTCAGCCGGGCATCGTCATCTTCCTGGTTGCATTGATCGGAGTCGTTACCATTCTCTCCGGGATCTACCCTGCCCTGGTTCTTTCAGGGTTCAATCCTATCCTCGTACTAAAAAATCAGGCCTATTCCAATACCGGAAAGACCCGTTCTGCCTGGCTCAGGAAATCCCTCACCGTCACGCAGTTCGTCATTGCCCAGGTTTTTATCATCGCGACCCTTCTCGTGGCAAAACAGATCAGCTACGCCCTCAGCAAAGATCTTGGCTTTAAAAGGGATGCGATCGTCTACTTCAGGACCAACTATCGCCAGCCGGCCGAGAAGAAACCGGTCCTGCTTGCTAAGCTGAAAGCCATTCCGGGCGTAACAATGGCCAGCATTTCGAGTAACCCGCCTTCCAGCAATGGCACCTGGACTACCACCATGATTTTCAACGACGGAAAAAAAGAAATCCGTGAAAATGTACAGGTGAAGCTTGGCGACACCAATTATATCCGTCTGTACGGTCTCCATCTGCTGGCAGGCGCCGTCGCACCTTATAGTGACACGACCAACTCGGTCGTGATAAACGAGACTTATTTGCATATCCTGGGCTACCAGGACCCCGGGAAGGTGATAGGCATGCAGCTCAAAAACAACAACGACCCGCATATCGTCGGCGTCGTGTCCGACTTTTTTCCTCATTCGCTCCGTGAGCCGATAAAGCCTCTCATGATCGCAAACGGCAGCAGGAATGCAAACGGCCTCAGCGTCAGCCTCCAGCCTCATAGCGCGGATGGGGCTAACTGGACGGCTACCCTCAAGGGAATCGAAAAGGCTTTTCATGAGGTCTATCCGAACGACGATTTCGACTATCAGTTTGTCGACGAGACCGTCGCCAAATTCTACACCGCCGAAAGAAATATCTCCCGTCTTCTGCTTTGGGCGACGGGCCTTACCGTCTTTATCAGCTGTCTCGGCCTTCTCGGCCTGGTCATTTATATTACGAACCAGCGGACCAAGGAGATCGGTGTGCGTAAAGTGATCGGCGCTTCCGTCACCCAGCTCATCCTGCTGCTGTCCCGCGACTTCCTCAAGCTCATCGGCCTGGCGATCCTCATCGCACTGCCGATCGCCTGGTGGGGCAGCAACAAATGGCTGGAGAATTTTGCCTACAAGACGACGCTGAGCTGGTGGGTTTTTGCGGCCGGAGGCGGCTTCCTGCTCCTCATCGCCTTGCTCATCCTTTGTATTCGTACACTTCGGGCGGCCCTGGCCAACCCGGTAACGGCGTTACGGTCGGAATAGTCCGGATTCGGCTATGCCGACAGCTGCTGTTCGAGCAGCCGTTTGTACGACGCAAACTTTCTCCGGTGAAGGTGTTCCGCTGTCTGTATGGCCAGTCCTCTCAGCTCATCCAGCTCGTTGTTTTGGAACTTCCCGTCGACAAAATAGCGATAATCCTTTTCGGAGAAGGCGGGAAGGGCATCGTATAGCTTTTCGTTTTCTTCTTTGGTGAGCATGCCGTCATCTATCAGTTGTCGATAGGCTTTTTTCAGATCGGGCTCATATTGTTCCTTGATGGTCCGGAGAATGCCGTTCAGCTGTTCGAGGGTAAGTCCGCCGGTATAGAATGGCTCGACGGTCTTCAGCATTGCATTGACCAGATTTTCGTATTCGTCAGAGTGCAGACAGATCGATTGGAAGGCCCGGTAACTATTACGTATCAGCTCCGGGTCGGCTGCCCTGTCCAGGAAGAACCGGTAGGCTTGCTTGTCTAATGCCCGCTGCCGGTCGGCCGTTGTCTCGATGTCTTTTTTGAGCGTGCCGATGATGGTCGGGGTGTCATCGCTGGAATATTTTACCCCGTCGAAGTCGAAGCTGGAAACATCGAGCCGACCGTCGTTGATGGCATTTACGGTTTCAAGGTCATTTTCCTGTCCGCCGATAGAAGACTGGAGCCGGCCTGTTTCTTCATTGAAAAGCTGATCGAATGTCAAAGTCTCCTGGCTGGCCTCTATTTCGGAGAAATTCCAGTCGTTTATCTGAATATAACGGTTATCGTAAAAGCCTTTGTATTCATTGGGAAAAGCGTAGCTCCTTTTCTTTTCTACGTACCATGTCTCGAATGCGGCTCCGTCGTACTCCTGGGCGTTTTCTTTTAGCTTGACCTCCCGGTAGAGATTTTTCGTCAGCTTTTCCTGGAGAGCTTCGGGATGATCGAAAAGCAGCCAGGGGCTGCGGCTGTCCGGCGTGGCTTCGATACCCACCTGATCCAGGTGCTCCTTTCTTTCCGTCAGTGTAGGATGGCTCGCCCACTGGTCTTTGTAGTTGATGCGGGAGATGGAAAAAGATTGTATGAAGCTATAAGAGACTTCGGGGAGTCCGCTTTTCAATGGAAGCCCGTAGTCGTCTGCCATGGACCGCAGGACGGTCAGCTGATTGCTGAAAATATTCCTGGAATACTCATTTTGTCTGAGCTTGTCATTGGCCGTGTCGAGGGCCCTTGCATAACAGCTGCTTGCTACCTGCGAACGGCTGAGCGCGCTGATTACGTTGTTGCCTCCCGCCACCGATGCGGCCACTGCATCTGCATGAAACTCCATTTCCCGGCTGAGCGCCTGGTAGCTGCGGTTGACGAAGGTATACATCCCCCGGAGGATCCACTGTATGCCCTCGGCAATTTTGACGGTGATTCCCGCGAAGAAACGAAGGTAGCCGTGAAGGTTGCCCCAGGCGTTGAGAAAGGCCGTATAGCTATTGTTCTCATAGAGCATATTGTGAATGACCCGGTTGACATTGTAGGTAAAGCTGCCCAGCTTCATGCTCCGTTGGCTGAAATGACCGAATTCGTGGGCCATGACGGCTTTGAACTCGCTTATGTTGACGGAGTTGACCAGTCCCAGGCCTATCTGTAGATTCTTGCGGACGGGGAGGAACATGCTCCAGAAGCTTGAATTGTAAAATACGGCAGCATTGACGTCAGGTGTAAGGAAGATCTTTTTCGGAAAAGGGGTGCGCGTTTCTTCGGTCAACCGGCGAATAAAGGCAAATAGCTGTGGGTGTTCTGCTTCGGTGATTTCTATTCGTTGTGAGTTTTCATCTCTGGCCACCGCAAAGATGAACTTGAACAGGAAGACAAGCACCGAGATGCCCACACCTATCAGTCCAAGGCCGATGAGGAGGGTAATGAATTTGGGGAAGGCGATAATGAGGCTCAGCCCAATCCAGCAGCAGGCGATGGCCAGAGCAATGGCTGCTGCTACCAGTAACAGATAGACCAGGAGAAAGAGAAAGATGGAACCGGCGACGGAGCTTACCTGTTTTCGGAATGCGGGGCTAATAACCAGTTTTTCGGGTATACTGCCGGCCGGGGCGGGGGGGTATAAATTGTTGTCCATGAAAGGTCTTGTTCGGGGTTGTGTAACAGTGCGAATTTGCAAAAACGCCTCGAATCCTGCAAACTTACTTTACTCTCCGCTTGTCGAGTTGCGGTGCGGGATAGCATTAAAATACTGCCGGAACGGGTTATTTTATAAGAAGCTCGATATCAACAAAATGTAGTACCTTCTCGACATGAAAAGAATAGTTTTGGCCTGTCTGGCCCTGGTTATCGCTCAATTAGTATACGCACAAAACTCTGCAAAGAAATTCTCCCTGGTGATTACGAACGCCAACGTCGTAGACGTAATAAATGGGAAGATCATCAAAAATCAGCTGCTGGCCATCTCCGGCGACACGATCAAGGCCGTCGACGATACAAAGATGGCGGCGAAGTACAAAGCCGACCGGTATCTCGACGCCATGGGTAAGTACGTAATGCCCGGTCTTTGGGATATGCACATTCACCTAAGGGGCGGCGACTCCGCCATCGGAGCCAATAAAAACCTTTTTCCCCTGTTTCTGGCATATGGCGTTACTACCGTTCGGGAATGCGGCGGTGACATGACGCCTTCAGTCATGACCTGGCGCAAACAGGTGGCAAACGGTGAGCTGGCCGGACCAAGGATTTTTACTGCCGGACCCAAGCTCGATGGACCGGGCGGCACCTGGGCCGGTTCAATTCCGGTTGTAACACCTGAGCAGGTGACGGCGGCGCTGGACTCGCTGCAAAAGATCCACGTGGACTTTGTCAAGATCTACGATAGCAAGATCTCCGGCGACGCCTACCTGGAGATTATCCGCCAGGCCAAGAAAAGAGGCATGAAGGTTACCGGTCACATGCCGTTCACTGTCGAGCTGAAGGAAGCCGCCAGCCTGGGAATGGATGGGTCGGAACACCTGTATTACGTCTTTAAGGCCTGCTCGTCCAAAGAGGACAGCATCACTGAAGAGATACGGAAGAGCGAGCATACCGCCCACCCCATTGGACTGTTCGGAGCTTTGCCTTCCCTGTTCAATACATTCGATAGCGTAAAGGCGGCCCAGCTGTTCAAGTACCTGGCGCAGAAAAATTTTAGCATAACCCCTACCCTCTTTATCTCCAAGACTTTGTCAGGAATAAAAGAAACCGATCATACCAACGACAGCCTGCTTGCGTATATCGACCCCAGGATACAGGCGACCTATGCGGGAAGAGTCCGTGGCGCCAGAAGGCAATCGGACGAACAAACCCGGTTTACTCAAAGGTACCAGGCGCTCTGCGCCTCGCTGGTTCCAAAGATGTATGCCGCAGGAGTCAATATCGTTGCCGGCTCTGACTGTGGCGCTTCCAACTCCTATGTCTATCCCGGCTCGTCCATCCATGAGGAGATAAAGCTGCTGGTGGCCTCAGGTCTTACGCCGGCCCAAAGTCTGAAGACGGCTACCGCTAACGGCTCTAAGTTTTTTGGCGTCGAAAGCTTTTTCGGCAGCTTGCAGAAAGGCAAATGCTCCGACATGGTTATACTGGACCAAAACCCCATTGCCGATATCAACGCCATCGATCAGATCAGCTCGGTGGTTTCACATGGGAAATTGTATTCCAAAAGCGATCTCAATGCGCTGCTCGCTGCGATAAAACACTAAAAGCTCCTGTTTCGACATATGCGAAGGCCCCGATCGGGGCCTTTGTCATATATATGCGTTAATTTTAACTAAATTCATTTCCAATGGCTGCCAGCTATTCAATCCGTGAAAATTTTCAGATCGAGCTATATGGCATTTCCGGGATTGCCGAGAACAGAAATTGGGCCAAGACGGGTATTAGCCTGATGGATAAGATGTGGAAAGAGGTAAAGACTCGTCAGCTGCCCAACAAGGGCATCAATGTATGGGTTTATGAACCGGGAGACAAAATGTTTGCGGGTGTAGAATTGACGGCCGAACCGCCAGGCGATACAGTGCTGGAGCGAAAAGTCGTCATGCTGCCCAAATATATATGGGCCTTGCATGTTGGTCCTTATGACCGTATACCCGACTCTTTCAAACTGCTGTCGGAGGAGTTCGACCGATTGGGTATAAAGAGAGGATTGCCCTATCTCGAGATCTATGGGCACTGGAACGAGGATGTTTCGAAATTAGAGACCGAGCTTTTATGGTCGCTTTTTTAATGTCCGGAATTAGCGCCGCTACTCCATTCTCAAGCTTTGCACAGGATTCATCAATGCGGCGGTTATCGTCTTATAAGAAATCGTAAATGCTGCGATCAGCAGCGAAGCTCCAATCGAAACCAGGAAGGTTTCCCACCCTATACCGATGCGGTATGCAAAGCTGTCCAGCCAGGAATGCATGACCATCCAGGCCACCGGCGCGGAAACGATAAAGGCCAGCAGGATTAGCCAGATAAATTCGCGGGCGAAAAGGAGGAGGATGCCCGGTATGGACGCTCCCAGCACTTTTCGGATGCCGATCTCCCGGGTACGCTGAAGGGTGGCGAAGGCGATCAGGCCGTATAGACCCAGGCAGCCGATAAAGATGGCGATAAAGGAGAAGATCCGAAAGGCGGTATAGAATTTTTCTTCCTGACGGTAGAAGCTGGCGATATGGTCGTCGAGGAACTCGTATTCGAATAGCAGGTCGGGGTACAGCGCCGACCACATTTTTTCGATGTGAGCGATGGTAGTACGCATTCCGGCAGGCATGATCCTGACGCTGGCGGAATAGAACTGTCTGTCGTTATATAGCAATACACAGGCTCGTCTTTTTTTGTGTTTGCTCTCGCTCTGGAAGTCTTTTACCACGCCGATGATTTGGGCGGGCTCTCCGCTGACTGTGATATTTTGGCCGATAGCAGCGCGTGGATCATGGATATTCAACCGTTCGATCAGCGTCTCGTTGACGACGATGCGACTGATGCTGTCTTTTCCCGTCCGTTTGCTGATGGTGTCCCCTGCCAGCATCGTCAGCCCGAACATCCGGGTGAAGTTCTCATCGACGCATTTTACTTCCGTAATATTCTCACCGGTGACGCCAAGCTGTGGCGCGTCGAATCCGGTGAATTGAGAGGAATAAGTAGGCGCTCCCGATGAAAGGCTGACCGCCGCGATGCCCGGGGTTGTGGTCAGCTGGTGTAATAGAGTCTGCTGGTGGGTCGAATCGGGCGCAAAAAACGATATGACAAAGTCTTTGTTGAAACCGAGATCCCTGTTCCGAAAGAAGTCCATCTGCCTGGCTACGATGATGGTGCCGATAATCATCAGCTGTGAGATGCCGAATTGCAATACAACAAGACCCCTGCGCAGCAGAAGGCTTCTCCTGGAAATGCCGGAAGCGCCTTTGAGTGAAAGGGCGGGCTGGAAGGCGGATTGCACAAACGCAGGGTATAAACCGGCGACGGGGATAAGCAGGAGCGTGAGTATGGTCAGTAAAAGAACGACAGGAGCGTCCAATAGCTCGTTCGTGCTGATACCGATATCCAGCCAGGCTTTTAACCGCGATATCAATAATATGGCGATCAGCACACCCAGCAGCATGGCGACGATGACCTGTATAGCGGTTTCGCCGAGAAATTGTCCGATCAGCTGCGGACGGCGCGCGCCGAGCACCTTTCGGACACCCACTTCCTTGGACCGGGAAGCAGACTGTCCCGTTGCAAGGTTGATGAAGTTGATGCATGCGGTGATGATGATAAACAAGGCAATGCCTGCCAGCGCCCAATAGGTCTGCCTCGAGGTGGTCGGGCTGACGGTATGATAGAGGTATTGCTGTTCGAAGTGAACGTCTCTGAGAGGCTGCAGGATCAGGGTCGCTTCCTTGGCGATGTCCTTACCCCAGTTTTTTTCCATAAAGGAATGGATGCGGCTTCTTACCCGTTCAATGGAATAGTTTTGGGGAAGGGCGATATAGGTAAAATTCCCGCCGGGGATCGAATAATAGTTATTCATTCCCGATAGTTCCTTTTTGATCGTCGACATAGAGACCATAAAGGGCAAAGGCAGGCTGGTATTTCCCGGCAGGTCTTTGATGATGCCCGTCACCTTGCAGTTCCATTGATTGTCCAGGTTGATGACCTGTCCCATCGCGTCTTTTGTTCCAAAATATTTATGGGCCATTTTTTCGGTGAGCACAATAGAATTTGGGGCCGCTAGTGCTGTACGCGAATCCCCGGCTATCCACTGGTAGTCGAAAACCCCGGGTACATATTCGTCTGCAAATGCATAATTGCTTTCGTTGTAACGGTCATTTCCTACCTTGACGATCCCGTCGTTGTAAAAAAACTCGGCTACCTGCAGCTCCGGAAAATCGTTGCGCATGGCCGGGGCTACGACCGGAGAAGTCCGGGGATTGTAGTCGATAGAATGGTGGTTGACACGATAAATGCGATCTGCCTTTGTGTTGAAGGCGTCATATCCCAGCTCATACCGGACCACCAGGAAGATGAGCAGGCAGGAGGCGATACCCAACGCCAGGCCTAGCACATTGATGAGGGTGAAGCCGAGACGGCGGCGCATATAGCGAAACGCGGTGAGGATATAATTGACTAGCATGCCCGAATTGCCAGGGAAAATAGTACCACTTTTCTAATTGGGTTATAATCAGTTTTTTGCAGCCAATTTGACGATTGAAACTGTACGTTTTCGGACATCGGTTGTCCGGGTATAACCTGAAAAAGATTATTTTGGACGCGCATGAAAATACTCTGCGCGATCTTGCTATCTATGGGTTGCTTTTATAGCGCCTACTCACAGGAGACCATTACACTCAATTCCCTGCTACAGGAGATGACTGATTTCGACGCCGTCGCTCGCTTCCCTTCTCCTGTCTATACGCTGAGGCAGGCCAGCAGCTATGACCGAAGGTCGGTTTCTCCGGACCAGCCAGGCTGGTTTGCGAATTCCGACTTCAACCAGTTTATCCGGGAAGAGAAAAAAGAGGGGTACAGCGAGTTTGTGATGATGGACGTCGAGGGGCCGGGTACGATGGTCCGGTTTTGGCTGACGACGCTTACCAAATCGGGCGTCTTGCGCATTTATTTCGACAATGAACCGACTGCTTCCTTGGAAATACCAGGCTTCGATCTGATGAAGGCCGGGTTTGGTCTTGGACCGGCGCTTTTGAATCCGCATTCCAGCTATGAGCCGGAAGGAAAGGGCGGCAACACGCTGTATCTGCCGCTGCCTTATCAGAAACACTGTAAGGTAACCTGGCAATTCGCCGACAGCGCCAATATGAAGACCCCGCACTATTATCAGATCAACTACCGGACTTATTCCGCCGGTACGAAAGTAACGACGTTCCGGCGGGAGCAGCTGAGCCGCTACAGGTCGGCTATCGATCGTACCGATTCCATCCTAAGGAATCCTCCACAGGCTGGGGGTAAAGAGGCTGCCAGGGACATGGTATTATCTCCCGGGAAAGAAATGGCTATTGCATTACCGGCGGGCGCTGCCGCTGTACGTGAGCTCACCATGTCCATTACGACCGGGCGCGACGAAGACCGGGAGAAGATGTGGCGGTCGGTCATCATCAGGATAGAATTCGATGGTCACCCGACCGTACAGTGTCCGCTGGGCGATTTTATCGGCAGCGGAGCCGGTGGAAAAAGGATAAAAAGCTGGTACAGGGACTTATCGGACCAGAGAATGCTCACCAGCCGGTGGGTCATGCCTTACCGAAAGTCGGCAACCATATTTATCCAAAATAGCGGCGCTTTCGACGTAAGCCTTCATGCGAAAGCCGTCGTCTCCCCCTTCAAATGGGACAATCGAACGATGTATTTTCACGCCACGTATAAGTTCGAAAAGGATATCAAAGACGTCAAATGGGACTATGATCCGGGCAAGGTGGCAAAGAACGATCCTGCCGGTCCTATCGACTGGAATTTCGTCAGGATACAGGGAAAAGGGATCTACCTGGGTAACACTTTGTGCGTAGACAATCATATGAAGTCCTGGTATGGCGAAGGGGACGCCAAGGCCTATGTGGACGGCGAGCATTTTCCTTCGGAGTTCGGCACCGGGCTGGAAGACTACTACAATACATCCTGGGCGCCGGTTGTCTTGTACCAGACTCCTTTCGCCAATGCGCCGCGAGCCGACGAGCCGTCTTCGACGGGCTATAATACTTTTACGCGTACCCGGATATTGGATGGAATTCCTTTCCTCCATTCGTTTTTCTTCGATATGGAGATGCTGAGCTGGGACGGGGGGACCATCGACGCGGGGGCGACGACCTATTGGTATGGTACCGATACCGCACGACCATTGTAACAAAACCGAACAGGTACAGCCATATGCAAGCGTATCGATTTGAAAGTTAACTTATTATAAGATGGCATTCCAATTGATGCTAAAGTTCAAACCTCCTGCACATGCTTAAATCTTTCCTCCAGGTCGCCATCCGAAATTTCAGTAAACGGAAGGGGTATTCGCTCCTAAATCTCCTCGGGCTTACGATTGGAATTACCTGCTGCCTGCTGATTTTCGAGTATGTCGCCTATGAAAGAAGCTATGATAATTTTCACCCGGATGCCGGCAACATCTATCGTGTGCAGGAGAATGACTACCAGAATGGCCGGTTCGTCGTCAATTGGGCGTCTACTTCTCCTGCCATCGGGCCAACGTTGAAAAAGGAACTTCCGGAAATACTTAGCTCCTGCCGGCTCTTTCAGCGGGACTACCAGCTGACCAATCCAGCCAGCAATACCCGTTTTCATGAACGAAAGGCCTATGTAGCCGATGCCACAGCCCTGACATTCTTCCATTTGCCGCTGCTGAAGGGAAACCCTGCAGTAGCCTTGCAAGGCCCCAACAAAGTGGTCCTATCCCAAACCCTGGCCACAAAATATTTTGGGTCGGAAAATCCCATCGGTCGAACGCTCGTCAGTGAGAACGGAGGCAACCACCAGCCCCTGGAGGTCACCGGCGTATTTGCCGATCTACCTACCAATTCACACCTGGTCATCGACCTGCTCGTTTCCTATCCGACGATCAAAGAATACATTGGCAAGGAAAATGCGCCAAACGACCCGACCGAGACCGTCTGGACCTGGTCCGACTTTTATACTTATATTCAGCTGAAGCCGGGCACTGATTGGAAAGCCCTCCAGGCCAAGCTCGATGGGTTCATGTACCGACATTATAACTCATTGCCGAAGCAAAAAAGCAACAACGACTACATCACCCTGCAGCTTTTTCCTCTTACCGATATTCACCTGTATTCCCATTATAACCAGGAGGCCGAATCCAATGGCGACGGAGGTTCGGTTACCTTTCTGTTTCTAATCGCCTTCTTTATCGCGGCCATCGCCTGGATCAACTATATCAACCTGGCTACGGCCCGTTCTCTCGAAAGAGCCCGTGAGGTGGGTGTCCGGAAGGTGCTGGGCGCTCTTCGCGCCGATCTTATCCGTCAGTTTATGATGGAAAGCCTGCTGTTGAATAGCCTTGCGTTGGTGCTGGCGTTACTGACGGCCTGGACCGTGGCTCCGCTGTTTGCCAGGCTGACCGGCCGTTCCATTCATTATCCGCTCTTTTTGCCGTTGAGGTACTGGGGTAGTTTTGCCGCTTTATTCTTTTCCGGTACGCTTCTCTCTGCGCTTTATCCGGCCTTGCTGTTATCCCGTTATAATCCGGTCGCCGTGCTGAAGGGGCTCTTCAAGAATACTTCCGGCGGCATATTTATCCGTAAGGCCCTGATCGTCGGCCAATTTACCGCATCGATTCTTCTGATTGCGGGTACCATGATCGTATACGATCAGGTGCATTATATGCGCAGCCGGGAGCTGGGGGTCAAGATCGACCAGACCCTGGTGGTTAACGGAGTCTTTTCCCTGAAGGATTCAGCTTACAATACTCTCTATCCGGCTTTCAGGCAAGGTATTCTGAATCTGAAAGACGTAAAGAGCATTACAGGTTCTTCGGATGTCATAGGTACAGAGATTACCTGGTCTACCGATTGGCAGCGACTTCGCAGCAACCCTAAGAAGAACTACAATCTTCGTCACCTTAGCGTGGATTATGACTTTATCAAGAATTATGGGCTCAAGGTTATTGCAGGCCGCGACTTCTCCAAGGATTTTCCCACCGACAGAAAGGGGGTCCTTCTGAATGAGACGGCCTTGCGAGAGATGGGGTATGCAAAGCCCGAAGATGCGATCGGAGAACCGCTGCATGCCAACCAGTGGCAAATCGACAGCGTACACGTCATCGGCGTCGTAGCCGATTATCACCAGGAAGGCTTGCAAAAAGCCATTGCGCCGATGGCCATCATTCTGCAGCTGCCTTCACCGAATTACTATAGCATCAAGATAAGTACTGCCAATACAGCCCAGACTATCGACGCCGTTAAAAAGGTCTGGGAAGCCCGATTTCCGGGAGAGCCCTTCCAGTATTTCTTCCTGGATAATTATTTCAATCGTCAGTATGCCGAAAACGAAAGGTTCGGTGCGGTGTTTGGGCTTTTTGCCGCCCTCGCCATCTTCATCGCCTGTCTTGGCCTGCTCGGTCTGTCTGCCTATAATGTCCTTCAACGTACTAAGGAAATCGGCATCCGCAAGGTGCTTGGCGCATCCGTTCAGCACTTGCTGCTGATCCTTTCCCGCGACTTTTTGCTGCTTGTCATCCTGGCGTTGGTGATCGCGATTCCCCTTACCTGGTGGATCATGAACAGCTGGCTGCAAACATTCGCTTACCGTATTCATATCGGTTGGTGGATCTTTGCCATAGCCGGTGTGCTTGCTTTTGCCACAGCGATGTTAACCGTCGGCTTACAGGCGCTAAAGGCGAGCCTGGCCAATCCGGTTAAGAATTTACGAACGGAATAGACGCTGACAGATGGTCAAGCACCTTTTGCAGTTGGTGTAAAACATTGGCAGAAGGCTGGTCCCTTCTCTATTTTGCCGGTAAATCGACCAAAATGAAACCGGCCTTTCTGCTGCTGCTGCTTTGTATCGGCTTCCTGCTTCATGCACAGTTGCCCTGTCGCGTTCAGGGAGAAATAATCGACTCGGTATCGAAGAAGCCATTGCACCTGGTGACGGTGGCATTGGTGGAGAGCGTGACTGGCAAAACCCAGCGAACTTTTTCCGACAGTCTGGGCCGGTACCGGTTTGAAGGGGTCTTGCGGGGGCGGTATCGTATCCTGTATAGTTTTGTCGGATATGACTCCCTGATTACAGGGCCGATCGACGTAAATGACGAGACTGTGTATCCGGTTGTTGCCTTGCAGGGCCGCGGTACTATCCTGCAGTCGGTGACCGTTACCTCAGCCCGGCCATTGCTGGAAACAAAGGCGGACGGCCTCGTTTATAACGTAGCCAGCGAAGCTCAGGCCGCAGGGACCAGCGCGCTCGACCTCTTACGAAAGGTTCCCCTTGTAACCGTAGACCCGAACGGGGGAATAGGAGTTGCCGGCGGTTCCTCCACCAGGATCTTTATCGACGGCAAACCGGCCAGTCTCTATAGCGATCCGCCGGGGGACTATCTTGCTCAGCTCCCTGCCGATCGAATCGAAAAAATACAGGTCATCACCAACCCCTCCGCCCAATACGATGCCGAAGGAGCCGGTACGGTTATTCTGATCTTTACCAAAAAGAACCGGCTAAAGAACCTGACGGGAACCCTTCGCACGCTTGGGTCTCTGGCCAGTTATCGAAACTCTCTGCAAAATAGCGTTAGCCTGTTTTACAAATGGAAGAAGATCGCCCTCTCCACGAGCGACAGCTATAGCTCCTCCATGCGGATCGACAAACTGATGATGGACAGGTCGAACGCCGATCACTCCTCCATCATCAGGCAGGAAGTAAACGATACCTTCCGGCGGAAGAATCTAACGTTCAATCTAAATATGGATATAGAAATCGATTCATCCAGCTCGCTCAATATCAACGGTGTTTACATGAGATGGAAATCGACGGGAAGCGTTTCGCAGAGGAATGACCTGTTGAACGGAGCGGCATTTCAAAGCTATGACAGATCGATTGACAATCTAATCGATAACTCCGTCTATACCACTTCCCTGGCCTATAATAAAAGATTCAAACGGGAGGGTCAGGAACTTAGCTTTCTTGGCTTTTATAACCAACGGGATCGAAGGGAAGCCTACCACTTGAGCCAGCAGCAATCAGGCCGGCCGGATTACCTGGAAGACTATAATAATCCATCGGTAAACAAGGAATGGACTATACAGCTGGACTATACACAGCCGGTTGGCAGGAAAAGCAGTAAATGGGGTACGGGTATAAAGATATTGCTTAGAAATGCAGCAAGTAATTATCACACCATCCCATTTTCGCAAAACCGCTCTGGCAACTTTTCCTATGACCAGGACGTTTATGCGGCCTATCTCAACTATGAAGCAACAATGGGCAAATGGCTGTTTCGTCCCGGTCTTCGATACGAGCAAACCGAGCTTACGGCTTTTTTCAATAATGACAGAGTAATGATCGAGCCTTACCGGAACTTTGTGCCAAATGCCACCTTATCCCGGAGCTTTAAAAATGGAAATATGCTTAGCTTTAGCTACGCTCAAAGCATCGCGAGACCCATGCTTTCGGCCTTGAACCCCGCCGTCGATTATAGCGATTCGTTAAACCGCAGCGGCGGCAATCCCGGTCTAAAGCCGGCGATTACGCGCCGGCTGGAATCCGCCTATACGTTAAAAACACCTGGCGACGGTTTCCTGCGCATGGCCTTCTATGGCACGAGGACAACGGGCAGCCTGGTGCAGGTAACTCGTCTGCTTACAAAGGACGTGGCCATGACCAGCTGGGAAAACAGCGGCTTTGACCGGGGCATAGGACTGACGACCAGCTGGAATCAGCCGATTGGCAGAAAGCTGCGGGTGACGTTGAATCTAAATGGCGGATGGCGGGAACTTAAAATACCGGCATCAGGAATAGGCAACAGCGGCTGGTCCGTTTTTTCTTCCGTTTACTTTAATTATGCGATGGGGAAAGGCTTCACCGTCGATGGCTATATGATGGCTCAAAGTGCAGCGGTGGAGCTACAGGGAACCTGGTCCGTCATCTTCCCGCAATATTATCTGATCGAGGTTGGAAAAAAGCTATGGAAGGACAAGGCCGGTGTCAGCTTTAGAATGGATAGCTTTTTTAATCCACGCCAGCCATTTACCCGCCGGTATTATGACCCAAGCTTTTCGCAAACGAATGTAGACTATTTATGTAATCAGCTGTTTCAGCTGGCGTTTCGCTGGCGGTTCAATGGACAAACAAAAGAGACCCGGAGCCGTGCGGCCAGCAAGGCGCAGGAAGCTACTACAGACTAAGACAAGAGATGAAGCGCTCCTTCTGCCAGGAAGCGTGCGCCATATTTGATACATTCCTCATCGAATGTCACTTTCGGGTGGTGGAGGAAATAGGAGTCGTTACCCGCAGCATTGGCGCCGAGGAAATAGAACTGGCCGGGCATGGACCGGGAATAAAAAGAGAAGTCCTCCCCTACCAGGTATTCGAGTCCGGGCAGTACCCGGGCGGCCCCAAAAACATTTTCCAGGACTGGAGAAAGCTGACGATGCAGATCTTCATCGTTCAGCAGACTGGGATAATAAGCGCTGAAGTCGAGCTCGATGGTGCATTTGTATTCCGATTCGAGACCGCGCAGAAGATCGCGGAGCCGGTCGACGACGTCGTTATAGTCCTTCATACGTACGGCTCTGAACGAGCCCTGAAGAAGCACCTGGTTGGGAATGACATTGAAGCTGGGGTTGGCCTGGCTGGCGACGTGGGTGATCGCGAACACCGCAGTGGGGGGATCCGGCTGTGGACCCACGAGCGATTGTGCGCCTGTGATAACGCGGGCTGCAACGGCGATGGGGTCGATGACCTGTTTCATCAGACCGGGATGCCCTCCTTTGCCGGTAATGCGGATCGAAAAGTTGCCGACATTGGCCAGCGCTTCTCCATTTTTATAAGACAGCGTACCTACGGGCTGCAACGGGTGGACGTGAAGCCCAAGAACGGCTTTCGCGCCGTCGAGCAGACCGCTTTCCATAATCAGCTGTCCTCCCGATCGACCTTTTACGGGGCTTCGCATCGGGCCTTCTTCCGCCGGTTGAAAAACCAGCTTGACCGTGCCATTGAAGGAGGCAGCGTTAAGCAGGTTGGCGGCGCCGATCAGCATCGTCGTATGGATATCGTGTCCACAGGCATGCATGATTCCATCGGTCTTTGAAGGAAAATCTACTCCCGAGTCTTCGGTAACGGGAAGCGCATCCATGTCTGCACGAAGAATGACCGTCGGACCGTCGCCTTTCTTTAGCGTACCGATGACGCCGGTCAGGGCGACGCGTTGCGTCGGGATGGAAAGCGCTGCTAGCTGACTTTCCACGAATTCGGCGGTCTTGAATTCGGTAAAACTTAATTCGGGATGCTGATGCAGATGACGGCGGATCGAAACGAGTTTCTCGAATAGCTGGGAGTCCATGCGGACAATTTACGATAAAAGCGGCAAATATCAGGGCTGCTTCAGCTGGGCATGCCTTATGCGGCTGAGCGTTTCCCGTGATACTCCGAGATAGGAGGCTACCATGTGCAGCGGCACTCGCCTGAAGACGTCGGGAAAGGTGGTGATAAAATCCTGATATTTTTCTTCGGAGGTGGAGCTGATGTTCATGAGTATACGATCCTGGTGGGCCTTCATGCTGCCCTGGATGAGTCTCTCCGAAAAAGCGCGGAAAGCAGGGATGGCAGCAAATAATTCGTTCATGTTTTCCCAGGTCCACAGAAGCACTTCGGAATCTTCCAGGGTTTCGATATTGAATTTGGTCGGCACTTGTGCGTTATAGCTTTCCGGGTCGACCACCCACGAATTTTCAGGGGTGAACCGCATGATGTACTCCGTTCCGTCGTCCTTTCTGAGATAGGTCGCCAAAAGACCTTTGCATACAAAGATCTTATGCCGGCAAACCTCTCCTTCCTGGAGAAGGAGTCGTCTTTTACGGACTTTTTTGGCCGTGCCCAGGGACCGGACGTGCCGAAGCTGCTCGTCGGTCAATTCAACCTGGGGCCTGATATATGCTTCAAAGATTTCGAACATCCTTACAAATTTAGGTCAAATGACCTCAAAAAATTGTGTCAAATCTCCTTGTTTCGAGGGGGGCGCGTAACGCAATTTTGTATTGATAATTAAACCAATATACAAAATATGAAAGTATTTGTCACCGGAGCCTCGGGTTTTGTAGGCTCCGCTATCGTCCGGGAATTGATCGATGCGGGCCACCAGGTGCTTGGTCTTGCCCGCTCCGACGCGTCTGCCGCAGCGGTAGCAGCCGCTGGCGCTGAAGTGCTTCAAGGCGACTTGAACGACCTGGATAGTCTGAAACGCGGGGCGGCAGCCTCGGATGGAGTCATCCATACTGCTTTTATTCATGACTTTTCAAACATTGCCGCTTCGGGGGTGATCGACGGACAAGCCGTCACGGCTATGGGAGAAGTGCTCGAAGGATCGGGCCGGCCCCTGATCGTTACCTCGGGGACTGCCCTGGTAAGAGCGGGCCGCCCCAGTACCGAGGAAGACGGCGCCGACACCGCATCCGCTGGGGCGCACCGGGTAAAGTCGGAAGTTATTACGCTGGAGCTGGCTTCGCGGGGAGTTCGTTCCATGGTGCTCCGCCTGCCGCCTTCGACGCACGGTGATGGCGACCATGGTTTTGTTCCTGCCCTTATCGGCATCGCACGGGCAAAGGGCGTATCTGCCTATATTGGCGACGGCTCCAACCGCTGGGCGGCAGGACACCGGCTCGACGCGGCTCATCTCTATAGACTGGCGCTGGAGAAAGGTGCGCCTGGTTCCCGGTATCATGCGGTTGGTGACGAGGGTGTGCCGACCCGCGAGATTGCGGAAGTAATCGGCAAACGCCTGAATCTGCCGGTCGTTTCCATTTCGAGTGAAGAGGCGGCGGGGCATTTTGGCTGGCTATCGCACTTCTTTGCTTTCGACGCGCCATCTTCGAGTGCGCTGACGCAGGAACGGCTGGGCTGGCGGCCTACTCATCCCGGGCTCATTGCCGACCTCGAAGGACCGGCTTATTTCTAATCCTATTTATCCAGTGGTACGATTCCCAGGTCTCCCTTCATTCCAAAGGCGAGACCTGTTTCGTATTTGGACTCCGTGAGAATCGACACCACGTGCTCCCCTACTTTGCGCGGTGGCATCGGGGCGCCAAAGCCGGCGGCAACGGTTTCAACGGAGACGCCTCTGCGCTCAGCGTATACCTCGATCGCCTTGCGGCCAAGCGCTGTATCGCCTACGATTTGCATCGGGACGATGGCCTGGAAATGAATATCGAGCCCGAGGCTTTTAGCCACGCCGTTGGCATAGTCCGCCATGAACCAGAGCATGCGTTTGGCCCCGGCATAGCTACCGGATAGCGGAGAACCATTTACCGCAGCCCCGCTGGATCCGACAATCACCCGGCTGCCCTGCGGCAGCGGGAGACGAATGGCCTCCTGCAGCCAGTGAAATCCCGCTTTTACATCGACCTCCCATACCCGGGTGAAGTCTTCCCAGCTGTATTCATGAAGAGCAGCCATTGGAGGCGTCTCGCCGGCGTTCAGGACCAGCACGGCCGGCCTGACTTCCTGCAGAACCTTGTGTGCAAGCTTTTCATCGGTAACATCTCCCTGAATAATACTGACTCCTAATCGCTTCGAAACAGCATCGAGCCGTTGCGGGTCGCGTGCTACGACGGTTACCAGCGCACCTTGCGCTACGAGGGCTTCTACGATGCCGAGTCCCAGCCCCTGGCTTCCACCGGTGACGACGGCTTTTTGTCCTTTTAGTGTTTGCATGACTTAAAATTGAGAAACGAATGTAGTACTGATTTCGGGTGGGTGGAGGTGGCGAATTGGACCTTTGAAGGGGTTGTTTTGGACACGTCGATTGCTTATCTTTATTCAAAGAGTTTTTATGAAGCACGTGTCCATCATCATTCCCCAGGGAGAGCCGATATTGAGCTGTATTACCTTAGCCTATGAGGTGCTGGTACGGGCGAATCAATATCACCAGGGGCCAAAGCTAAAGGTGGAGATCGTCGGCAAAAGGAGCAGGTCCCATGAAGGGCTGTTTTCAGTACAGCCTCATAAACACTATAAGGATGTCGACAAGACCGATCTTATCATCATCCCGGCCATACAAAAGAATTTCGACGGGGTCCTCAAAGAAAACAAAGCCCTCATCGAATGGGTCAGGGATCAGCACCTGGCCGGCGCGGAAATAGCCAGCCTTTGTACCGGCGCCTTTCTTCTGGCGTCTACGGGATTACTCCAGGGAAGACAGTGCTCCACACACTGGCAGGCCGCTAACGCCTTCCGGCAGCTGTTCCCCACCGTGGATCTGGCTACGGAGAAGCTGATCACCGACAACCACGGACTCTATACCACGGGCGGCGCGATCTCTTCTATGAATCTCGTCCTGTACCTGATAGAGAAAAATTTCGACCGGGAAACGGCCATCTATGTCGCGAAGGTCTTCGAGATCGATATCAATAGAAGCAGTCAGTCTCCCTTTATCATTTTTGTCGGTCAAAAAAACCATGAAGACGACCAGATACGAAAGGCGCAGCTGTTTATGGAGAACAATGTCGGTGAGAAGATACTGGTCTCGGAGCTGGCGGACAAATTCGCCATCGGCCGACGGCATTTTGACCGGCGTTTTATAAAAGCAACCGGGAATACACCCGCAGAATATCTGCAGCGGATCAAGGTCGAAGCGGCGAAAAAAGATCTGGAAACGACCCAGAAGAATATCCACGAAGTGATGTATGATATCGGCTATTCCGATATAAAGGCGTTTCGCGAAGTGTTCAGGAAATATACGGGGCTATCGCCGCTGGATTATCGGAACCGGTATAATAAAGAAACCGCAGTCGTTTTCTAAGCACCTGCTTTTTTATTTCGGGTAAATACTACGACCAGCCCCCCTACTACCACCAATATAAAAACCATTGCTCCGTAACGTCCAATGTTTTTGCCCAGCTGATAGGTTTTTACCTGCCGGTGAAAATCACCCGAATATTCCTTTACCGGGCGGGGAAATGAAATGGACGAATAATACCGGGATAACATGTCGTAGCTGGTCATGTTCATCGGCTTATACATAAAAAAGACAATCGTGTAGAAGTGACTGTTGACAAGGACGATGTAAGTGAACCTCTCCTCGTAGGTGCTGTCCTGTGAGTATGTCGAATGCACCCATTTTCCTGTGGTGCCGCCAAAGGAAGTATCCGTAATGGTCGTCTTATAAGATTTGACCGATTTTGCATTTAGATAGCCTTTGATAAAGCCATCGTAAAGCGCCATCAGCTCGCTGGCGTTTTTGACTTCGAATGGCTTTTTGACGTAGTTGGCCTGGAGTCCATAACCTTTGAAGTGGCTTCCTGTTACTACGACTTTGGGAGAATCTACCTCGTAAAGATTACCAGGGATGGAGATGGACAAGTCTTCGGTAACTGTCCTTTTTTTCCAGGCAGAATCCTGGCTATGACCGGAAGTGGAAAGAAGAAGAAAACAAGCTACAGAGGCGAATAAGGGTTTCTTTGTCATGGGATACGGATTTACAATCTATAAACGCGTATCCCGGTTTTTGCGTATATTTAGTTCCCTCTATACAAATTCAAAAAACTTTTTATGCAAATAAAGAAAGAAGACGTCAAGCAGGAAGTATTCGACCTGTATGACGCCTATGCGCATAACCGGCTTAGCCGGCGCGATTTTATGGAGAAGCTTTCTCTCTATGCCATCGGCGGTGTCACTGTCTCCGCTTTGATGAGCTTTCTGATGCCCGACTACAAGAATAACATCCAGGTAAAGGCCGACGACCCACGCCTGAAGTCCGAATATGTCACGTATAAATCCGAGAAAGGTGGAGGAACGATCAAGGCGCTTCTCTCCCAGCCTGTCGACGCAAAGAAGAAGCTGGGAGGCGTAGTTGTCGTTCATGAAAACCGCGGCCTGAATCCCTATATCGAGGATGTCGGCCGAAGGACGGCCCTGGCTGGATTTATCTCCATTGCTCCCGATGCGCTGACACCGCTGGGCGGCTATCCCGGTGACGACGACAAAGGCCGCGAGATGCAGTCCAAAAGAAATAGGGACGAAATGCTGGAAGACTTTATCGCCGCTTATGAATACCTGAAGAACCATCCCGACTGTAACGGTAAGATCGGCGTGGTCGGTTTTTGTTTTGGCGGAGGCATCGCCAATATGATGGCTGTGCGAATCCCCGAGCTGGCGGCTGCCGTTCCTTTCTATGGCGCCCAGCCTTCGAAGGACATGGTCCCGCAGATCCATGCGTCCCTGCTCATCCACTACGCAGGGCTCGACACCCGTGTCAATGAAGGGTGGCCGGCTTATGAGGCCGCTTTGAAAGAGAATAAAAAGGAGTATACTGCTTATATCTATCCCAATGTCAACCACGGCTTTCATAACGATACGACACCCCGTTATGACAAAGCCGCCGCGGAGCTGGCCTGGCAGCGGACCATCGAGTTCTTTACGGCAAAACTAAATCATGCCTAAACGGACCATTCTTTATGGTCTTGCGATGGCTGTTCTCCTGTTCCTGCTCAAGTGGTTCGAATGGAAATGGATCATCCTGGACCACTCCTTAGAGATCTATAGCGGCGCGCTCGCGCTGCTTTTTACCGGCGTCGGCGTCTGGGCGGCCCTTAAATTGGCCAGGCCTAAGGTAAAGACAGTTATAGTAGAGAAGGAAGTGTTGGTACACCCTGAGCCGGCACCCCCGACGCCCTTTACGACCGACCCCGACCAGCTTGCCCGTCTTGGGCTTAGCGCCCGGGAGCTGGAGGTTCTGCAGCTGATGGCCGAAGGGCTCAGCAACCAGGAGATCGCCGCCCGTCTCTTCGTGTCGCTCAATACCGTCAAGACCCATTCTTCCAATATCTTCACCAAAATGGACGTGAAACGCAGAACTCAGGCCATCGAACAAGCTAAAAAATTGAAAATCATTGGATGATTTTGAACTAAAAACCAAAATCACCCGAAAGTATGAGGCTGGCGCCACTGGAATCCCTCATTTTTGACTCCTAAACTTTTTACAACATGAAAAGGAATATTCTTGTCTTTGGCGGCATTGCCGGACTCATCGTTTCTATCTGGGTGGTCTGCCTGGCTTTTGTTGGACACACCAATGACTATGGGGAGCTGATCGGCTATGCTTCCATGATCATCGCCTTTATCTTCATCCTGGTCGGGGTCAAGAACTACCGGGATAAGTATAACCAGGGAGTCATTAGCTTTGGAAAGGCCTTCAGGGTTGGGTTGGGGATTGCGCTGGTCGCCTCCACGATCTATGTTATAGTATGGCTGATCGAATATTATTGCTTTATCCCCGATTTTATGGACAAGTATGCGGAAAGCATGATCAAAAAGGCCACCGCCAGCGGAGCCACTAAGGAGGTGCTCGATAAAAAGATCAGCGAAATCAATGGTATGAAGGAGCTTTATAAGAATCCGTTGATGGTCATCGGCTTTACTTATCTGGAGATATTGCCGGTAGGCGTTATTATTGCATTGATTTCGGCCCTGGTTCTGAAACGCAAGACAGCAAAACCAGCTGTTGCGCTTGCGGGGTAACCCGGATTAAAATGAAACTGGAAACTTATACTCCCTGCGATGCTTTGAAGCCTTTTATCGAATCCTACCTGTTTCAGGAGATAAAGGACGAGACTTCTTATCGGGTTCTGCCCGGTACTGGTCTCGTCATAGGCTTTCAATACAAGGGGAAGCTATCCCGCATCGACGAGGGCACGGAAAGGCCGCTGGCTATTTCCGGGGTTTCAGGGTTGGCCGACCATAGCCGGACCTTTCGGAATTCGGCCGGCATCGGAACGATCCTGGTCTTTTTTAAAGAAGGAGGAGCCGTGCCGTTCTTTCAACAGCCTTTGCACGAGCTGTTCCGGGAAAGCGTTTCGCTGGACAACTTTATGCTTCGCTCCGAGCTGCTCAGCCTGGAAGACCAGCTGGCATCGGCCAAATCCAATCCGGCCAGGCTGGTCCGGCTTGAAAAATTCCTGATCGGCAGAATGCGGGTTATCGAACCTGACCGTCTGGTACTGGCCGCACTCACGCTCATTCACCAGCGAAAGGGGAACGTCGTGATTGGAGAATTGGCCAGGGACCTGCATACCAGCCTTAGCCCCCTTGAGAAAAGATTTCGGGCGGCAATAGGGGCTTCTCCAAAAAAATTTGCCGGCATCGTACGGTTAAAGCACCTCATCCAGCAATATGATCCACAAAATTCTTTGACAGAACTGGGATACCAGGCTGGTTTCTATGACCAGGCGCATTTTATTAAAGAATTTAAAGCATTTACCGGCGAGATACCGCAGACCTTTTTCCTAAAAAAATAGAAAAACGATTTTTTACAATTCCACCCTTTTTCTCCTTTGGATATTTGCTGAAACAAGCAACTATGCAAAGAATGAAGACCTACGACGTTCCACACAAAGGACTCCGGAATGCATTGTCTCAGTTATCTCTTCTGGCCGGTAGCACGGATTACAAGAATTCGGCGGCAGTTGAAAAACTCTGCCTCCTGGGCCGCGACGTATTCAGCCTCCTGACCGTCCATGCTGCCGATGAAAATGAGGTAACGTTGTCAGAGCTGGAGAAACGCTGCCCGGGATGCTCGCAGCACGACGTCGAAGACCATGAGAATATTCATCAGACGCAGGATAACCTGGAGCGGCTGCTTGCCGACATCCATGCCGATGTTCACGCCGGAAAGGACGCATCCGAAAAAGGCGACGAATTCTATCTGGCATTCAGTGAATTTCATGGTGTCTATTTGGAACATACAGCCGAAGAAGAGCGCGTAACACAACCTTTGCTTTGGCAGCATTTTACCGACGAAGAGCTGGCGGCTCACCGCGGGAAGATCATGGGGAAACTTTCTCCGCAGGTATTGTTGACCTGGTTTAAATTTGTCGTGCCGGCGCAGAGTCCGGAGGAAAGAAGCGCTTTGTTGTCTGGGTTCAGGAAGATGGCGGCCGAACCTTTTTTCAGGGAAGCGATGGGGGTTATCGAGAAGGTACTATCTTCGGAAGAATATCAATTTCTTCAATTAAATGGAACAATTTGAGAATATACAAGTTTGGGTAGAAAATGTTGTATCATACTGGATGAATTCTGGTGTTAAGTTGGGCCGTGGTGCATCAACTACAGAAATCATAGAAGCCGAAGCATATATCGGCATGTCATTTCCCAAGGCTTTTGTCGAATTATATAAACGAGTGGATGGGTTTATAGACTATGATATGAACCAGCATATGGTTTCATTATGGCCTCTTCAAAGGATCCGGGAAGAGTATGAGGCAAGCGAGGACAAGAATTTTATTGTTTTTTGCGATTGGTGCATACAATGTCACCATATTGGCTTCTTGAAGAATGCCAACGGTATTTATAAGAGCTATGATGAATTCAATCCCATGGCGCATACCTTTGAAGAAGCCATAGAGTTGATTAATGATGGATCGGATTCGATTTATTAATTGGCGACTTTTTAAGTTTTCTCCAACCCATCTCCTAAAACGACACTTCGTTCAGTTTCAGCATTGAACGGCCATGGCTGATGATAGTTTTGCAAAAAAACTTTATCAATCATGGCATATGTATTTAAAAGATTGGCACAGGTGAGTCTATCCATTATACTCCTGACTTTTATTTCTTGTGGTTGCCGGAAAACTTCTGCAAACAATGGCGGAAACAATAATGGCTCGGATACCAGTGCAAACAATAACGGTGGATCCGGGCCGACAGCTACTCCTGTCGGGAAACCGGTAGGCGCTGCACAATCGATCGTAGTCGGACCTGCTGGCGGGTCGTTTATCAGCGAGGATAACCGGCTAAAGCTGGATTTTCCCGCGGGCGCTGTGTCGGCGTCAACGACCATTACGATACAGCCGGTCGAAAATCAATGTCCAAGCGGTTCGGGGAATGCCTATCAGATTACCCCGCATGATCTCAAGTTTAATTATCCGGTTAAGCTGACGTTCAGCTACGGCGATAGCGACGTGGTCAATACGATTCCAATGGGGTTGACGATAGCCTATCAAGGGACGGATGGCGTCTGGCGTGCGCCGGAAAGGATGACAAAAGATACGCTCCACCAAAAAGTATCGGTGCTGACCAACCACTTCAGCGGCTGGAGCTTGTTCCGCGCTGTCGAGCTGTTACCCTATACCACCGTGATGGAGCCGGGCAGCTCGCTCGACCTGAATGTCGTCAGCTATATCGATTTTAGTAAAGACTCGCTAATCCCGATACCCGGGTATTTGGAACGCAAGAGAAAATTGGTAAAGACCTGGAATTTGAGTGGTGAAGGAAAGCTGACCCCTAATGAAAACCAGGCCACATACATAGCGCCTAGCAGCGTTCCGTCCCGTAACCCGGTTGCCGTGTCCGCTACACTGAACACATCAGGAGTGGAGAAGTTTATATTGGTATCGAATATCTATGTCGGCAATCAGGGGTTGACCTTTCGGATCGACAATGGTCCATGGATGAACGGACCTTCGATGGGTGCGCATTTCAATGGGTACAATTATGAATTTACCGCTGCAAATTCGAGCACTTCACAGGCCGACGGGGTTACTATTAAATGGATGGGCGGCTCGCATCTCAATGAATTTATCAGATGGGATCGTATTTGGCCCAGCTTTCAATATGCCGAGCAGCCTACGATTAGCTATACTCAGCTGCTGTTACCTTCGGGAAAAGCGAGTCCGGGGGGAATTTTCTTCTACCAGGCCAGCAAGACCTCAGCTACTCCGTATGTGATCGGGAATTTTTACCTGCAGCCGGCGCAGAAGACCGTTACTTCGGGCGGCGTACCTCAATTTTCGACGCATAAGATCGAGGGTTTCTTCAAGGTGAAGTGGCAGTAAGTTGTCGTTCATATGAAGGCGAGAGGCGTCATGTACCCATAAGTCTGACTCCGCTCGCCTTTAATTGTTCCGCCCCTTTCAACACCCCCCAGCTACCGATTTTCAGCGTAGCCATTTTATTGTGGATTTGATATTTTAGCTTCCGTGAAGTTTGTTCGATGTTTTTCCAATTCCAGGCATTTACGGCACCATTAACTCTATTTACAGATTCCCATTTCTGCGCCCCTTTTTCATTGAAATGACCTATATGGGAATGAAACAAAGCATTGTCTTTTATCCCTCCGAAGTATAATTGCATCATACCCCAGCCTTCGCTTGTATAGCGGAAAGTGTGCCCTTTGCAATATTTGGGATTAAGCTCGACTTTTCGGATTAGAACCTTACCTCCAAATTCCGGCGCCCAGCAATTCAATGTTATAGCATACGAGCTGCCATTTTCCAAATCGAAACGGGACTCAATCTCAGAAGCGCTTCTATACTGGTTTATTTCCTGGCCAGGTGGGGAAGAGAGATCGAATACTTCCAGCGACGTTTGCGTAAAAATGAAGTTCAGAATTTCGATCTTATCCTGTTTGTCTGCAAAAAAATCGTAGGTCATAAATGGGGCTGATTAAACCGGACGGACAATGTACTAAAACCGGACAAAAAATACAGATTTCAATATCCAAATATATAAAATTCAGCCGTTTACAAAACTGGCACCATCATAGTGCTAAACAATTAGACAAAAACCAACCGGGATGTTCAAAAACTATTTCGTCATCGCCGTCCGTAATCTTTTCAAGCACAAAAGCTTTTCCGTAATCAATATCGCGGGTATGGCCCTGGGTACCGCCTGCAGCCTGCTGATCCTGCTTTGGGTGCAGGACGAACGCGAGAAGGATGCTTTTCACAAGAACGACCGCCGGCTCTTCCGTGTTTATGAGCGGATGGTTAATAACGGTGCGGTTTCAGCCGGCTATGAAACGCGCGGGATCATGGCGGACGAACTCAAACGGAATATCCCCGAAATCGAAAAGGCGTCTCCATTTGCCTGGCAGGAGTCTCATACCTTCGCCGTCGGCAATAAGATTCTGAAACAGATCGGTAATAGCGCCGGCGCCGACTTCTTCGAGATGTTCAGCTATCCGTTGCTGGAGGGTAGCGCAAAAGATGCGCTGGGCTCACCTGAGAGTATCGTTTTATCAAAAAATATGGCCGTTCGGTTTTTTGGCAGCCCCGCCGCTGCCATTGGCAAGACCATCCGGTATGAGAATAGAAAGGACCTGACGGTCAAGGCTGTCTTCGAAAATCTCTCCCCCCAGGTATCTAATCGTTTCGATTTTCTTTTGAACTGGCATCTCTTCCAGGAGGAAAAGGCCTGGACGAAGCTCTGGACGACTACCGGGCCCCGGGCGCTCCTGCTGTTGCGTGCCGACGCCGACCCCGCTAAGGTCGAGCAGAAGATGGCCCGGTTTATCGACCAGTACTATAAAAAGCAAGACGCCCGAATCTATAACGAGCTTGGCATACAGCGTTTCAGCGAGGCCTATCTGCATAGCCATTTCGAAAATGGCCGTCCTGGCGGAGGCCGTATCGAATACGTCCATCTGTTCAGCCTCGTGGCGTCATTCCTTTTGCTGATCGCCTGCATCAATTTCATGAACCTGACCACAGCCAGGTCTGTACAGCGCGCGAAGGAAATTGGCGTTCGCAAGGTCATGGGCGCTCGTCGCGTTCTATTGATCCGTCAGTTTATCGGAGAAGCGCTTTTTATTGCATTTCTGGCCACGTTGCTGGCTCTGCTCCTGGTCGCGCTGGCTTTGCCGTCTTTTAATCAGCTGACCGGTAAAGAAATTGCCCTTCCCTATGGGCGCTGGCCCTTCTGGGCCTGGGTGGCGGCTTTGTGTCTGATGACGGGTGTTTTTTCCGGAAGCTACCCGGCGTTCCATCTTTCTGCATTCAATCCTATCCGCGTTCTCAAGGGCAGCATTGTCAAGGCCCGCGGTGCGGCGCTTTGGTTCCGAAAGGGATTGGTCGTTTTTCAATTTGTCCTTTCCATCGTGCTGATCATCTCTACCTTATTGATCTCGAGGCAGGTCAACTATATTCAGTCGGCCAATCTGGGCTATGACAAGTCCAATCTGTTTTATATTCCGATCGAAGGAGATCTCTCTTCCAAGCTGGAACTGTTGATATCGGAAGCGGAGAAGAGCCAGGGGGTCGCTTCTGTAACACCTCTGTCACAGGAGCCCACGCAGATTCAGAATGGAGAAGCTGCCCTCGACTGGG
Organism: Bacteroidota bacterium; assembly: GCA_018267545.1. Classification (GTDB taxonomy): domain Bacteria; phylum Bacteroidota; class Bacteroidia; order Chitinophagales; family Chitinophagaceae; genus Puia. The sequence goes on from JAFDYG010000473.1 coordinate 35,636, forward strand.
AAGGTAAGGACCCCGAGGATAATACCTACTTCACGCACCTGGGTGTCGGTTATGAATTTGCTTCTACGATGAAGATAGCGATGGTCGAAGGCCGCGACTTCTCGAAGACTTTTCCTACGGATTCTACCGGCTATATCCTGAACGAGACGGCAGCGCGGCTTGTAGGGTACCGGCAGGCTATTGGCCGCCCATTTACCTTCCGCGGCAAGAGAGGAACCATTGTTGGCGTCGTACACGACTTCCACTTTCTGTCCCTGCACCAGCCTATTGGACCATTGGTTCTTCGATTAGGATACGGGGAGCGGAATTTCTTTAGCCTGCTGGTCCGCACCAAGCCTGGCCAGATAAAGGAAGCCCTGGCCAATATGCAAAAGCTTTGTAAGACACTCAATCCCAATTTTCCTTTCAGCTATAAATTTTCGGATGAAGAATATGGTCAGCTGTACCGGAGCGAAGCGATCATCGGAAGTCTTTCGGTTATCTTTGCAATCCTGGCCATCTTTATCGCCAGTCTGGGTCTGCTGGGGCTCTCGATGTTTACGGCGGAGCAGCGGACCAAGGAGATTGGGATCCGAAAGGTATTGGGGGCAAGCGTGACATCCCTTTTCCGGCTCTTATCGACCGATTTCCTGCTGCTGGTCGCCATAGCCTTCTTGATTGCTTCGCCGATTGCCTGGTGGAGCATGCACGAATGGATGCAGCAGTTTGCTTATAAAGCGGGAATCCCCTGGTGGATTTTTGGCCTCGCTGGTATCATCTCTTTGGCCATTGCCTTACTGACGGTCTGCGTTCAATCCGTGCGGGCGGCATCGGCCAATCCTGTCAAGAGTTTGCGATCGGAATAATCCTCCTATCGGTTGAATTCTCCAATGTGCCAGAGGATACCGGAGGGATCGTGCAGGAAACATTCCTTTCCCCAATCGTAGCTGCGGCTGGGCGTCAGCCTGACATGGGCATATTTGGCCGGCAGGTCCAAAGCTACCAGCTCATTCCAAAAACGGTCGACGTCTTCCACTTCCAAAAAGACCATCGTATTATCGACCCAGTCCTTTATGTATCCGTCTTGTAAATAAAAGGCAAGCCCATCTGTCTTAAAGACCGACATATTGTGGGATAAAACCGTTTCTTCAAAGCCGAGGTCCCGGTAAAAGCTGCGGGATAATTCGAAATTCTTTGCTCCGATAAAAGGGCGTATCGATTTTGCAAGATGTTTCATGGCGATTATTTCATTGGTTCTGGTCTTGGGTGGACCGGTTCATAAACACCCAGCCTTCCTCCGCCGGGCAAGGTCAGATAGGTCACGTGGCCCCATCGCTGATGCTGAACGGGCTCACAGGAGATTTTTGCCTCCTTCATCTGCCGGACAAACGACTCGATGTTGTCGCAGAGCAGATACAGCTCAGGATGACTGCTTGTGTCGGCGGGGTGCACTGCTATCTCGGAAGGCGGAAGACCAAAGATAAGCCAGCCATGCCCGACGTCGACGTGGTTTAGCTGGAGGACGTTTTGAAGGAAGGCCCGGTCGGCTTCGGGGTTGGAACTATAAAGGATGGTGTGCGCTCCGGTAATCATGGAAAGGTTGTTTGTTCTTACAAGATAGGGATAATCCCTAATATCGGTTAATCAGCCGATAATTGGGTGAATAGTATCTTTGCTTCAACTAATACATGTAATCGATGGCTACCTTTCGGAAAAGACTATCCCTTCGCTGGTCGGATTTGGATCCTAACTTTCATCTTCGGCACAGCAGCTATTATGACCTGGCGGCAACATTCCGGGTAGAGCTCCTCGACCAGATGGGGTTGACCCTGCAGGTAATGAAGGAGCAGCATTTCGGGCCCGTTTTATTCAGGGAAGAAGCCGTATTTCTAAAGGAAATCCGGATTGCGGACAATGTCGATATTACGGCAGCGCTTGTCTCGTTGACCCCCGATGGCGCGAAATGGTCCGTCATGCATGAATTTATCGATGATAAAGATGTAGTCAGGGCCCGGCTTACGGTAGACGGCGCCTGGATCGACACCCAGATAAGGAAGATCGCCAAACCCACCGCGCACGTTGCGATCGATGTGTTCAACGCTCTTCCAAAGATAGAGGTCGTCCCCAACACAGAAAAATAATTACCGTGCGAGGAAGGCCAACGCCATCTTTATCAACGCCACTCTCTTGTTGGTAAAGGGGTGGTCGGTCTTCCACACCTGATAATCGAAATAGTTTTTGTTGGAAGCCTTTAACTGTTCGGCCAGCTCCTTATTGCCGGTATGCTCGTCGAGCATGATGATTTGTTTACCGGCGAGGGCATTGCGGGCGCTGGTGCCCGATAAGTTGAAATAATCCGGGTCTTTTAGAACGGGCATGAATATATCCGTCAGTGAAGCATTTAGTACGAAGTATTTCATTCCGAAGGCGGGGTTGTTCACCATGTCCTGCAGCGCCTTTTCTGATTTTATCTTACTCAAACCCTTGTAAATATCCCAGGTCGATAGTGCAAATCCTTTCTTTATACCAGGGATTTGCTGTAAGGCTTTCAGACAGACGAATCCACCCATGCTATGACCAAAGAGGACGATATTGGAGGTGTCTATCTTTAAGGAGTCCTGGTATTTCTTGCAGAATTCGACCACGTTTGCTACGTCTTCGACGCAGTTTTTAAAGCTGAAATTGCCCGGGCTGCCCCAGGAGCCGCGGTAATCGAAGTAGATGACGTTCCACCCGCGGGCTCTGGCGACCTGTGCCAGATCGAGGTTGCGCTCGTTGCCGGGGTAGCCGTGCAGGAGCAGTAGTGTAGGATGTTTTTGGGCGCCGTTGGCTCTGTAGATAAAACCGGCAAGTTGTGAGCCTGCGGAGGGAATAAACAATTCCGTCTGACCTGCGGGCGAAGCCGGGTCCCATTCGATGTCTTTTAAGACGAGGCTATCGGTTTGAGAGAAGGCAATCGTGACTGCAAAAAGCAGGAAGCAGGTAGTAGAGATGAATTTATTCATTGTTTATATTATGCAGCGTCTCTATGCTGGCCTGCTTCTATCTCACCGGCCTGGTCTCACAGACGTAGCCGAACAAACACCGATCCTTGATCATGGCGGCCACCTCTGACGGCACGTATTCTTCCCAGCCCTCTTCTCTCTGCTTGATCATATGCAGGACCTTGTCCGTTCCGATCTGGAGGTTGCTGTCGATGTAGTGGTGGATGTCTTCGATCTTGTTATTGGCGATCAGGTAGCGGTAGAGGTCCACCAGGTGTGAAGGTGGGTTGAATCGCAGGCAGTTATAGATGATTCCGTTCCGTAGGGTCGGATAGATGAAGAGCTTGACCTTGCGGCTGAACAGCGTGGCGAAGGACTCCAGGATGCCGCCGGGCAGATCCTTGTAGTGTTCTTCGGAGAAGATATACTCCAGGTTGGGATAGCCGAGAATCACCCCCATCTTCAGCTTGGTGATCTTGGATAAGTATGACACCAGCTTGTAGTATTCATGAAAGTCGGAAATGAGCACGGTCTGTCCCAATGCGCAAAGAATGTCAACGCGGTCGAGGAAATCTTTTTCGTCGATCTCGGCGGTGGGGTCGGCGTCCCTTTCCTTCAGGGCCTGAAGCGTCAGCTCCGTCACGACGACGACGTTCTCCTTATCCACATCCGGCTCCTGCATGAATTGTTTGAGACCGTTGTTCAGCATGTCCATGTGGACGTTGATGACGGGACGGAAACGGCCGCGGATCACGGCGATATGTTTCTTGTATAGTACTTCGGAAGGCTGCATATTCTTCCCATCCGGACCGAAGAGCGCTGCATCCGAGAAGCCATACTTGACCAGGTGAAGGCTCATCAGGCGATTGTCCACCTTGGTAAAGGCGGGACCCTCGAAACGGATCATGTCGATCTGCATGGCATCCATTGAAAGATTGTCCATCAGCGACAGCAGAAAAATATTGGGATGGGTGTGATAGTAGAAGCAGGCATAGATCAGGTTGACACCCAGGACGCCGACGGCGCTTTGCTGAAGGACATTGTCATTGTCCAATAGCTTGACGTGGATAATGACGTCGTTGTGTGGTCCGTTGGGTTCCAGCTGAAAACGAACTCCCATCCAGCCGTGGCCTTCATTGGTCTTGTGGTAATTGAGGGCCGACATGGTATCCGAGAAAGAAAAGAAGGTAGTGGTGCTGCCGCGGCTTTCCTCCAGCCTTTCGATCAAAAGGCCATACTCCTTGTCCTGCATGGCTAAAAGACGGGATTCACTGACATAACGACGCCCCTTCTGCGCTCCATAGATCGCGTCCGAGAAGGTCATGTCATAGGCCGACATGGTCTTTGCAATGGTGCCCGAAGAGCCCCCCGCCTTGAAAAAATGGGCGGCGACATCCTGACCGGCGCCGATTTCTGCAAAGGAGCCGTAAATTTTGGGGTCAAGATTTATGGCAAGCGCTTTCTGTTTTGTTCCTAAATCCTTGTTGTGAATGACACTCATACAATTAGTCATTTATATATATACCGCTGCCAGAATCAACTACAGATATAACGCCAAATCGAGCCATAAAGATACATTTAATACCACAAATAAAAAGTGGCCAAATTTTTAAAACACATCTGAGTCTTATGTATATTCGAGGAAATAATAAAGACATGCTTATCGATAAAATCCTCAATACGGCCTTTTCATTCGGGGCTGCAGTCGTCATTTTCGGAGCCTGGTCCAAGATCGAGCACAACGAATACAGCGTCGATACAACAGACCGTCCGGGTGCTCAGCAAAATATTCAGGGTGTAAGTCGTATCTTGCGGGGATGAAGTATTCCCTTGCTTTTGCTCTTCTTTTGGGGCTGTGTGCCTGTCATCCCAATCCGTACAAGACTACCAACCGGGCCTATAAAGACCAGGCCCGCGACTACGCCCGCACCCTCCGGCAGAGCCCCCTCGAGACGGGAGCCGATTCGGTCCCGGCCGCTCCCTATTGGGTCGGCACGACCAACTTCAACCTGCGCAAGCCGAATTTTGTCATCATTCATCATACCGCACAGAACAGCTGCCCGCAGACCCTGAAAACCTTTACTACGGTGAGCACGCAGGTCAGCGCGCACTATGTCATTTGTAAAGACGGAACCGTCCACCACATGCTGAATGACTATCTGCGGGCCTGGCAGGCCGGTGTGAGCAAGTGGGGGAATGTAACCGATATCAATTCGATCTCGATTGGAATCGAGCTGGATAACAATGGCCATGAGCCTTTTCCGGACACCCAGATCAATAGCCTCCTGCACCTGCTGACCAGGCTTAAAAAAACGTATAGTATACCTGTTGGTAATTTTATCGGTCATGGCGACATCGCCCCTACCCGGAAGAACGACCCCAATTATTCTTTTCCCTGGAAGACGCTGGCGGATGGAGGCTTTGGCAATTGGTATGCGGACACCACGGGTATCGTCCTTCCCCCGGACTTCAGCAGCCTGACCGCCCTGCGGCTGGTAGGCTATGACATTCACGATAGCAGCGCCGCAGCGTTGGCCTTCAAGCGGCACTTCGAGCAGGATACCCTGCGTACCTGGGGTGAACCCGAGAAGAAGATTCTCTATAGTTTATATCGTAAATACGAGTAATATGCTTTCTATTCTTCGAACCAATTCCGAAAACCCCGACTTCCAGGAGCTTGTCCGGGCGCTGGACAAATATCTGGCTTTTTTGGATGGGGATGAACATGCCTTTTATGCCCAGTTCAATAAGACAGCCATGCTGCCGGAGGTCGTCGTGGCTTATGAGGACGGCATGCCGGTAGGCTGCGGGGCTATCAGGGCTTTTTCGCCGGAAGCTATGGAGGTTAAACGTATGTATGTATTGCCTGAGCTTCGCGGAAAGGGGATCGCCACCGCCGTTCTGTGTGAGCTGGAAGCATGGTCCAGAGAATTGGGTTACGAAAAATGTGTGCTGGAGACGGGAAAAAGACAGCCCGAGGCGATCGGGCTGTATAAGAAGAATGGTTATTCGGATACGCCGAACTACGGACAATATATCGGCGTCGAAAACAGCGTTTGCTTCGAAAAGAAATTATAATCCTCCATGTGTAGTCGCCGGTACGGGTGTACGCGGCGCGATGATGGGATTAGCAATCCCATTCAAATCATAAACGATCTTCCCATCCCGGATGGTCATCTCGCATTCCAGCTTCTGATTGCCTTCGATCTTTGTTCCCACGTAATCGAAGAAACCAAAGCGGCCCTTTCTCAGACCCAGGATGGCGACATCCGCAATTCCGCCGACCGAGAGATTCCCCAGCTCTTCGTGCTTGATCTCGCGGGCGGGGTTCCAGGTCGTGGTCGCCACCACCGATTCCAGGTCCATCCCCATTGCCATAAATTTCGACATCAGGTTCAGCAGGTCTTTCATAGCGCCATTGACGTTTCGGGTGTGGATATCCGTACTCAGGGAGTTGGGGGTAAAACCACTCTTGAGAGCAGGAATAGCCTGCGAGAAGGCGAAGCTGATCTCGCCATAACCTACATCGAAGATGGTGCCTTTTTTCTGCGCCTCACGGACGAAGGGCTTGAGCGTCCTGGTAGCAGGGTCGACGATCGGTTCCCTGCTTTTCAGCTCGCCGAAACAGTGGGTAAAGATATCCCCCGGCCGCAGATGCTTGAAGAAGAGATCGTTGATCGATAAGGGCGGAGTGCTGCCGCCAAAGTCTACCATGACGGGGATGTCGGCTATGTTTCCTGCCTTTACGGCCTCGTCGACCGGTGTCCATTCGGGTCCTGAATAATGAGCGACCTTTACACCCACGACATAGTCGTGATATTGCCGGGCGACCTGTCCGGTCAGCTTCCCATCCATATCCCTGGTATCCTGCTCATATCCATTACCACGCATGCCCGAGCCGACGATATTTAAAAAAGCCATTACCCGGGTGCGCGACATGTCGATCACCTGCTTTTTAAAGACAGGGAACTCGCGCCAGCCCGAAGAACCGGCATCGACAATGGTCGTCACGCCCGTCCGGAAGGTAAATCCATCGGGAACGATCGCTTCGACGCCTCCGGCATATTGCCGGCTGGGGTCGGTTCCAAAGTAGACGTGCGTATGAATATCGATGAGCCCCGCCATGACGTATAAGCCACGGGCATCCACGACCTGGATGGCCTGGCTTGGGTCGATGTGTCGTTCCATGCGGACGATCTTGCCGTCATTGATGGCGATATCGAGGCTGTCGTGGAGTTTATTTTTGGCGTCGATCACATACCCGCCTTTGATCAGGATCGAATAGGGTTGTGTGTGCGCCCCGTGGGCGGCGCACACAAATAAAAATAGGAACCACAGTTTGTGCATGTAGGGAGGTTTTTAAGCCTTGGATAGTTCTTCTTTGAGACGAGCCGCTACGATCTTCTCCTGGCCGGGCTTTAGCATCCAAACCGTCACCGCGATATGATTCTGCTGAACGTCGGCTATTTCGATCGAGGGATTACCGTTGCGCATCCGGTCCTGGAGGTCTTTCCCTGAAACCTTGACCTGCTGAGGGTCCCAGTTGATCTGCAGTGTCGGTGTGACATTTCCGAGGGTGGGTACTTTTATAGAAGTCGTTACCCCTTTCACCGAATTGACGGCTTGCTGGATAACGCTGGTGGCGGCTTCCCATTCCTTCCATTCCTTGTCGTGGTCGCGGGCGATATAATTCTCCAGCGCCACATACATGCCGAGCACTTCTTCCTTGTTGACCTTAAAGCCCCGTCCGATGTTAAAGCCGCGGGGAGGCATGTGGAGGCGGGCGGCAGTGACGATGTCCTTCTTGCCCATGAGGAGGCCGGCGCTTTGGGGGCCGCGGATAGCTTTACCGCCTGAGATCGCCACGAAGCTAAAGCCCATGTCGTTAAACTTCCAGAGATTGGATACCGGGGGGACGTCGGCGGCTATGTCGATGGACGTGGGGATGCCGTGCTTCTTGCCGATCTCCACCCATTCCTGGTGCATGATCTTGCCTTTGTCTGCCTCGATATTCAGGAAGTGCATGAGCGCCGTGCGTTCGTTGATGGCGGCTTCGAGCTCTTCGCGAGTTTCGATATAGATCAGCTTGCATCCGGTGTTTTTCAGTGCGTGGTTATACACGATCTCGTGCGACTTTTGGATGATCACTTCGGATTTCATCCCCGTTCCGTCGAGGTGCGGCAGGGCTTCGACCTTCTTCTGATCCATGCCGGTAAGGATACCCGCCAGGCCCAATGTCATAGCGGAAAAGGCGCCCGAGGTAACGACCGCTGCTTCGGAATGCACGAGGGCGGCGATCTTCTCCCCTACCTTATCCTGTACTTCGTCGAGCATACAAAATTGCAGGGCGGCTCCCTGGATCGTTTCTACGACGTAGTCGTGCATGAGGGAGCCCGTCATGGCGGTATAGGTGCCGGCGGCATTGATAAACGTGCGGATGCCGAGCTCTTTAAAAAGGTCTCTTTTTAAAGGAGGCGCAGAACCAAAAGGCTCCGGGGCCATCGGGGGTGTCGAAGCCAGGGCGTTGGCGGCAGTAGGTAATGATAGGCTGATGGCTCCTCCGGTGAGGGAGAAGACGGAAAGATATTTGAAGAGTTCTCTTCTTTGCATAAACAGTTAATTTGAAAATGACGGAAGACTAGACGTAGGCGATGCAATCCATTTCAACCAGGGAATTGCCAGGCACGCCGCCCTTGGCGACGGCCACCGTGGTGCGAACGGGGGGCTTTTTACCGAAACGACCTTTATAAACCTCGTTCATGCCCTGATAGTCTGCTATATCATTCAGAAAGACGGATACTTTTAAAACTTTTTCCATGGATGAACCGGCGGCAATGAGCTCTTTCTCGAGCTCTTTCAGCACGATTTCGGTGTGCGCCTTGATCTCGAAGGGCTCCACATGCGCACCCTTCCCGGCGATGAATACCAACCCGTTGAATTTTGTCGCACCGGAGAAAAGGGGAACTTCCTGGTCTTCGACGACGTTGAAGACTTCTTTTTCGGCGGGCTTGGCGGGAACTTCGGGCTGTGTTTTGGCGGCTTCGGCCTTGGCGATCACACCGGCTCCGGCGACGCCGGTCAGGGAAAGGAGGATTCTTTTAAGGACGTTTCTTCTTTGCTTTTCCATGGATTCTCAATTTTTATTAGCGTAAAGTAATTGGTGAAAGGTTGCAATTTATTTGCAATAAATATAAGTAATATTTCCATTCGGCCGTTTTATTTGCAAAATAATTGCAAGATTTGGAGCAAAATTGCTCAGGCCATGACCGAAACCATTTCCAAAACGGCCCTTCCCAGATCGGGGTCCCCTTGTATCCGGCTCTCCACCTCGCCGGGCCGTTTGCTTTTCGAGAACAATACCCAGGCGACGTCTGGCGCGATGGATACCGTTGTGACCGGCGCTGCCGCTTCGGCTGGCTCGCAGAACCGCCAGCTGCCCTTGATCCTTTTCAAATACCAGTCTCCTCCGATGGGGGACGTAACTGTCACCTTTATTATGGTGTCTTCAGGGGCCTGACTGTAACGTAGGGCGAAAGGCAGCGCCCGGAAGAAAGTATCGATCAGGGGGTAGAAGAATTCCCGGGTCATGATTCCGTCCCTTCCGGTCGCCTCTCTTATCTGCTGCTGGTGGTGCCATTTCTCGGTGTATTCCCTGGCTATGTGAATCCAGTTCAGGCTCTTTGTCTCACCGGTCCAGCTAACCGGAAAGGGGGCTTCCGTATTTAGTTCGGTCGACTCGTATCCTTTGTTCACCTCCTCGCTTGTAACCTGGTGCAGGAATACCAGCAAGCGGGGGCTGATCCGTCGTGATGCCTTTATCCAGTCTGCGTTCAGCTCATTCAGCCATGCGACCAGGTCTTCAAAGCTATTTACGGCCGGGGCCTTTTCTCCGAAGAATTGGTCCCGGGTCATCGAGATCCGACGGATATTGCCGTCCAGCAGGTGCGACGCAACGTCCTTAACCGTCCACAGGCGCGCTACCGTCTGTCGCTCCCAGTCTTCGGGTGTGAGCGATTCCAGGAGGTCGAGCAGCGCATCATTCAATGGACGGAACAAGGGGCGGAGGTCTACAGGCTTGCCGATATCGATTGTCATATTCTTCCTAAATTTAAGCCATCGCAATTAATAAAACACACTATGGTCACATTTCTAGGCATGGGTCTGCTAGGCTCAAATTTTGTCAGGGCCCTTATCAACAAAGGCGAAGAAGTCCGGGTATGGAACCGGACGGCATCCAAGGCTGCGGCGCTGGAACAGTATGGCGCCAAGCCGTTCGAGAATATCGTTGACGCCGTAAAGGGTGCGGGCATCGTTCATCTCACGTTAAAAGACGATGCTACAGTCGATTCGGTACTGTCGATGGCCGCTCCGGGCTTGCAACCGGGCGTTGCAATCATCGATCACACTACTACTTCAATGCCTGGAGCTATCCAGCGTACTGCTCAATGGAAGGAACGCGGCATTACTTATTTGCACGCGCCGGTCTTTATGGGTCCCAAGGAAGCGCTGGAAGGAAAGGGATTTATGCTGGTTTCCGGCGACCAGGATGTGGTTAGCCGTTATACGCCGGTGCTGTCGGGAATGACGGGGAAGCTGCTGAATTTTGGTGGTGAGACCGGAAGGGCCGCTGCCATGAAGCTGGTCGGTAATAATTTCCTGGTTTGCTTGAATGCCGGTCTGGCCGATACACTCTCGCTCGCCAGGGCCTTGCAGGTTCCGGTCAGCGATATGTCTACGCTATTCGAAAACTGGAATCCGGGTAACAGCCTCCTATTCCGGATGGGGAAAATGTCGGGGGGCGACTACTCGCAGCCTTCATGGGAGCTTGATATGGCGCGTAAGGATACGGGTTTGTTTATGTCAGCGGCAGAACAGGCCGGCATACAGCTATCCGTCATTCCTGCTATCGCCCGTTTGATGGACCATTGGATCGGGAAGGGGCACGGAGAGGAAGACTGGACGGTAATCGGCTCCGCCCCTGTCAATGAGTAAAAAAGTCCACAAAAAGCCGCAGTCTCCCGCTTAAAAGAGGGCTGGCATCGAGATTGAACTGTCTATAGTATTCCTTCACTAAAACATAATTTTATGCGAATGAATAGCAGACAGTTAGCCAAACCTTTTGCGATCGCCGGACTGGCATTGCTCGCACTGGGCGCTTGTAACAGCAGTGACTACAAAGACGAAGATAGCTCGACGAAGGATAGCAGCGTGAGCACGTCTACGCAGGCCAATCCAAGTATGGGAGCGGCTGATCAGATGAAAGAAGATCATACCGCTACGGCTGCTACACCGGCTCCGGCAAAGAAGAGGGGAAAGCTTTCCGTAAAGATGCCCGAAAATGCGACGACCGCTACTATGGCGACCGTACAAACTATGCCAGAGTTCCCTGGTGGCCAGAATGGACTGGATAATTATGTCAATAATCATATCGATTATCCTCAAACCGCTATTGACGACAATATATCCGGCACGGTTCGTGTATCCTTTGTAGTAGACGAGAATGGTAAGGTGACCAAGGCGCACGTCGTCGGCAATAAGCTGGGGAATGGTCTTGATGAACAAGCCATAAAGGTAGTCAGCAATATGCCGGACTGGAAACCGGGTAAGGTAAAGGGTAAGAATGTGAAAACAAGACTTGAATTACCGATTGCTTTCCAAGTAGAGGCGTAAGCCTATATTCACTGTTCACTGTTCAACAACAAGACGGCCAGGGATAAGTTACTTCCCAGGCCGTTTTGGTTTTTATAAATGCAGTGCTCCTTTATAAATGTAGTGCTACCTTTTTCCCGGTCCTGATCGATTCATAGATACCGTCGATGATCTTGAGGTCTTTCACCGCCTCTTCTCCGTCAACAGGAACGACGGGCTGCTCTCCCTGGAGGAGAATACCGGAAAACTTATCCATCTGCACCGTTTGATGCGTAGTAATCGGTTGATTGAGCTCTCCCTTATTAGTGCGGCCCTTGATGGGGCCGTAGCCTGTCGAAGGCATGAGCTCGGCAAATCCGGAACTGCCGTTTAAAAAGAACCTATCGAGGTAATTCATGCTATAGGTCGACAGGCAAGAGGCTACGGCGCCGCTGGGAAAGCCCATCTGGAACTGGATGGTTTCGTCGACGCCTTCCTTGAACTTTTCAGGATTGGTTTTTGTCTCCTGTGCCGTGACCCAGATAGGGTCTTCTCCGACCATATAGCGGGAACCATTGATGGAATAAATGCCGATGTCCATCATAGAGCCTCCGCCCGCCAGCTGTTTGTTCAGCCGCCATTGTGTGGGATCTCCGATGATAAAACCGGATAGTCCCTGGAAGAAGAGGATTTTGCCAAATTCTCCGGCTTTGCGCATACGAATGACCTCCAGCGTGTGGGGCTCGAAATGCATGCGATAGCCTACGAGCAGCTTTACCTTATTTTGTTTACAGGCGTCTACCATTTCCTGACCTTCCTTTGCATTGATCGCCATCGGTTTCTCGCAGATGGCATGCTTGCCCGCCTTTGCTACGCGAATCACCTGGTCGTGGTGCAAGCTGTTAGGAGTGATGACATAGACAGCGTCGATGTCGGGGTTATCCTTGATCTTGTCGAAGTTCTCGTAGTTGTAGCAATTCTTTTCCGGTATGCCGTATTTGGTCTGCCAGGCCTTGATCTTGGAAGGCGTTCCGCTGATGACGCCCACCAGCTTCGCCTTCGTACAGGACTGCATGGCTTCGGCTACGCGCGTACCATAGCCACCGAGGCCCATGATCGCTACGCGAAGGACGGGGCCGTCGTAAGGGGCGTCCTGTAAATGATTACCGTTAGCTGAAGTCGTACGAGGCAGGAT
>JAFDYG010000474.1 GCA_018267545.1 Bacteroidota bacterium
AGAACCTGCGCAAGCAAGCGGCGGAGAGACTGGTGCAGAACATAAAAGACTACGGCTATCACCTGACGACCGGCTTCCTGGGCACACCCTATCTCTGTCACGTGCTGAGCCGCTATGGCTATACCGAGATCGCCTACCGGCTCCTGCTGCAGGAAAGCTATCCTTCGTGGCTATACCCGGTAAAGATGGGCGCAACCACGATCTGGGAACGCTGGGACGGTATCAAGCCCGACGGCAGCTTCCAGACGCCGGAGATGAACTCTTTCAACCACTATGCCTACGGGGCCATCGGGGACTGGATGTACCGGGTAGTAGCCGGCCTGGATACATACGAGGATGGAGTAGGCTACAAGCACAGCCGTATCGCTCCGCATCCGGGGGGCGGTCTTAGCCAGGCGGGCGCCGACCTGGAGACCGTTTATGGCCGGTTGAGCTGCCACTGGCGGCAGGAAAAAGACGCCTTGTCGATCGACCTGGACATACCTGCCAATACAACTTCTACGTTTTATATTCCGACCCCGGAAGGCGGGCTGATCACCGAAGGAGGACAACCCCTGAAGGCCGGTCAGAACATCGAGGCCGTGGAGGGAGTCGAGAGAGGGTACCTGATCGTGCGGCTGGGCTCAGGCGGGTATCATTTTAAAGTCTCTCAATAACCTATTCGACTTGTCACCGATATCGGTGACAACAATTGCTTATCCTGTTTGTTCTGGCCAATTGGACGGAGTCCAATTAGTACTTGAGGCCTTAGGCCGAAAGTACAGACATAAGAGGTTTGGCGATAAAAAATTATTTTTTTCCAATTTTTTATCGCCACATAATGGCTAAGAATACCACCACCGACTAACACTAGCTAAACAGGCGGGTTATGGGAAGAATTTTACTTTTTACGGTTTTTCTTTTGGGTATTGGGCAGCTTTATGCGCAGGAAGTACAGGAAACGGATACGCTTACTCATCTGTTCCGTATTTACGAGGATGACGACTGTATCAATATTCTGGGTAATTTCTCCGACAATGCTTATACCAATGGAACGAGGCTGGATTATTTTTATATGCCTGCGCGTACGCCCCGTTTCTTTGTCGACCATATACTGCCGCATGCAGGCAACAGCAGCAGGAATATCTATGGCTGGGGAATTACACAACTGATGTATACACCCGACGACCTCCTGAAAACAACGTATCAGCCTAACGACTATCCCTATTCCGGTGCGCTCTTCGCCACCCACACGCTCTATTCTTATAATAAGGAAAAGAAATATTCGCTGCAAACCGAATTGGTTTTGGGCATGATCGGTCCTGCTTCCTTTGCAAAGCAGACCCAAAGATTCGTACACCGTATCGAGGGATTCGACATACCCATGGGCTGGGACCATCAGTTCAGCAATGACGTCCTTTTCAATATAAACTTCGCGGCGGAGAAGGAGCTCACCCATGTTGGCAATGGTCTTGAAGTAATTGGCGGAAGCCGCGCCTTTTTGGGCACCATGCAAAACGGGCTCGCGCTGTATCCCCTGATTCGTTTCGGCGGAATGACGCCATACTTCAATGGATTCATCAGTCAATATGCCAGCACTACGCGAAACAAAGAAGGCGATAGAAAAGGGCAGTTTTACTTTTTTATAAAACCGGAAGTACAGCTTGTCCTGACTAACGCGATGGTGCAGGGCGGAATCTTTACGAAGAATCCCAATCTCAACAGCGATGAAGAAAAAGTGTCAGTCAACGGACAAGTGCCAGCGCCGCCGCCCGCACTCCCCTACCCCGACCTCAACAAGCTCTATGCGTCTATCAGCTATGGCGCCGTATTTACTATCAATAATTTTGGTTTGTCTTTTTCACAGTCGAGCAGCTCTGCTCAATTAAAAGGTTTGTATTGTCATCAAACAGGAAATGTATCTCTTCATTTCAGCTGGTAAATTTTTTTTAAAATCTTTTCGAACCTTTTTCTCTCGCTTCCTGTTCTTAGTATTGTCAGCAACGAAAAAATAAGAATCAACAGCTCGTATATATTGTAAACATAAAATCAACAGAAGATGAAAACGACACGTAAGATTGGCGTAGTGACAGCCCTATTAGTAAGTTTAGCATTTGCCTCTCAAGCACAAGAACAACCCAAAAGCACTGCATCCGACAAACAGGAATTCAGACTAAGCGTAGGACCTGAAGTCGGAGTTCCCATCGGTCAATTCTCCAACAATTATGGATGGTTCCTCGGCGGTTCGGTACAGGGTGAATTACCCGTAGCAAAGAACTTGTATGTCCTGCTCAATGCCGGCTATAACAATTTCTTTGTAAAGGATGGTAAGGTTATCGACCAGGACGTCCGCACGATACCCGTAAAGGCAGGTCTGAAGTATTTCTTCGTTCCTAATTTCCTTTATGTATCGGCTGAAGCCGGAGCTTCCTTCCTCGTCAATAAGAGCGATCTGAACGCGGACAAGTCAACAGCGTTTACGTATGCGCCCCAGGTAGGCGTATTGTTTCCGCTGGGTTCCAAGAACTACCTGGACGTCGGCTTCCGTTTCCAGGGTCAGGGTTCCTTTGCCAACAACGGGACTTATAGCAACTTCCTCGGTCTGCGGATAGCTTATACCTTTGGACTGTAGGCTTTAATGGGCGCCGCCCATTAATACACAGGCAATTTCTAAACTTCGATACGCCAGAGCTGCCCCCCAGGGGGCAGCTTTTTTTATAAACTCTTAATCTAGGTTAATGGGTGGGCATGCACTTTGATGGTAATTTTGTCATAGAAATTAATCAATTCATCGTTTAAACATTAAAAAATAACTTTATGGCAACCAAATGGGTACTTGATCCTTCACACTCGGAAGTCCAATTCAAGGTAAAACACATGATGATCTCCAATATCAGCGGCGAATTCACCAAATTCAACGCCGACCTGGAAACGGAAGGCGACGATTTTATGACTGCCAAAGTGACTTTTACGGCCGATATCGACTCGATCTCCACCAAGAATGAGCAAAGGGACGGACACCTGAAATCCGATGATTTCTTCAACGCCGCCCAGTTTCCCCAGCTGAAATTCGTGGCGACCAAATATGAAAACGTAGACAATGACGGTTCTTACGAAGTTTACGGAGACCTGACCATCCGCGACGTCACCAAAACCGTCAAGTTCGACGCAGAATTCGGCGGTGTGATCGTCGACCCCTGGGGCGCTACCCGTGCAGGTATCACCATCAGCGGTAAAATCAACCGTAAAGACTTCAACCTGAAATGGCACGCCGTTACCGAAGCCGGCAGCCTGGTCGTCAGCGACGACGTTCGTATCCACGTAGCGCTGGAATTCGTTAAAGCATAATAATCACTATAGGTCAGTCGGGGCGAGCGGCATAGGCCGCTTGCCGCCGATTGCTTATATTTGCGGCATGCATTATGTCTCTGTAGAAGGCCTCAGCAAATCCTATGGCGTCAAGCCGCTTTTTACCAATATTACGTTTCATATAGAGGAAGGCGATAAGATCGCCCTGGTCGCGCGCAATGGCAGCGGCAAATCTACCCTCCTGAAGATCCTCTCCGGCAAGGACACGGCCGACAGCGGAACCGTCTGGATCCACAAGGACGTTACCGTCGCTCTCTTCGAACAGGAGCCCGTTTTCGACGAAGCAAGGTCTATCCTGGACAATATTTTCCATCACAATCATCCCGTCATCAACGCCATCAAGGCCTATGAGGCCGCAAGCGACGAGGAAGACGTCGATAAGCTCACCGACGCAATCGTCAAGCTCGACGAATTGAATGCCTGGGACTTCGACACCAAGGTCAAACAGATCCTGGGCAAGCTCAATATCCATCACCTCAACCAGCCGACGGGCACCCTCTCCGGCGGTCAGCGCAAACGCGTCGCCCTCGCCAAGACCCTGATCGATATCGGCTTCGAGCACAAGCACGTGCTGCTGATCATGGACGAACCGACCAACCACCTGGACGTAGAGATGGTCGAATGGCTCGAACACTACCTAAATCAGGAAAAGGTCACCCTCCTGCTCGTTACCCACGACCGTTACTTCCTGGACAATGTCTCCGAAGAGATTTGGGAGATGGACGGCAGCACTCTCTTTGTCTATAAGGGGGATTATGAGAATTACCTGGAGAAGAAGACCGCCCGGATCGAAAACGATACGGCGTCGATAGAAAAGGCCCGCAACACCTACCGGAAGGAATTGGAATGGATGCGTAAGCAGCCCAAGGCCAGAACCACCAAGAGCAAGAGCCGCCAGGACAATTTCTATGTGGTCGAAGCCAGGGCCAAGCAGAAAATCGAAGACCAGCAGGTCGAGCTGCAGATGAAGATGAACCGGCTCGGGGGTAAAATCGCCGAATTAAAGAAGGTTTATAAAAGCTATGGTGAGAAAACCATCCTGAAGGGCTTCGATTATACCTTCAAGAAGGGTGAACGGCTGGGCGTCATCGGGAAGAATGGCGTCGGGAAATCCACCTTCATCAATATCCTGCAGGGGCTGGAACAGCCGGACAACGGGAAGGTCAATATCGGCGAGACCGTCATTTTCGGCAACTATTCCCAGCAGGGTCTCGTCGTCAAGGAAGACATGCGGGTCATCGAGTTCGTCAAGAATATCGCCGAAGTCTTTCCGCTGGCGGCAGGAGGCTCGCTCAGCGCGGCCCAGTTCCTCAACCTCTTCCTTTTTCCGCCCGAACAGCAATATACCTATATCTCCAAGCTCAGCGGCGGCGAAAAGAGAAGACTGCACCTGCTGTCCATCCTCTTTCGCAATCCCAACTTCCTGATCCTGGATGAACCGACCAACGACCTCGACCTGCCGACCCTGGCCATCCTGGAAAATTTCCTCAGCGAATACCAGGGCTGTCTGCTGATCGTCTCCCACGACCGGTATTTTATGGACCGTCTGGTCGACCACCTGCTGGTATTGGAAGGCGACGGGTTCATCAGGGATTTCCCGGGCAACTATTCCCAATACCGGGAATGGGTAAAGCTGGATAATGAGGAGGCCGAGTTCCGTCCGCCGGGCGATGGCTATAAGCCTGCCCCTACCCCTGCGCCGGCTCAGGCCGCCAAACCAGCTGCCGCTCCGCCCCAGGAGAAAAAACAATTGTCCTACAAGGAGCGGAGAGAGTTCGAGAGCCTGGAAAAAGACATAGCCCAGCTGAACCAGGAGAAACAGACTATCACGGAAAAGCTCAACAGCGGCAGCGCTCCTTTCGAAGAGCTGCAGCAAATGTCCGTCCGGATCGGCGAGATCAGCCAGCTCCTGGACGACAAGGAGCTGCGCTGGCTTGAACTGAGCGAGATGGGCAGCTAACCACGAGCAGACCCGGGCGCGGCTTCATTCAACCGTTCATCCATTATTGTGCTCCCGGTTGTCCGTTAACCGGTAAAGGCCCTATATTTGGCCCCGCTGGACGAAATCCGGCTATCCAACATTTCCAAAACAACATCTAAATGAGAAGACTCCTTCTATTGCTGTCCGTATGTACGGCAGGCGTCGCACAGGCACAGAAGATCGCAGATCCCAGGCCTTTTGCGAAAACCATTTCCAGAGACGACCTCAAGAAGCATTTATTCATCGTCGCCAGCAAGGAATTCGAAGGCCGTGAAACGGCTACCGAAGGTCAGCGTAAGGCCGCTGCCTACATCGAAAACCAGTTCAAGTCTTTCGGTCTTCAGCCGGGCAACGGCAGCAGCTACCAGCTGAACTACCCCGTCTACCAGGACTCGCTGGAGTCGGCCGAGCTTAGCGTGGGCGATCAGGCATTTGCCCTCGACAAAGATTTCTTCGCCAGCGTCACGACCAATAACACCGGAGAGCTGTTGAGCAGTGAGGTGGTCTTCGCCGGCTATGGCATCAGCGACAGCGTCCGCAATGACTATAAGGGCCTCGACGTAAGAGGTAAGATCGTGCTGGTGCTGGGTGGTCAACCCGGAGGCACTCCACAGCCCATGGGTAGAAGAGGCGGTAATTTCTACGCCAAACAGGAAGCAGCCCAGAAGAACGGCGCCGCTGCGGTGCTGATTTTGCAGTCGAATGTTCCCCGCCAGCTTTTTGCCGCAAAGGGAAACATGTACCTGAGCGCGTATAAGAAAAACAACTATCCCAACAGCTTTTATATCACCGATAAGGTCGCACAGGCGATTATGGGCGACGACCTCAAGGCGGCGCAGGGTGGTACCCCACAGACCAAAACCTATCCGGTCAACGTAAGGATGGCTTTGCGGAAGAATATCCTCCACCTGCAAAGCAGCGACGTGCTCGGCTTCCTCGAAGGGACCGACCTGAAGGACCAGATCGTCGTCATCTCCGCTCACTATGATCACCTGGGCAAGCGCGATACGGTCATCTTCTACGGCGCCGATGACGATGGTTCCGGAACGGTCAGCATCCTGGAGCTGGCGGAAGCCTTCTCCAAAGCCAAGGCAGCCGGCAAGGGCCCTCGCCGCAGCATCCTCTTCCTGGCCAACTCCGGTGAAGAGAAGGGACTTTTCGGCTCGCAGTATTATTCCGAGCACCCCACCTATCCCCTGGATCATACTACGGTCGATCTGAATATCGACATGATCGGTCGTATCGACCCCAACCGTAAGGTCGGCGACTCCACCAACTACGTGTATGTAGTGGGCAGCGACAAGCTTTCGACCGACCTCAAGCCCATCAGCGAAGGCAATAACAAGAAGTATACGAAGATGGAGCTGGATTATAAGTTCGATGATCCTACGGACCCCGAGCGCATCTATTATCGGAGCGACCACTATAATTTTGCCCGTAAAGGCGTTCCCATCATCTTCTATTTCGATGGGATCCACAAAGACTATCACCGTCCTTCGGATACCCCGGACAAGATTAACTACGACATTATGGAGAAACGCGCCCAGCTGGTATTCTATACCGCCTGGGAGATGGCGAACCGAAACGATATGCTGAAGCGGGACATTCCGCTGAATTAGCACACTAAAGTAAAAAGCCGCCCCTGAGGGCGGCTTTTTACTTTATGATCTTATAGCACCATCGGTATAGCTTTCCCTGAAAATCGAAAGGCGTCGTAGCCTTGGTAATATCTTTCCAGGAAGCAGCTGCGATCTTTTCAGCTTCCAGCTGAAACTTGCGATAGTTCGTGCTGAAGTAGAGGATGCCGCCGGGGCGCATCGCGTGCAGGGTCTTGTTGATCAGCTCGGCGTGATCGCGCTGGATGTCGAGGAAGTCCTTCATCCGTTTGCTGTTGCTGAAGGTGGGCGGGTCCATGACGACAAGGTCGTAGTAATTGGAGGGCGCTTCGTCCAGCCACTGCTTGACGTCGGCGTGGATGAAATTCGCTTCCGGCGCAGGCGAGGCAGCGGGAGCGTTTAGCTTCATGTTCTCCTCCGCCCAGTTGAGATAAGTCTTGGAGAGATCGACCGAATCGACACGCTGGGCTCCGCCTGCGGCGGCGTATACGGAAAAGGAGCCGGTGTAGCAGAACAGGTTCAGCATCCGCCGGTCTTTGACCTCTTCGCGCACCATGCCGCGGGTGATGCGGTGGTCGAGAAAGAGGCCGGTATCGAGATAGTCCGTGAGGTTGATCCGAAAAGACAGTCCCGCTTCCTTAGCGATAAAAAACTCCTGCTCGGTAGCCAGCTTCTCGTACTGTCCATGGCGGCCGGCTTTGCGCCGGCGTTCTCTATAATAGATCCGGTCGTCGGGTACGCCCAGCACCTCGCTGATCGTCGGCAGACAGGATTCCAGCCAGGCTTCGTGCTCTTCTTCGGTCATGCCGTGGCGGCGCTGATATTCGGCGAGATAGACCTTGTCTTCATAGAATTCTATACAAAATGGAAACTCCGGCAGGTCGTGGTCATAGACCCGGTAGCAGGTCACTTCCTGACGGCGCGCCTGCTTCGACAGGTGCTTATACGTCTTCACCAGCCTGTTCCTGAACATTTGCAGCTTCTCTTCACTGATGCGGGAGGGCTGAGAGGGTTTGTTTTCTTCACTCATGCACGGGAGTTTTATGTTGTCTTAAATACCAAAAGCCGACGGAGGATAATGCGCAGAGCCCGCCCACGATCCACCACAGGGTACGAAAACCCGCGTATTGCGCCACCTGCGCACCGCCGGCCTGGCCGAAGACCTGGGCCACAGACCAGGCGATAGTATAGAGACCGGCGTACTGTCCGCGTGTAGCGGGCCGGGTGCGCGAAATCCAGAACGAGTTCATAAACGGCATCGAGGTTATTTCTCCAAGCGTCGTCAGCACCATGCAGAAAAAAGCAATAGGGATGGAAAGGGGCAGAATATTGAGCAGGATATAAGAAAAACCGACAAGATTGACCCCATATAAGATATAGTAGAGCGGATCCCGCTTGCCTTCGAGCTTAAAGACGATCACCATTTCAAAAAAAGTGATGATCAGTCCATTCATGGTCATAAGCAGCCCGATCATGTATTCGGGCATGTGCAAGGTCGTTTTGTAAAATACGGGCAAGGTCGAAAAGAGCTGAAAGAAGCCGCACGCGAAGATGATAAGATAGGTGATGAATCGCAAATAGACTACATCACGGTAAGGAGAAAGAGCGGGCGATTGTTCCTGCGCTTCGGAATCGGCATGTCCGTGTTCGGTCCTGCGTTCCATTGGAAAGAACCTGATCAGCAGCAAGACGCCCAGCAGGTTGGTCCCGCCGTCTACCCAAAACAGAAGGTGGTAGTTGATGGAGGCGAGAATACCGCCAAGAGCTCCGCCGACCGCCCAGCCGAGATTGACCGCCAGGCGATTCAACGAATAGGAACGCGTCCTGTTCTCCGGCTTGCTATAATGGGCAATGGCCGTCGAGTTCGCCGGCCGGAAAGCTTCGTTGACCGTGCTCAGCAAAAAAGTGCAGATACAAATCAGCGGATAGCTGTGTACTTG
Organism: Bacteroidota bacterium; assembly: GCA_018267545.1. Classification (GTDB taxonomy): domain Bacteria; phylum Bacteroidota; class Bacteroidia; order Chitinophagales; family Chitinophagaceae; genus Puia. Next base: position 8,886 of record JAFDYG010000474.1, read on the forward strand.
TCCCAGCAGCATGAATAAAAAACCGCCCCCGATAAGGGCTATTCGCTGGATCCATTGAAAGCCGTAACGATCGGTAAGCCTTCCGCCGAGAAATCCTCCGCAGACCGCACCGAAACCAAAGATGCCCATGACGATCCCGGCCTGCCCGATATTATAGCCCATGGAGGGTTGCGTCAGGTAGATGGCCATAAAGGGCATGACCATCGTACCGCTGCGGTTGACCAACAGAACGAGCGACAGCAGCCAGGTAGACCGGGAGAGACCACTATAAGCGTTCTTGTATAAGGACAGTGTGCGGGCGATCATAAGCGTTCGTTGGTAAAGGTAGTATAACGGCGCCGGAGTACCCCGGCAAAAAAAAACGCCTGCTGGACGGCAGGCGTTTCAAGAGATTTTATTGTAATTACTTTGAAGCGCCTCCAAATACTTTTTTGAGAAGATCGGTGACCTGGGCAGCGGGGTTCTGACGAATATTCTTCTCTTCCTGCGCCACGTAATAGAAGACTCCGGTGAGCGCTTTATCGGTAGCATAGGCAGGAAGGTCGCTGTTGACCTTGGTGACCAGCGGCATCTTATTATAGGTGTCGAAGAGAATCTTCCAGTACTTGGTCGCCCCGGTCTTCTGCAGCGAGGTATCGATCACGGGACGGAAGGCGGCCGTTAGCTGGGCGGAGGTTGTCTTCCGCAGGTAGCCGGTAGCGGCAGTATCGGCCCCCTTCAGGATACCCAGGCCATCCTGTACGGACATTCCCTTGATGGCATTCCAGAAGATGGGAGCGGCGGATTTGGCGGCGTCCTCCGCGGCCCGGTTCAGGCTGAGGATGGCGTCGTCGCATTGCTTGCCAAAGCCGGCGCTGCGCAGGGTCTTTTCGACCTTGGCGGCTTCGGGAGGCAGAAGTATTTTAACCGCTGCGTCTTTAAAAAAGCCGTCGACAGCGGACAATTTGCTGGTACTTTTATCGGTGCCCTTGGAGAGCGCTTCCTTGAGACCTGCTACGATATCGTCGGAGCTAAGCCCGTTGGCTCCTCCGCCTTTTACGGAGCTGAGGGCTTTCTTTGCGCCGCTCAGCAAACCACCTTGGGCATGCGCCATCATGGCGAAAAAGAGAAAAACGACTAGGGCGTAGGAAAATTTCTTCATCATGGTTGCTTTGTAGTTACAAATAGGGTTTAAAATTCGGACAAATACTGCTAAAGCTATGTTAAGGAACGCTATATCATATTAAATATTGCGTATCAACATATTAAGAAGAATCCTCAAAAGTAGCACGTTCAATTTAAACCCCCTACCTTTGCGCGACAATACAATTACTATGAATCTAAGCAAGAAACTTATTCTCTCATCCTTATTCGTATCCGCCGGGCTGTCCGTCTTGGCGCAGACCAAGCCCGCTACCCCTGCAGTTCATAAAACGGCCGGTACCGCTGCCACGGCAAGCGCACCTGCTATCAAGAACTCCCAGGATTCCCTGAGCTATGCCATTGGTCTGAGCGTAGCCAATTTCTACAAACAAATGAACATTACCAATATCAATTCGGCGATGGTGACCCGCGCCATCAACGACGTCAATAAAAAGGGTGGAAAGCAGCTCATGACCGACGGATGTGCGGATTCCGTGATGCGGAATTTCATCATGAAGACCAAGTCCGACAAGGCCGCGGGTAATAAAAAGACCGGTCAGGACTTCCTCGCCGCCAATAAAAAGAAGCCTGGTGTCGTCGCCCTGCCCAGCGGTTTGCAGTATACGATCGTCAAGGAAGGAACGGGTCCCAAGCCCGGCCTGACAGACGTTGTAAAAGTACACTATCACGGCACCCTGATCGACGGAAGGGTCTTCGATAGCAGCGTTGAAAGAGGCGAGCCCATCGAGCTGGCAGTCAACGGCGTTATTCCCGGCTGGACCGAAGCCCTGCAGATGATGCCCGTCGGCAGCAAGTGGAAATTATTCATTCCTTCCAATCTGGCTTATGGCGACCAGCAGGCTGGTCAATTGATTGCGCCGGGTTCTACGCTGGTTTTCGACGTGGAGCTGCTCGATATCGTCAAGAAGCCAAGTGCGGCCATGCCCGACAGCAGCGCTACGCACTAATGCATGCCGAGGGCGGCGCGCCCACTCTAGTGCACGCGCTCTGTTCTGAACAGCAGGTCTGTAGCTTGTAAAATCTTTGCCTTTAATTTAGGATTATAGTCCGGATGTTTCTCCAGGAAATTCCGGACTATTTTTATCTCCGAAGACGTCCTGCACCAACCAAAGCCAGCCTGCAGCCAGCTCTGCGGGAAGAAGACGTCTCCGGTCCGCTGGATGTCTTCGAGCCAGTCCAGGGAAGGTTGTAAATATTTCTCCGCCGATGCAGCCCGCAGCGGATGATGCAGATAGCCAATGGCCGTCAATACCCAGGCCTCTTTGCGCCGGGCCTCTGCCGACTGCAGGGTAGCAAAGAAACGGTCGCGCACCGCTTCGTCATTGGACAGCGAAGGCAGAAGGAATCGCAGCCTGTCCTGCCGGTCCTTGTTAGGAATACGGGAGAGCTGTTCCTGTAAGATCAATTGACTGCCCGGATAATTGCGGATGGCCAGTCCGGCGGCCAGACCCGTGTAGTCGTCTTCCGAAAGAATGACTCCAGCCGGCGGACGCTGTTCTTTCCAGATGGTATAAAGGCTGTCCATCCCGGCACGGGTAGTTACGATATTGCTGAAGGTGCGAAAGAGCAGCTTCTTTACATTCTTTGCGCTCGCGGCCTCCATCGCCTGCCAGCATTCTTTCTCCAGGGTTCCGGCCAACGATTCCCTTTCAACGGGAGTGAGAAAACGCCAGAAGACCGACTGCAGCTGATCGAGGAGGACGTTGAGACTTTGCTCGACGGTCTCCCCGCTCAGCATATGACGCTGGTAGTCCAGAAGCTGACGCGGAGTCAGCACCCTTCCATTGAGCATGTTTTCGTAGAGATTGATATATTCGGCTGCCCGCGCCACGGGTCCTTTCCCGGCGGGGGCACCGGAGGAAAGAGAAAAAGCAACAGCCCCCGCGTCGACGGGGAAAACGCCATAACCCAGACCGGAGACGTTGAAAAGAATATACTGCGGCTTTGGCAATCCAGCGGCCTCGGGTACTTTAATCGATGAGGCATTGCTGTTGACTAGCAGTGTCTTGAAGCTGTCCGGATAGACCAGCATGACGTAAAATTGCTGCGGCCAAAATCTTTGCGAACCGTCTTCGCCTTTTTGCCGGATGGTCAGCTCGCCGATCTTTCCGTCTTTTTCCTTTAGCTCATACGAGAAGACCGGCCGTCCTGCGCCGTTGACCCATACTTCGTTCCAGGTGCGCAGGTCCAGTGACGTATGCCGCTGCAGGGCTTCGATCAGGTCGGGCCATGTGGCGTTTCCACCGGCATATTTCTTCAGGTAGTCGCGCAGTCCGTCGCGGAATGCGGAGACGCCCATCAATAGCTCCAGCTGCCGCATGACGATCGGCGCCTTGTGATAGATGATATTGCCGTAGAGAGAACCGGCCTCGTTGAGATTGTCCAGCTTCTGGCGGATGGGATGCGCGCCGGCGCTACGGTCGACGCTATAAGCCGCGGGATAGTGATAGGTCAGGAATTTGAGCGCATCGTTGTTATCATGGATGGTCAGGTTACCGATCATGTCGGCCATGAAATTTGCAAAGACCTCCTTCATCCAAACGTCGTTGAACCAGTCCATGGTCACGAGGTCGCCAAACCACATATGCGCAGTCTCATGCGCGAGCAGGTTGGACCTTGCGATTAGCTGCTCACGCGTTGCGCCCGAGTCGAGGAAGAGCGTATTCGCCTTGTACTGGATCGCGCCGGGGTGTTCCATTCCCCCGAACTGAAAGTCCGGGATGGCTACGAAGTCGAATTTTTGAAAGGGGTATTTTAGGGCTGTGTACGATTCTAAAAATTCCAGCGAGCTTCCTTCGATATGAAAGATCGTATCGGTGCTCAGGCGGATTTTGGTCGGGTCGGTTTCGCGGTAGAGCATGCGCATAGGCAGGCCATGAACGGTTTTGTCGGCAGCGGTAAATCTTCCCGCGGCAAAAGAAAAAAGGTAAGTGCTGATCCTGTCCGACGGACGAAACCGGAGAACCGTAAGGTCTTCCATACGGGAGGAATCCAGCAAAGAAGCATTCGCGATGGCCTGCCAGCCGGCGGGTTTGACGAGCGTGAGCTCGAAGACGGCTTTTAGATTGGGCTGATCGAAACAGGGGAAGAGCGTCCGGGCCCTATCGGGTACGAGCAGGGTATAGAGAAATTCTGTGTTGCGGTTGAGCGCAGCGTTTCCGGCGACAAAGCCCAGCTCGACGCTATTGGTTCCCTCCTGCAGCAACGAACCGGGTAGCTGGATATGCTCATTGGCATAGACGACCGGAGCGGTCTTTCCGTTGATGCGGATGATATCGAGGAATTTCGGATCCGTTTTGAAGTCGAGCAGCAAAAAAGCGGGGCGCTGTACGAGACGGAAAGTCAGCTTTTCCTTTCCCCGTACGAGGCTGTCTTTCGCGAGGGGCAGATTAAAGAGAAGCTCGTAATGGATATCTTTTACCAGGGCTGCGCGTGTCTTCGCGAGCGGGAGAGAAACGCCGGGCTGCCCGATGGAGTCGGGGATAGATTGTCCGCGAGTGATCAAACTGCAAAATAATACTCCAAAAAAGACTGCACGAAAAGCGATAGGCATGGTCGGAAATTGAACTTGGAAAATACGCCATTTCCACTAACTTGAGCCATGATTAAGCCCATCCTTTTGTTGACCCTCCTTACCCTGTTTCGCAACTATCAGGATGTCAGAGTCCTCACCTACTCGGTGGGAAAGGCTGATTCTACCGGCTATGAAAGCTTATCGTTCTGGATAAAGAGCAACCAGCGGGCCTATATCCGTTATACCCGCGGGCAGGACGCAGAAGACGTCGAGCTCCTCTGGGCCGGTCGCGATTCGCTGGATGGCAGGCGGGGGTTCCGGGTTCGGGGAACGGCGCCGGACAGCATGAACTGGACCATCGTCCCGCAGGAATATGCATTAATTGTAGCCGACAGGCGGAGCAGGAACCGGAAAGAATTTCATTGGGAAAACGAGAGAGCGGCATCTCCGGACTCTACGTGTGACATTTGCGCACAAAATGAAAAACAAGCAATGGGCTGGCTACGGAAATACTTTATCCCATAACCAGCCCATATAGAAATCTTAGTTCAGCTTATCATCATCCGCCTTCTTCCTCAGCTGTTCGAGCAATTGCAGCCCTAATAAACCGCTGATCGGGTTACCTGCGTCACCGCCGTTGCCGCCGATAAGGATATCGGGCATGATCTTGATGTGCTGCTGGCCGATGGCTTCCATCACCTTCAGCTGGGTGAAGTTGTCGCCGCCCATGGCTTCGACCGCGAGCTTATACGATTCGGCCGAAGACTTACCGATAGCCAGGATCTTCTCAGCTTCTGCATTACCCGTAAGGGAAATCTTCTCTGCGTCGGCCTTGGCGATCCACTCGATCTTTTCCGACTCGGCCTTGGCGAGCAGCCTGGTCTTTTCGGCCTCACCGCTGGCGAGCAGCTTGAGCCGGTCGGCTTCCGCGTTGGCCTGGAGACGTACGCTATTGGCGTCACCGGTAGCTTTCTTGACGGAAGCGTCGGCGATGCGTTCGGCGATGAGCACGCCCTGGTCGGCCTTTACGATATCTTTCTGGATCTCGGCGATGGCCGTTTCCTTCTCGAGACTTTGGCGTGTCTCCTGCGCCTTCATCTGGGTTTCATAAGTCACCTTCTGCTCTTCGGCGAGCTTACGGTCGGTCAGCGTCTTCATCAGGCTTTCCGGCGGAACGATGTCCCCGATCAGGGTGTCCACGCCGTGAACGTTGTATTGTTCGAGCACCCGGCCGATGTGTTCCTTGGCCGACTGCTGGCGTTCCTTACGCGCGCCGAGGAAGGAGATCACGTCGCTGTCCTGGGCGGAGTTACGGAAGTAGTTCCCGATGGTCGGCTCGAGCACCTGGCTGACGAGGTTGACCATATTCCCGAAACGCGCGATGACCTTGGGCGCTTCTGTATTGGGGATATGAATGATCTGCGCAACGTCGAGGTTGAAGGGGAACCCGTCCTTGCTGCGGACAGTGATGGTCGAAAGATTTTTATCCAGCTGGTGCGCTTCGCTGCGTGCGCTGGCCCAGTTGAGCACGAGGTTAGTCGTGGGGACGTATTCTACCTTCAGGATATAGGGGTTAATGGGATACTTTCCGGGGCCTAACGGCTCCGACCATACGCCCTTGTTACCGCGGGCGACGATGTTCCCGTGCTTGAACTCTACGCCGCTGAGGTCTTCGCCTTCGGTACCGACGAAGGAGATCACTACGCCTACGTAGCCGATGGGAATTTCGGTCATCTTCACCGATTCTACCTTGACGAACCAGGGGTTCAGGAAGTAGGAGCCGGCCAGGATGACCTGTTCCTGCAAACCCTTGTATCCGCCGTTGTTGAGGAAGCTGTCGACGTCCTGGAATTTGTTGTGCCCGCCGATGATCTTGCCGGCGATCTGTCCTTCCTCGAGGGGTTTACCTTCGAGGGTCGTCACGATCCCGACGGTATTATCCGGGATGCTGATCATGTCGGCCACTTCGATCTCGAACAGAAACGTATTGATACGATAGGAACCGGGAGCGATGATGGCGGTCTGACGCCCTTTGCGGCCGCCGTTCTTGAGGAACGCTTCCGCGTCCTGGAAGGAGTCGCAGGCCACCTTACGAGCGAGGATCGAACCGGTTTCCAGCTCGGCGCCGTCGCGGGCCAATACCAGGCCGATCTTACCGGTAGGAATGACGGTGAAAGGCTGGAAGGTAACATCGTATTGCCAGAACCACTTCCCAAAATAGACGCCGGGGGCCAGGGTCTGCGCCTGAAAGCCGGCTTCGCCTTCTGTGGCGATGATACGGCCTTCGGGTAAGGATTGGCGTCCAACCAGTACGAATTTCTTGGTGACGAGGCCGATACGGTCTTCAGGGACGATGATAACGCCGAAGAAGACGCGCAGGATCAACCGGTACATGATAAAAATTAACAGGGGGATGCCAATGATCAATCCCCATTTGATCAATAGAGAGGAGTCCATCGTTATTGAAGTTTAGATTTTAGCTAAGTGAGGTAAATATACATTGTAGCGCAGCAGGAGGCAAATCGGGCGTCGGCAGCCGGCGCACCAGTGGAGCCTGTTGGTAACACAAAGTTTGTACAGCGGAAGGACTGGCGCAATGGAAATCGGGACGAACGGTCCTTCTAACGGTCAATAGGGTCCCAGGAAAGGGGAACGGTAAAAAAAGATCGCCCCGTTTCCGGGGCGATCAAACAGAAGGTTTTTATCTGATTATCAACTTACTATAAGTACACGGACCGGTGTCGGGTAGATGATGGTGCCGTCATCCAGCGTGATGCGGAAGTAAAACCGGTTTACCAGCTCGGCGTTGGCGGCGGGTTTTTCGGTTTTATATACGGAGAGATAGGTCGAAATCGAGGTCTTGAAAGTCACCGTCTTTCCTCCGACCGGGATGGCTGCGACCGGGTAAAAGCCCGTCGTTCCTGCGCTCTGGATGGCGGTATAGCTGGTGCTGGTAGCCACCTTGGTAATTTCCTTGATGCTCCGGCTGCTGTTGCCCTGTAACGACAGGGTGATGGTAATGGCGCTGTCGCCGCTGAGCTTGGCCGTTACGGTAGGGTCCGGGCGATAGTCCACGGCATTGTCTACGCTTACCGGGTATAGCCCGGGATTATAATCGTCGTAGTTGGGACCGAAACCTTTTTGTTTGGAGCAGCTTGCAAACGCTATGATCAGGAGCAAGAGTCCTATATATCTTTTATTGAGTGTCAACATATCTTTTCTGTTTAGAGTGATCGAATTTGTTTACTTAGCCCACCACAGTTTTACGTTTACGAGCGGGCGGGGATTAGGCGCGTTAGGGTTGTTGGACAATTCACCGTTGGTATAGGGCAGACGGGTCGGAATTACAGTGGGGTCGTCGCCGCCGGGGTTATTCGGCAGGGCCAGGACGGGATAGCCGGTGCGGCGGTAATCGTTCCAGGCCTCGATGCCGTTGCCGACATTGGAGATATACTTCTGGGTGATGATCTGCTTACGCTTGTCCTCCGTGGTGCCCGCCAGGGTCACGATGGTAGGATTAGCCGTGAAATACGCCGTGATGTCGGCATCGGCCATTCCGATCTTCTGCATATGGGCCTTGATACCTGCCTGATAGTAAGCATTGGCGTCACCGGTAGTCCCCAGTACGAGGGCGGCTTCTGCCAGGATGAAGTTCACCTGGTAATTGGTCAGCAGGTGAAGGGAAGCGCTGCCTGTCGTTCCGACGAAGTAAGCGCCGTATTGTGAACGGGAAGCCTGTGCGGGAGCCGCGGTAGTCGTGCCGTTGTCGTAGCCGGTAAAGGCGCCGTTGGGTTTGGTGAACAGCCTGGCGAGACGTACCGTATCGTTGAGGCTGCGCATCAGGTTGAGGAACCGGAGGCTCAGCATCTGGTCGCCGGGTCGGTTGACATAATTGAATGAATAGATAGGATTCTGGTTACCTACGGAAGAGCCGAAGGGAACGTCGAAGTCCAGGGTGTTGGCATTGATAAAGTTGTTGCCGTCGATGACGCTCTGGATGGTGCTTTTGGCCACGGCCGCGTTGGTATTGCTCATCTGCATAGCGAATTTCAGCAGCAGGCTGTTACCGAAGCGTTTCCACTTGGTAGCGTCTCCGGCATAGACGATATCATCCTTGGTTGGCTTAAGCGCGTTATTGGGCTTGTCGAGATCGGCGAGACCGCTCTTTACGAGGTCGAGCAGACCGGTGATGCCGAGAGTGGCGTTACCCTGATAGATGTCCTGCACCTTGTCGAAGCGGGGAGTGAGGAATTTCAGCCCTTGTCCGGCCTGAGAGTAGGGCACGTCTCCCCAAACGTCGGTCACCATAGAAAAGGCGTAGGCCATTTCGAGCTTGGCGATCCCGGAGTAAATGGGGCTGGTAGCCGAATCCAGGTTGATCAGGACGACCGAGTTGGCGATGGCTCCGTTGTATAGCTCACCGTTCCATTGGTTGTCGAAGGCGCCGCTGAAATTATAGACGTCATAGCTCGCGGTCTGGTTGGCAACGCCGGCAATGTGCTGTACGAGCGCCGAGCTAGCCCTGTTCAGGTCGTTACCGTTAGCAAAGGCAATGCCGATCGTAGTGTTGGGCAGCAATACGGAAGGAGGGACCGAAGTAGGGTTATTCGGAGTGGAGTTGACGTCGAGATATTTTTTACAGGAGCCTAAAAGCAGTCCTGCAGTTAGCAACAGTACAAGATTTTTTATATTGGAGAATTTCATGATCTACTATTTAGTTTGAATTAAAGACTAACTCTCAGGCTGGCGCCGACAGTGGTTGCATTGGGAGAACCCTGCAGGTCGAGACCGCGGATGTTACCCGCACCCTGTGTATTGACTTCGGGGTCGAAGAAGGCATTGGGCGCATAGTGCCAAAGGTTATTGGCGAATACCGAAAGCCGGACGTAGTTCAGCTTGGCCGCCTTGACCAGCTTAGAAGGCAGGTCATAGCCGATCGACACGTTCCGGAGCCGAACCGCGGTTGCGTCGTATACGTTGAATTCGCTCTGCAAACCGCCCATTGCCTGCCAGTAGGTCTGTGCGGGGACCTCGATATTGTTCGGGATATATTTTCCACCGGAGAGGATCACGCCGGGCAGGATCCAGGGCTTTTCACGATTGGCCGCCGTCCCTTCCCAGGCGCCGCGGGATTTGTAGGTCGCAGCAGTGAAGGAGAGTATCTGTCCGCCCTTGACGAAGTCGAACAGGAATCCCAGCGTGAAGGTTTTATACTTGAACGTATTGGTTACCCCCAGTGAATATTCGGGGTTCGGGTTGGACAAAATCTGGTTGGCAACTGTCGATGCATAAACGCCGGTGCCGGCATTGATGATACGCAGACCCGAAGCGCTGTCGATGGGGATCAGTCCGCCGATGATGACACCATAAGGCTGTCCTACGCGAATGGAAGGAATGGAGCCGGTAAAGGCGCTTCCGGGAATCGAGAGGTTGGTGATGCCATCTGCCAGTGAAACTACTTTGTTGACGACCTTGGTGAAGTTGCCGGTGATATCCCACTTGAAGCGGTTGGTCTGGACAGCGGTCACGTTGAGGGTCAGCTCCACACCCTTGTTGGTCATCTTACCCGTGTTCGTGGTGCGGGTAGAATAGCCCGAAGAAGGCGCAACGCCGACGTTTACGATCTGTGCGGTGCTGACGGTGTTGTAATAAGCTCCGTCCAGCGTTACCCTGTTCTTCCAGAAGCCGAGGTTGGCGCCCACTTCATACGCTGTCGTGAATTCGGGGGACAGTGTGGTCGGGGCGATACGGGAGCTGACGCCGAAGCCGGCGATCGAACCGTAGGGGAAGTTGAAGCTGGCCACGTTGTTGCCGTATCCACCCTGTACATAGGTATTCTGCAGCTGGTAGGCGGGAGCGTCGTTACCCACGCGGGCGATGCTGGCGCGCACCTTACCGTAGCTAAGCACGTCGGAATTGAGCTTGAGGGCGTCGGTAAAGACGAAGCCGGCGTTGACCGAAGGATAGAAATAGGTGTTCTTGTTGGATGGAAGTGTAGAAGTCTGGTCGGCGCGGCCGGTCAGCTCGAGGAAGAGATAGCCTTTCCATGCCAGGGACAGCTGTGCATAATAGCCTACGAGTCTTCTTTTCGTGGTCGATTCGGCGGTACCGTTGGAAAATACCGTACCGTTGTTGATCTGGTAATAGCCCGGAATGGCCAGGGCGTCTGCCTGTGCTGTGATGGTTTGGCTCACACGCTGGTTGATATTCTGGCCGACGAGCGCCGTAACATCCAGGTCGGGATGGAGAAAGCCGTTCTTGTGCGCCGTAACGATCAGGTCTCCGTTGACCTCGCTGCGGAAGATGGAAGACTCCAAATCCAGACCGGCAGGAACACGGGCGCTGCTGATTGCGAAGATCTGTTTGCGGCGGTCCGTGTAAGCATCTACGCCCAGACGATAGTTGACGTTCAGCCAGGAAGTGACGTCGTATCCGAGATTCACGCTACCCAGGAAGCGGTAAAGATTGCTCTTGAGCGGGTTCTTGTACGCATCGTAATAGGGGTTGTCGACGCCGGTAATCTGGTAGTTGTTGGTCCCGTCTGCATTCTGGTAGGTGCCTTTTGTCTTGTAAGAAGTCAGGTCCAGGCTACGGGTGAGTCCAAGGACGTTGCTCAGCGCGCTGTTCCCGTTACCACCCAGGATACCGTTCTGCAGGGTATTGGTAAAGGTGATCGAGCCGCCCAGCTTGATCTTGTTGCGCAGGATGGTGTTGCCGGCGAACTTTACGATGGTTCTTTTCAGACCCGTGTTCGGCAGGATACCGTTTTGGGACAGGTAGGCGCCGGAAAGCAGGAAATTCTGCTTGGCGTCCCCGCCGCTGATGGACAGGTTATTGTCGGAGATGGTCCCCGTTTCGAAGAAGTCCTTTATATTATTGGGATACGCCTGGTAAGCTACCGGCTGGCCGCCGACCAGCAGGCCGTTGGCGACGCTGGGTGTGGCCCCGAATTTCGGGCCCCAGCTGTTGGATGAGATGGGGTTGTAGATACCGGTCGAACCCTGACCGTATTGATTTTGTACGCGGGGAAGGCCTTCGGCGTATTGCTGGCTATAGGAACTTCCGGCTACGATTTCGGACCTTCCTCCTACCCCACCCTTTTTGGTCGTAATGATGATGGCGCCGTTGGCGGCACGCGAACCGTAAAGTACGGCTGCGGCGGGGCCCTTGAGGATGTTCATCGACTCGATGTTATTTACGTCGATGTCCAGGGCGCGGTTGGCAGGCTGGTTATCACCCAGCGTACCGTTGGGGCCGCCATTGGTGCGGTCCACGTCATTGCTGATGGGAATACCGTCCACTACGAATAAGGGCTGGTTGTTATTCGTAAAAGAAGTGATACCCCGGATGTTGATGTTGACGGATGCGCCGGGGCTTCCGCTGGCGCCGACGATGTTGACGCCTGCCACCTGGCCCTGGAGGGCGTTGATCAGATTGACCGAGCCCTTGTCGGCTATCTGGTCGGCCTTAAGGTTCTGGGTCGCATAACCCAGGGAACGTTTGTCCCTGACGATACCGAGCGAGGTTACGACAACTTCCGAAAGAGTCTTGTCGGAAGCGACAAGAGAAACGCTGATGGTCGATTTTCCTGCGATATCGACCTCTTGCGTGGTCCAGCCTACGGCCGAGATAACGAGCGCTTTAGCGTTGGGGGAGGCATTGACGGAAAAAGAACCGTCCATCTGGGAGCTGGTGCCCGTCCGGGTACCCTTGACGAGGATGGAAGCGTTGGCGATCGGCTTGCCTTCCGGGTCCAAAATTTTTCCTGTGATGTTTCGGGATTGCGCAAAGAGAAGACAGGGTAGTAATAACATACTACCCCACAGCAATAGCAGTAGTTTTCTCATGTGTGAGGGGTGTTTTGGTTAGTGAACTGTTTACGTTTCGGTAGTACGAATTTAACCTAAACTAACCGATTATTGATTTTTCATAGGTGAAATCTTTTACTAAAATTTTGCGAAGTGCACTAACGGTATCTAAAAAAAACGCGCTATCCCAGCAGGGAAGCGCGTTTTAGCAGCTTTGATCTAACAGTATTCTATTTATATAATAATTCGTAATACTCGTGGGCCATTCTACCCGCATCGAATTGATAACGGACGTCCCTCATACCGTTCTTGGCTATCTGCCGCCAGGTATCGTACTTGTCGTAGTAGGTCGGGAGGATGTCTTTCTGGAGTATTTCATATAGCTTCTCGAAGTCGTAGTTGTCCTGCTCTTCGACGTGCATGTTGGCGTAATCGGCCTTGGGGACGACGAAGCCGTTATTGCCGTGGTTGACGAACTCGGGAATCCAGCCGTCGTCGGTGGAGAAATTGACCGCTCCGTTCATCGCCGCTGTCATGCCACTTGTGCCGGAGGCTTCGCGGGGTACACGGGGATTGTTGAGCCAGCAGTCGGCGGCTTGTTTCAGGCGTTTGGACAGGGCCATCTCATAGCCGATGACGACGGCCACGTTCTTATAATTCTTGCTGAGGTGTACGAGGTAGTTGAATTCGTTGATCGCCGGATAGTCCATGGGATAGGGCTTGCCGGCCCAGATGATCTGGACGGGATACTTCGTGCTGTTCACCAGCTCGTTGAAGCGGTCCATGTTCCGGGTCAGGAAGCCGGCTCTTTTGTAGCCCGCAAAACGGCGCGCCCAGACGATGGTAAAGACGTTCGGGTCGAAGAGCTTACCCGTCTGGTCGGCGACGATTTCGAAGCTTCTTTTCTTCATGTACTTTTTCCGGTCGTCCCACCAGTAGTCGTTGCCTTCTTCCATCTTGCGATACAGTTCCTTGTCGGCCCAGTAGCGCCAGTTTTGCGCGTTGGTGATGGAGATAATGGGACAGATGTCCTTATACTTGCTCCACATGGCCCGTGACACATTTCCATGCAGCTGGGAAACGCCATTGGCCAACCGGGCGAAGCGAAGGGCGACCAGCGAATGGTTGAAGGCGTCGTCTTCCAGACCTGTCAGCTTCTTGACCTCGTCTACGGACAATCCACAGAAGTAGCTCATCTTATGACAGAGATAGATGTCGTGCTTTTCGTTGCCCGCTTCTTCGGGCGTATGCGTAGTAAAGACCAGCCGCTTGCGGACCTCTTCGATGTTCCGGTTGTATTTCTGATAAAGATAGAAGGAAGCGCTGATGCCATGGGCTTCATTCAGGTGGTAGAGCTCGGGATTAAAGCCCAACTCGTCTACCAGCTTGGCCCCTCCTACTCCGAGCAGGATAAACTGAGCTACTTTGGTCGCCACGTTGGCGTCATAAAGCCGGTGGGTGATCGTTTGCGAGACGTAGTCGTTTTCCGGCAGGTCCGTGCTCAGCAGGAACAAGGGCGCGCTCTTGAAGGTTTCGGGATTGAGATACCAGACCTTTACCCACACCGGATGGTCGTGGATATTGACCTGGAATTTTATACCCGTGTCCTCGAGAAAGGAATATTGCTTCTCCATCCAGGTAACCTGGAGAGTTTGGTCCTGGTTTCGTGCCTGGTCGTAATATCCATATTTCCACAAGATGCCGATATTGATCATGTTCTGGCGTAATTCATACGCGCTCCGCAAGTGTGAGCCGGCCAGAAAGCCAAGGCCGCCGCTGTATATTTTCAAAGGCTGATGAACCGCGAATTCCATAGAGAAATAAGCCACTTTCTTCGAATACTGCTCAGCAACAGCGTAAGGAACCACGTAATTTTTAAAACTCATAACAAATCCAAATTATTTGATCTATGTAACAAGTACGCAATATAACGGATAAATGGGATTTGAATTGTCCCGCACGTCTCATCCTGTTTCTTAGGCTTTTTTAGCAGCCGGCTTCGGCCGGGCCTCTTTCGGCCGTGACTCCTTGCGGTGCTCGTAATACCCCTCGAAGAAGCACTTGATGTCCCGGTGTACGCCGCAGCCGCCTTGTTCCTTTAGCGTGATGCCACTGGAGCCGAATGTAAACTCAATCGCGCAGGGGTCGGAATACGACTTATATCGTGCGACGCCCGGAGAGACGAATTTCGCTTCTCCTTTTAGCTCGCCCTTGCACGAGCCTTCTTCCTTTTCGAAATGAACGAAGAAGAGGAATCGGGAAGCGTCCCGTCCGTCGCGGATGGCGACGATATTTCTCTTGTCCTGCGCGTAGTCGCCCGAGAACTTGTGTTTCCGCGGCAGGGTGTCGATGGGGTTGAAAACGGGTGTTATTTTGGCCTTGCCTTCGTTGGACTCGGTCAGGATGAGAACAAAGCCGGTCTCTTCGTTGAAAATATACGCATCCCGATGGAAAAGGATCTGGCCGTCTCCCGCTTTCCGCTGGTGGGATACGGTAAGGGTATATTTCGAATCCATGCTGGCCTGGCCGGTGACGCCGGGTTCGTTGTCGGAGTAGAGGATGGGGCGGGCCGTCGAAAACCGGTCCTTTTTGTCAAAGCAGATAATGTAGAGAACGCGCCGGTCCTTGGCGAGACCCTTTACAAACAGGTAGGTCTCCTGCTTGGGTACTTTTACCTTTCCAACGGCGTAGAGCCGGGGTTTGGCGCCCTTCCCGAACCAGCGGCTCAGGATGGTATCGGGGACCAGTCGGGTGAAGAGCTGGGGGTTGATGACCGAGTCTTTATGCTTAAAGATCGTATCTGTCACCTGGAAGGGCAGCTTCAGGTCCGGGACCAGGGTCAGAAACCCGGGGATATCAACCTCTTCATCGTTGTCCGATAGCGACGCCTTTTTGCTCTTACACGCGAAAAGCAATGAGGACAACACGATCAGCAACAGGAATTTATTCATGGTCTAAAAGTAAACATTCGAAGCAAAGATTGGGCCGCGGGGGCTGGTTTTTTCGAAAATTTAACCTCCGGTATCCGGATTACTTTTTAGATTTGTCTAAATTATATTTTCGACGCACCTGAATATGAAAGTATCCGCCAGCAAAGAGAATCACCTCAAAGCCATCTTTCACCTGCAGCAAGAGCAGGGTATCGTGACGACGAATGCGCTGGCGGCTGCCCTCAAGACCCGGCCGGCCTCCGTAACCGATATGCTAAAGAAGCTAAAAGACCAGAAGCTCCTGATCTACGAGCGTTATAAAGGGTTCAAGCTAAATGCAGAGGGGAAAAAGGCGGCGATACAGGTGATTCGCAAGCACCGGCTTTGGGAGTTTTTCCTGGTCAGGAAATTACAGTTCGGCTGGGAAGAGGTGCATGAGATCGCCGAGGAGCTGGAACACATCAGCAGCAGGAAGCTGGTGGATCGGCTGGACTCATTTTTGGGCTTCCCTGATACCGATCCGCACGGCGACCCCATTCCCGACGGCCAGGGCCGGTTCCATACCCAGCGGCAGAAGTGTCTGTGCGAGCTGCCCTTGAACAAGGAGGTGCAGGTGTCGGGCATCGCCAGTCAGACTACAGAAATGCTGGAGGTCTTACAATACAATCACATCCAGCTGGGAACCCGGCTGGAGGTCAGGAAAAAATTCCCTTTCGACGACTCCCTGGAAGTAAAGGTCCGGAACCGGCCGCCGGTAACGATCAGCGCCCAGGTGGCCAAAAATGTACTGGTAAAAGATGATGAACCATTTGCAGAAAAACGTTAGCCTGAGCGAGGTACACGGCAGCATCGATACGACCACCCGGAAAGGTCCGTGGTGGAAGCAGCTTTTTGTTTTCTTCGGCCCCGCCTATCTCGTGAGCGTAGGCTATATGGACCCGGGAAACTGGGCTACGGACCTGGCCGGCGGCAGCCGCTTCGGCTATTCACTGATCTGGGTCTTATTGATGAGCAATCTTATCGCCATCCTCCTTCAAAACCTGGCGGCGCGGCTGGGCATCGTGCGCGGACGCGACCTGGCGCAGGCCAACCGGGAGATCTATCCGTCCTATATCAATATTCCCCTCTACGTCCTGGCGGAGATCGCCATCGCGGCCTGCGACCTGGCCGAAGTGCTGGGCATGGCCATCGGTCTCCAGCTGCTGACGGGTCTGCCGCTGGTTTATGGAGTTTGCATCACGGTGCTGGATACCTTCTTATTGCTCTTCCTGCAAAAGCTGGGCATGCGCCGCATGGAAGCCTTTGTCATCGGGCTGATCGCGGTCGTAGGCGGCTCCTTCCTGGTGGAGATCATCCTGGCCAAGCCCGCGTTAAAGGATGTTGCCAGCGGACTCGTTCCGCGGCTGCAGGGTAAGGAGGCGCTCTATATCGCCATCGGTATCATCGGCGCCACGGTAATGCCCCACAACCTATACCTGCATTCCGCCCTGGTACAGACCCGCAAGATCAAGCCGGGTGCGGAGCACGTCCGTAAGGCTTTGAAGATAAATTTTCTGGACAGCGCCGTCGCGCTCAACCTCGCCTTCCTGGTCAACGCCGCCATCCTGGTGCTGGCCGCCACGGTTTTCTTCAAGACGGGGAATACGGACGTGGCGTCGATCAAGGACGCGCATCGCCTGCTGCCGATGCTGGGTACGGAGCTTGCGCCCAAACTATTTGCGATCGCGCTGATCGCCGCGGGTCAGAGCAGCACCCTGACAGGGACGCTTGCGGGACAGATTGTAATGGAAGGCTATCTCCAGCTGCGTATCAACCCGTGGGTGCGGCGTCTGCTGACCCGTCTGCTCGCCATCGTTCCGGCCGTCGTCGTGATCCTGCTCTTTGGTGAAAACGAAGTAGACGACCTGCTCGTTTTGAGCCAGGTGTTTCTGAGTGTTCAGCTCGGATTTGCGGTGATTCCTCTCATCCACTTCGTCAGCGACAAGACGACCATGGGGCAATTCCGAATCTCTCCGCTGATCATGACGCTGGCCTGGGCCGCAGCAGCCCTGCTGGTCTATCTGAACATCCGGCTGGTGATAGAAGAAGCGGCTCCCTTCATGGCAGCCCCGGGACACCTGGTCTGGAAAGTGCTGATCGGCCTGGTCGGTCTGGCGGCCGTCCTCCTGCTCGCCTATATCACGCTGCATCCCTGGATCGAACGCAGGGTACAACGGGCTTCCCCCCAGCTTCACCGCTCTTCCGGCGGTCTGAACGACTGGACGGCGCCGGCTTTCCGCCATATCGCCATCGCCATGGATTTTAGCGAGCACGACCAGAAGCTGCTGGCCTATGCCGTGGGACAGGGGGGCAAGGACGCGCGTTATCTGCTCATCCACGTCGTGGAAAGCGTTTCGGCCAGGATCCTCGGAAAAGAAAGCGACGACTATGAAACGCGAAAGGACCAGGAACGACTGGATCAGTATAAATTACTCCTGAATCAGCGTGGCATCGAAAGCTATACGGCATTGGGCTTTCGTCACCGGAGCCGCGAGATCGCAAGGCTCGTAAAAGAACACGGCGCGGACATGCTTGTCATCGGCTCGCACGGACACAGCGGTCTGAAAGATTTTATCTATGGGGAAACGGTCAATGCTGTTCGGCACGAATTAAAGATTCCGGTGCTGGTGGTGAGCTTATAAACCTATCGCTTGGCGCGTATCAAATGCTTTAGCCTGCTAAAGGTCTCGGGTTTGATGTTGAGATAAGAAGCTATATACTTCTGCGGCACCCGCTGCACCATTTCCGGATGAGTGCTGATATAATCGATGAAACGCTCGCGGGTGCTCTTGTTCAATTGGTCCAGGTATCGGCGGTCCTTCATGACGAACAGCTGGGAGATCAGGAGACGGCCCAGGCGTTCCACCTTGGGAAATTGTTCGTAGAGCTGCTCCAGGCTATCGTAGGAAATAGAAAAGAAAGTGGTCGGCTCGATGGTCTCTACGATAGAACCGGAAGGTATTCGATTATGGAAGGAAAGTTCCGAATGGATGATATGGCCTTCGGAAGCCAGCTGGATGGTCACCTCGTTATTCTTTAGGGGCAGGTATTTCCGGGCTAGTCCCTTTGCGATGATATTCAAGTATCGTTCGACCTCTCCTTCCCGAATCACTTTTACGCGCTTATCGAACTCGCGGATCTCGATATAGGGCAGAAGCTGGCCGAACTCGGTCCTGTTCAGGGGAACGTATTCCGAGAGATAGTGCTGCAGCTTGTCCAGCGCGGTTCTATGAAAGTTGGCAGCGCTCATCGATAGACGTTTTTGGTGGCTGCCGGACGTTTTCTGAGCAGGTGCTTGAGCCGGCTGAAGGTCTCGGGTTTCATATTGAGATAAGACGCCAGGAACTTCTGCGGCACCCGTTGGACGAGGTCCGGGTTGTTCTCGTTGAACCGGAGAAACCTTTCCCGGGTATCCAGACGCATACATTCCAGCTCCCATTCCTCCTTCTGCAATACAAAGTGGGTAGTCAGCAGGCGGCCCAGCCTTTCGATTCGGGAGCTTTGCTGGTAAATCTTGTCCAGGTGCTCGCGGGAGAGGGAAAGCAGGACGGTGGGCTCGATCGTCTCGACATTGTAATTGGAGGGCGAGCCGGAAAGGAAAGAAGCCGAGGAGCTTACCAGCTGTCCTTCTTTGGCGATATTGGTGACGACTTCTGCGTTGCCTTTTTTAAAGTACATCAATACCAGTCCCTTCACGACGAAATTCATGTATTGTTCTACCTCCCCTGCTTGTATTAGCTGGTGACGTTTATCGAAACTTCTGATAACGATGCTGTCGGCCAAAAAAGTAAATTCTTCATTGGTCAATGCTACGTACCCCGATACATATTGCCGTAACATGTCTAACATAGGCAGACAGAATCCATAAATGTACGTAAACCGGACAAAAAAACCATCGGAAATCTCGTGATTATGCCTTACGTTTGCTCTCCTTTGTACGTAAAAAAGCAGAAATATGGCCAAAAAAATTAAAGTTGCAAATCCGGTGGTAGAACTGGATGGGGATGAAATGACCCGCATAATCTGGAAGTTTATCAAAGACAAGCTGATTTTACCTTATCTCGACATCGACATCAAATACTACGACCTGGGCGTCGAATACCGTGATCAAACGGATGATCAGGTGACCATCGATGCGGCCAACGCCATCAAGCAATATGGAGTAGGCATCAAGTGCGCAACCATCACTCCCGATGAAGCGCGCGTAAAAGAATTCAATTTAAAGAGCATGTGGAAGAGCCCCAACGGGACCATCCGCAATATCCTGGACGGAACCGTCTTCCGCGAGCCTATCGTGATGCAGAACGTACCCCGTCTGGTTACCAACTGGACGGCGCCCATCATCGTCGGCCGTCACGCCTTCGGCGACCAGTATCGGGCCACCGATACCGTTATCAAGGGCAAGGGCAAGCTGACCATGACCTTTACGCCCGAAGACGGCGGCGCTCCCCAGACCTTCGAAGTGTTCAACTTCAAGGGTGACGGCGTTGCGCTGAGCATGTACAATACGGACGAGTCGATCAAGGGATTTGCCCGGAGCTGTTTCAACATGGCGCTTAGCAAGAAATGGCCGCTGTATCTGTCTACGAAAAATACGATCCTCAAGAAATACGATGGCCGCTTCAAGGACATCTTCGAAGAGATCTATCAGAATGAATTCAAGCAAAAGTTCCAGGAAGCCGGTATCGTTTACGAGCACCGCCTGATCGACGACATGGTCGCCAGCGCGCTGAAATGGAACGGCAACTTCGTTTGGGCTTGTAAGAACTACGACGGCGACGTACAAAGCGATTCAGTTGCCCAGGGCTTCGGCTCTCTGGGTCTGATGACATCCGTGCTGGTCACTCCCGACGGCAAGACGATGGAAGCAGAAGCAGCTCACGGTACGGTAACGCGTCACTATCGCGACCACCAGGCCGGTAAGCCTACTTCGACCAATCCCATCGCGTCTATCTTCGCCTGGACCCGTGGTCTGGCTTTCCGTGGAAAGCTGGATGGCAACAAGGAGCTGATCGACTTTGCCGACGCGCTCGAAGCCGTTTGTATCGAGACGGTAGAAAGCGGCAAGATGACAAAGGACCTGGCTGTTTGCGTACACGGTAATAAAGTGGAGCACGGCAAGCACTTCCTCTATACTGAGGAATTCCTGGATGCGATCGATCAGAATTTGCAGAAGAAATTGAAATAAGGGGTCGAGCCCCTCATAAAAAAGCCCGGCACCCGCCGGGCTTTTTTTATGGAGTGTTGTAATTATTGAAAGCGGCGGGATTGATAACGGGCAACCGGCGGGTCTTTCCCGTTCTTAGTAAAGTCTGCAGTCGTCCGTCGGGGGAAGCCCCTACCCTATCCAGGCCGCGGGCCGTATATATTCCACAAAAAGGCTGTAGCCAGCTTCCTTCTTCATAAGCATAGAAGTCAAAGTCGTTTTCCTTTTTGTAGCAGTACAGTATCGTCGTTATGGTTGGGTCATCCAGATCCAGCATGTCGCAGGCAAGCAGGAAGATGTCGTTCCCGGCATAAAGCTGGTGTACACTAAATAAGCCATTCTGCGGGCCGGGCAGGTCGAGCGCATCGACGATCAGCTGCTCCGGCGGCAGGACGGTCCGATAGGCGGTTTCCTGTGTTCGATTGATCGAATAGACGACGGGGATTCCGAAGCGTTCCAGCTTACGTCCCATATGAAGGGCCCATGGCGTTCCTTCTTTCAAGATCAGTCCTTTATCTCTTCCCATGCGACGGCTTTCGCCTCCACACAGCACAAGGAAAAGCAGCATATTTATTTATTGGTATTGTCTGAATGTCCAAGGCTTTTTTGTGGATTGACCTTATCCCGGACCAGCTGCTTCAGCTCCTTGATCTCGGGAAAACGTCCTTCCCGGCGGCGGTCGAAAATCGGCTCGCCGTCGACCGAAATGATATAGGTTCCGGCAAGGGTCGCCGGCTGAAGGCTTACGGCCTGCAGGTCCTGGTTAAAGGTGGTGAGCAGCTCCTGTGCCATATAGGCGGCGCGAAGCAGCCAGCCGCACTGGGGGCAGTACTCGATGGTGATGGTCGGTTTCATTGGTGATTACAGTTCTCGCTCCATTCCTTCGTTCCGTCGGCGTAGTATTCGCACTTCCAGATAGGAGCTTCGTGTTTTATGCGATCGATGATGTAGCGATTGGCCGCATAGGCTTCGCTTCGGTGGGCCGATGCCGTTATGACGACGACAGCCGTATCGCCTACGGTAACTTTGCCGGTACGGTGCTGGGCGATGGCGATTTTCAGGGACCATTTACTGCGGGCTTCGGCAAGTATCTCTTCGATCATCCGTATCGCCAAAGGCGCATAGGCTTCATATTCGAGGCCAAGCACGGACCTTCCTTTGTTGTTATCGCGTACCTCACCGCTGAAGAGGACGACGGCGCCTGCGCCCGGATGGTGAGCACCAGACAGCAGACCAATCATGTCAATGGACTCGGCGGACAGAGGACTAACCTCCACTGCTGGGCGGGATGATGACGACGATATCATGCTCTTCCAATTTAAACGTATTATCGATAAATCCCTCTCTTACCGCGAAGCGGCAGGTGGAGAGCAATTCGCTGGCGCCTCCATTTATCCGTACGAGGGCTTCCTGCAATTGGTCTGTATTGCCAATTGTTTCTTCAAGCTCGAATTCGGGCTCGAAGTAGTCTTTCAATTTTGCGTATACGTGAATTGTCATTTTATCCTCCCCGGCCCGAAGCTTTCGGGCCATTTTTATCCGCCAATATGTAACATACTTAAATCACTTCCGGTAAATCGTACCAATTGTTTCTGGGCGAGTGCCTGGGCCAGCTTCGTCTCCCATACGTCCGCACTCTCCTCCAGCTGCAGGGGAATCGGGTGGTTGCTGCTGAGGCAGCCATAGATGTTCCCGCTGCTATCCAGCCTTAGTCTATCGCAATCTCTGCAAAATGGCTCACTCTCGTTGGCGATGATCCCGATCACCTGTCCCTGTTCCGTTTTCCAATAGCGTGCCGTAGCAGCCATGGCGCGGTCCACCGGCTGCAGCGTATAACGGCTCGAAAGGATCTCCAGGATTTGGTCCCGGTTCAGCAGAAAACGATGCGCCTGGTCGTGCAGGTGACCCATCGCCATGATTTCCAGGAAGCGAATGGGTATCTTTCGCGAGAACGCAAATTCGGTGAGCGGCAGCAGCTGGGAATCGTTGAGTCCCTTCATGGCGACCGAATTGATTTTGACCGCCAGGCCTGCCTCCAGGGCCGCGTCGATGCCGCGAATGATGCGGTCCACGTGATGGCGCCGGCTCATCCGGACAAAGACCTCCTCGTCGATGGCGTCCAGCGAGACATTGATCGACTGCATCCCGGCCTTCGCCAAAGGAAGCGCCATCCTTTCCAGCAGGAAGCCATTGGTCGTCAGCTTCAGCCGGGAGATGCCGCTCTCACGGATTCCCTTCACCAGCTCCACCAGCCCCGGATACAAAAGGGGTTCTCCGCCCGTGAGACGTACGGTGTCCAGGTCCAGCTGTGCGTGCAGCCGCCGGACGATGTCCAGCAGCTGAGCACCGGACAGCTGCTGTTCCTTACCCGACACGTTAGCCTGCTTCAGCTCCGACTCTCCTGCGACGCAATATACGCAGCCCAGGTTACAGTGATGCAAAAGGCTTACCCGCAAGGTCTTGAATCTTCTCCCGTATACGTCGTTCATATGCTGTTATAAAGGTACGATAGTCGTCAGTGAATCGCGGGGGTTTTTTCCGCCTGGTAAAAGCCGCTCCTGGCCTCCCCGCATAGGGGGCAGCTATAGTCCGGCGGGGTATGTTCAAAAGCGGTGCCAGGCGGAACGCCGCCTTCCGGGTCTCCATATTGTTCGTCATAGAGGGTCAGGCAATGTCCGCAGCGGAATATCGGCCCCGAAGGCGGCGGCCCGGGTGTGATTACGGCCAGGGGAGGTTCCTTTTCGCCCTGCAGCCGGTAAAATTCTTTACATAAAGACACCAGGTAAGGATAAATGTTCTCCTTCTCCAGGTCTTTGCGGAAAAGAATATATTCTTTCGAATGCGGGTTAAAGCCGGCCGTATGCCAGAGCTCATATCGATCCAGCAATTTCAGCTGCCCCGGTCTTATGCCTTCCTGCTTCCGTATAATGATCGAACCGGAAAGGCCGGACCCGCGCTGGGTCTTGATACAAAAAGTCAGTCCTTCGGTGCGGATATCGTCCTGGTCCAATAGCCGTACCAGGTAGCGCTTGAGGCGCAGTCCTTCCGGGCAAAAGTCTTCCATCTGCCAGTTCAGCTCGTTCGAAGCATGCCGTATATTCATCCGGTGAGTCCCGAGAATCGACTCCCAAAGTGGCAGGTCCTGGTCCTCGATGCCTTTAATCAACAGCGACTTCCAGGGGGTGGTATAGATCTGTCCGATCTTGGTCTGCAAACAAGCCAGGCATACAGCTTTTAGAAAGGATAGCGGGAATAGCTCCTCGCGGCGGTAGATGCCGAGCCAGCTTTTATTGCCATAGCGATTGAAGCCTTCATAATAAGGCACGCTGTACGGCGGCAGTCCGAGCGGGGCCAGCGATGGCTCGGGGTAGAGCTTTTCGCTCCAGTGCGGGTCTTCTTCTATCCATCTGCTGACGCGCGGAATATCGGGAGAATAAACACCGGCCTTCCAGGCGAAGAGCTCATTGGTCCCCGGTTGGCGGACATACAGATGCCAGTGGTTATTGATCGCAGAGCTGATGAAATTGATATGTCCTGTAAAGAAGGGAATCAGGGACTGGCTGCTTTCTACAAGGTTTATCTTCAGCCGGGGACGAAAGTCAAAGCCGGCCAGGATATCCTTATACAAGCCTTCGCTTACCCAGGGCGACTTTCCAAAGACGGACTCCGTCACATAGGAGCTGACGATATTGGGATAGACTTCTTTACCCGTCTCGAAGAAGATACCGGCCTGCTCCAGCTCTCTGAAGAACACGTCTCCATAGGAATCGGCCACTTTGCAGAATAGCTGCTGACGGGCCCCGAATTGCATGTCCGTGACCTTTGCACGGCCGGCGGCCTCTACAATCGTGTAGAGATCTCCGGCGGCGATGATGCCTCCGGGCAGATTGATCTTTACGATATGACTTTTACGGAACATTCTTCGAGTATTTTTTTGATCTCGGCCTTACAGCTTCCGCAGCCGGTCCCCGCCCCGGTAGCCGCGGAAAGCGACGCCACGTCCATACAGCCCTCCTGAATCTTCTTTTCGAGGTTGCCGCTGCCCACGTTGTTGCAGCTGCAGACCAGCCGGCCCAGCACCGGTTCTGCACGGCTTCCGCTGCGCAGCAGGCTGAGCCGTTTGTCGCTGAGCTCGATACCTTCGACGATCCATTCGCGGAATTGACCGAACTCCTCTTTATCGCCAATCAGTATCGCGCCTACAAGCCGGTCCTGGTGAATGATGCACTTCTTATAGTAGCGCCGGGCCTTGTCGATAAAGACGATCTCTTCGTATTCTTTTGAATTGGGGCACTCGGGCAGGCCGATGCTGCAGAGGTCGAAGCCGTGGATCTTGATGATGTTCATCGGTACGGAACCGGCGTAGTGACTGGCGATATCGCCGCTGAGATAGCGCGCAAGAGCTTCCGCCTGCTGCTCGGCCGCGGCGGTAAATCCATACAGATTCCCATTATATTCCGCAATCTCTCCGATGGCGTGAATGGACGGGTCGCTGGTCTGCAGGCAGCCGTCGACTACGATGCCGCGACGGTGCTCGAGACCAGCCTCCTTGCCGATCTCGATATTGGGAAGGGTGCCGATTGCAAAGACCAGCAGCTCGCAGTCCAGTACCCGGCCGCTTCGCAGGCGGATACCCGTCAGCCGGCCCTGGCCGTAGAAAAGCTGAACCTCGTCGGTATAATAGACCTCGCAGCCCAGGTCGACGATCTCTTCGTGCAGAAGCTGCGAGCCAAGCGCATCCAGCTGACGGTCGAGGAAACGCGAGCTGCGATGGACGATGCTGACGCGGATATCGCCTTCGCGTAAGGAAGCCGCCAGCTCCAATCCCAGCAAGCCGCCGCCTACGACGACAACGTGTCCGCCGGGAGCAACGCGTTCCCTGAATCGGTCGGCGTCTACACGGCTCCGTAAGGTAAAGATGCCTTCCAGTTCCGGGATGTTTTTTGGCAGGGCAGCCCGGCTGCCCGTCGCCAGGATCAGCCGGTCATAGTGCGTTACGACGCCTGTGGAATCCAGCAAACACTTCTCCTTGCGGTCGATGCTCACGATGCTGACGCCCCTGCGCAGGTCGACGGAATGGTTCGTCTCTTCCTCGTCTGTCATGCGTACCAGCTGTTCCCATTGCTGTGCGCCGCTGATATAGTCCGGTAGCTGGACACGATTGTAGAAAGGAAGATTTTCTCTGCTAAAGACGATGATCTCGTCTTCCTGGTTCAGGGCGCGGTAGCTACGGACGAATCCATGTGCGCCTGCGCCGGCTCCGACAATCACGATTCTTTCTTTTGGCTTTTGATAGCGCTGCACCTGTACGGCACAGAATTTAAAGTCGGGTTCTTTGGAGACGGGGTCGACCAGGTTATGGGTCAGGTTGTTTACCCGGTTCAGGTCGTTACCCAGGATCTTACCCCAGTGCATGGGCAGAAAAACGGCGCCCCTCTTGATTGCGTCGGTCGGCTTCACCGGCACCCGCACTTCCCCGCGTCTCGACCGGACCACGACAATGTCGTTGGCAGTCAGTCCGAGCGAACGTACGTCCGAAGGATGCATCTCGAGGCAGGCCTGTGGGACGTGCTGCTTCAGCTTATTCACTTTACCCGTTTTGGTCATCGTATGCCATTGGTCGCGGATGCGGCCAGTGGTGAGGACAAACGGATAATCGCCGTCGGGAAGCTCACTGTACAATTCGTCCCCTGCGGAGTGGAAGAAGGCCCTGCCCGAGGGGGTGAAGAATTTTTTATCCATAAACAGGCGAGGCGTTCCGCCGCCTGTGCTGCCGGCCGGATAAGGCCATTGCACAGAGCGCCGCCCGCGCAGGATCGTATAATCGAGACCGGAAATATCTATCGACGTGCCGGCCGTCAAGCCTGCGTGCTCGTGGAAGATGGCGGCTGCGTCGGCATAATCGAATCCGGGAAAGCCCATCTTCTGTGCCAGCCGGCAGAGGATCGTCGCGTCGGGCAGCGCCTCACCGGGTGCTTCGACTACCTTATCCAGCAGGCTGATCCTCCGTTCGGAGTTGGTCATCGTACCCTCTTTCTCCGTCCAGGCGGCGGCGGGCAGGATCAGGTCGGCATAGGCCAGGGTCTCCGGCTTATTGCTGACTTCCTGTACGACGACAAACCGGGCCTTTTTCAGGGCTTCTTCCGCCTTGCGGATATCGGGCAGGCTCACGAGGGGATTGGTCCCCATGATCCAGATGGCCTTGAGCCTGCCTTCGGCCATGGCTTCGAACATCTGCGTAGCCGTCAGACCGGGCTGTGCCGCAAGGGGGCCCGATCCCCAATACTCCTGCACCTGCCGGCGATGCTCGGGATTGGAGAGGTCACGGTGAGCCGGCAGGAGATTGGCCAGTCCACCGGTCTCCCGGCCACCCATCGCATTGGGCTGCCCGGTGAGCGAGAAGGGACCGGATCCGGGCCGGCCGATCTGTCCCGTCAGCAGATGCAGGTCGATGAGGGAAAGAATCTTATTTACGCCCTTAACGCTCTGGTTGAGACCCATCGTCCAAAAACTGATATGCCCTTCGGCTTCGCCGATCCAGGCGGCGGCCTGTCGGATATCTGCTTCGGGAAGGCCGCAGATCAGGGCGGCTTCTTCGACGGTTCGGGCGAACACCCGTATACGATAGTCCTCGAATTTCTCTGTATGCGAACGGATGAACTCCGGGCTAAAGGCTCCTGTCTCGATCAGGATCCGGCCAATGGCGTAGTGCAGGGTCATGTCCGTGCCGGGATTCAGGGGCAGGTGCAAGTCGGCAAGAGCGCAGCTATCCGTCCGCCGCGGGTCGGCGACGATGATGCGGACATGGGGATTGGCGGCCTTGTGCGCTTCTATGCGCCGCCAGAGAATGGGATGACACCAGGCGGGATTGGCTCCCGTCACGAAAAAGCAATCCGCCAGCTCGATATCCTCGTAGCTTAGCGGAACGCTGTCTTCGCCGAACGCCATTTTATGGGCGGCTACGGCGCTGCTCATACAAAGGCGGGAATTGCTGTCGATATTGTTGCTGCCGATGAAACCCTTCATCAGCTTGTTCACGACGTAGTACTCTTCCGTCAGGCATTGTCCGGACACATAAAAGCCGACGGCATCCGGGCCATACTTGGCGATCAGGGTCTTGAAGACGGCGGCCGCCCGGTCCAGGGCCGTATCCCAATCGACGCGCTGCAGGGGCATATGCCGCGCCGGCCGCATCTGCGGGTATAGCAGGCGATCGCTGCGGTCGTTGACGGTATGATGCAGATTAAGGCCCTTGCTGCAGAGCATGCCTTTGTTCACCGGATAGTCTGCGCTGCCTTCGACGGAGATCCGGCCTTTCTTATCCTTGTGTACGGTGACTCCACAGCCTACGCCGCAATAGCAACAAGTGGAGGAAAAACGTTCGGTGTGACGAGGGTTCGCAGACATATTCATCATTTAGTTAAGCCGTCGCCGGCGCCGTCCTTCCGGGGAGGGACCTGTCTTCCTCCTTTTTAAACCGGATGACGGATATGAGAGCGGCGATTACCAATACGGTCAGGCCTATATAGGTAAAAGCTTCGGCATATGTAATATCTTCCGACTTGAACAGGAAGCCGAACATCATTCCCCCCAGGTTGCCTCCGGCGCCTACGACACCGCTTATGAGGCCTACGTTCCTTTCGTTGATGAAGGGTGTAATGCCGTAAACTGCGCCGTTGGCCATTTTCAGAAACAGGGCAAAAGTCAGCATACAGGCGATGGCAATGGGAAATGTCTGAGCGTGGGCGAAGGCGATCAGGCCCAGGCCTTCCAGCAGTAAGGCAGCGGCCAGCAGGTTGCCCTTGCCGCGCATGCCCCAGCGTATACCTGCCTTGTCGGATAGAATGCCTCCAAGGGCGCGGGCGAAGATGTTCATAAAGCCGAAGAGGCCGGCCCAAAGCCCTGCGCTGGATTGCGAGAGGTGGAAATTGTCTACAAAATGCAGCGCTGCCACGTTATCGAAGGTAATCTCCATCCCGAAGCACATAGCGTAGGCAAGAGTCAGCGCGACCACGCGCCAGTCGGCCAATACCGACCAGTCGGTGGAACCGCCGGCGGCAGGTCTTTCTATCTCGGAGTAGTTACCCGCCGGCGTATCCCTGGTATATCGATGATACAAATAGGCAACGGCCCACATCATAGCGGCAGGAACGATCATCGCATAACGCCATGCCATATGCGGAGCATATCCGAAGCCAAGGATCGCCGAAAAGATCAGGGGCATGACCATGTTGGTGACACCGCCGCCGAGGTTGCCCCAGCCTCCGGTGATTGCATTGGCAGTGCCCTTTATCTTCGAAGCGAACATCATCGAGGTATGAAACTGGGTAATGACGAAGGAGGCGCCGATCACGCCGATCGCCAGGCGGAATAATAGAAAGCTCGTATAATTAGTAGCCAGCCCCACCAGCAGGACGGGGATGGAGCCAATCAGCAGGAGACGAACGGCGGTCTTTCTCGGACCGAACCGGTCGCAAAGCTTGCCGATGATCAATCGGGCAAGGATAGTCGAAGAAACGGAAGCAATGATGGTATTGCCTACCTGCGCTTTGGTCAGGCCCAGGTCCGCCCGGATCGCCGGCATCAGGGGCGCAAGGCCGAACCAGCCGAAGAAACATACGAAGAACATCAGCCAGGTAATGTGGAAGGTCCGCATCTGGATCGTATCGAGGGAGAAGAGCCGGATGCGGTCGAGGGGCCTGTTGTCGCCGGTGGCCGTTGTTGGAGGAGTGTTGGTAGTGTTGTTCATGGCAGTTAGGTTTAT
Source organism: Bacteroidota bacterium (assembly GCA_018267545.1). GTDB lineage: Bacteria > Bacteroidota > Bacteroidia > Chitinophagales > Chitinophagaceae > Puia. Next base: position 38,290 of record JAFDYG010000474.1, read on the forward strand.
TTAGTCAGGAAATCAGGTCTTATGTTCAGCTGCAGATAGGCCCAGGTGGCGGTGGTACGGGCTGTACCGGGAGTAATGCCCTTGGCGTATTCCATGCTGCGGGAAGCGGCGAGGCCGCAGAAGCCGGTCTCGACGGTCGTAACCTTGTTGAGCTGGTAATTGGCGATCAGGTCGATCTCGCTTCCCAGGCAGCTGGACACGGCGGAGCCCTTCGCGTCTTTTTGGGAGCGGGCGAGACCGAAATAATGATAGGCGAGCTCAAGCGTAAACCGGTTGTTGCGGGAAGCATATCGTCCTTTAAGGAACGGGTTATTCAGCCCTCCCGTGGGAGAGCCTGTACCCGCATAGAAATAGTCCATATAACCCCAGAACTTGTGCGGGGTGCCGTACAGGGGGTCGAAGCGATGGCTGGTCGTAGAGGAAGAAAATGCGTCGTTGCCCGAAAGGTAATCCCAGCCGATCGTAACGGTGTATAGCTGGCGGTTGTAAGACAGGGACAGCGTGGACGTGTAAGCAGAAAGATCTAAGCCGTCACGGTCCTTGCCGCCCTGGTAGTAGAAGCCGGCCTGCAGACGCCAGTAATTGCGCCTGTCGAGGGGCGTATTCAATAATAAGCCGGCGGTTACGCGGGCATTGACGCCTGGCTGGTTGAAGCGCCGGCCATACAGGTAACCGGTATCGGAGCCGGCGATGGTGCGGATCGAATCGGGTTTATAGCGGCCGAACTCATCGGCGAACACGAGTCCCGTCAGCTTGGCGCGCCGGATGCTGCGGGCTACGTATAGGTATTGCATCGATTTGTAGTCCTGATTAGCTCCATTGGTGC
>JAFDYG010000475.1 GCA_018267545.1 Bacteroidota bacterium
GTTCCGGCGTATCTGAGGGAGGCGTCGGGGGTGATGAGCGGGCGGCGGGTGGATGCGGGAGTGGTGGCGGAAGTGGTAGACCGCGCCAGGGAGGAGGTGACGCCGATCAGTGATGGGAGGGTGACGGCGGAGTACAAGCGGTTGTTGCTGGGGCAGCTGATCAAGGCGCATTTTTTAACGTTGTTTCCGGAACTGGAGGAGGGGGATGTTTTATGAAACATATCGATGCAGCGGCACATACGAGGGGGGAGTCCATCTACCTGGATGATATTCCGTTGATTCGGGGTACGTTATTCGGTGCGGTATATGGGTCACCGGTGGCGCATGGGATAGTGCGGCGGCTGGATACGGCTGAGGCTGAGCAGTGTCCGGGGGTGGTGCGGGTGTTTACGTTCAGGGATGTGACGGGGGAGAATCAGATTGGGGGTATCATGCCGGACGAACCTTTGTTTGCTGCGGAGCATGTGCATTTTTGCGGTATGCCGATGGCCTTTGTAGTGGCTGTGTCGGAAGAGGCGGCGAAGCATGCAGCTGGGAAGATAAAAGTGGAGATCGACCCGTTGCCGGTGATTACTGATCCGAGGGTGGCGAAGGAAAGGGGGGAGCTGATTGTGCCGCCGCGGACTTTCCGGCTGGGGGAGATCGATGAGGCCTGGCCGTTATGCGAATATATTTTCGAAGGGCGGGCGGATACGAATGGACAGGAACATTTGTATATCGAGACGCAGGGGGCTTATGCCGTTCCGATGGAAAATCAAACCATTCGTATTTATTCTTCTACGCAGGCGCCGACTGCGGTACAGCGGGCGGTTTCCAAGGTAACGGGTTTGGCGATGCATGCGTTGGACATCGAAGTGGGCAGGCTGGGAGGAGGGTTTGGGGGGAAGGAGGATCAGGCTAATGGGTGGGCGGCGTTGTGTGCGCTGGCATGTCTGCACCTGAGGAAGCCGGTCAAGTATTCGATGCCCAGAGCGGATGATATGGTGATGACCGGGAAGCGGCATCCTTATTCTTCGGATTTTAAGATTGGTCTGGATAAAGATTTTAAGATACTGGCTTATGCCGTGACTTTCTATCAGAATGCGGGTGCGGCGGCGGACCTGTCTCCGGCTGTGATGGAGCGGACGTTGTTTCACTGTACCAATTCCTATTTTATCCCCAATGTGCGCGCGACGGCTTATAGCTGCCGAACGAATCTGCCGCCGAATACGGCTTTTCGGGGGTTTGGCGGTCCGCAGGGGATGTTCGTCATCGAAGCTGCCATTGCGAAGTCGGCGGAGAGCCTGGGTGTTCCGGCGAGCCTGATCCAGGAGCGGAATTTACAGCAGACGGGAGATGAGTTTCCTTATGGGCAGAAGGCGGTAAGCGAGGCGAGGGCGTGCTGGCGGAAGGCGGAGGAGTTATATGATCTGGGTGAGCTGAGGGCGTCGGTGGAGGAGTATAACCGGACCAACAGGCTTTTTAAGAAGGGGTTGGCGATGATGCCTGTATGTTTCGGGATTTCGTTTACGAAGACGCTGATGAACCAGGCGAGGGCGCAGGTGCACGTGTATACGGATGGAAGTGTCAGTGTGAGTACGGGTGCGGTAGAGATGGGGCAGGGGGTGAATACGAAGATGATACAGGTGGCTGCGGCGGTATTTTCCATCGATATAGACATGGTGAAGGTGCAGGCGACCAGCACCTGGAAAATTGCGAATACTTCGCCTTCGGCGGCGAGTGCGACGGCCGACTTGAATGGGAAGGCGGTGTTGATGGCTTGTACGGCGATTTTGGAGCGCTTGAAGGAAGTGGCGGCAATCGAGCTGGGTGGAAAGGCAGATATAGTGCTGAAGGATGGGAGGGTATGGGCAGGGGGAGAGGAGACGGGGATGAGCTGGAAGCAGCTGGTGATGGCCGCTTTTGTGAGGCGGGTGAGTCTTTCGGAACATGCGCACTATGCGACGCCGGGGATCCATTTCGATGCGAGCCGGGAGAAGGGGCATCCTTTTGCCTATCACGTATATGGTACGGCTATCGTGATGGCTACGCTGGATTGTTTGCGGGGACGGTACAGCTTCGATGCGGTGAAGGTGGTACACGACTTTGGAGTCAGTATGAACCCGGTGATCGACCGGGGGCAGATCGAAGGAGGAATCGTCCAGGGAATTGGCTGGATGACGATGGAAGAGATAGTATACGACGAGGAGGGCAGGCTGCGTTCGAATACTTTGTCTGCGTATAAAGTGCCGGATATTTATTCTGTGCCTTCGCAGATCGACATCGATTTTTTGAATACGGAGCAGGATAATCTGGCGATCTTCCGCAGCAAGGCGGTGGGCGAGCCGCCATTGATGTACGGTATCGGGGCTTATTTTGCATTGCGGAATGCGATACGGGCGTTCAATCCGTCGGTAGAATTGCCGTTCAATGCCCCGTTGACTCCTGAAAAGGCGCTGATGGGTTTGTATGAAAACCAATTGAAGTATGCTGGCGGCTAAGCGACTGTCTTTATGGCGACGGGCTCTTTCGAGTCTGCGACGAAATATTCCCGTCCTGTTGTTATATGTGGTAGAGAGTAAGGGAAGCAGTCCGGGGAGACAGGGTTTTTTTATGCTGGTGAATGGGGCAGGAGAAATGGAGGGGTCGATCGGCGGAGGCATTATGGAGTTCAAGTTTACGGAACTGGCCAGGGAGTATCTGTCGGAAGGGGTGCGGGTTTCACAACTTCGCAGGCAGGTGCATGATAAGGCGGAGGGAAAGGACCGGAGCGGGATGATCTGTTCGGGCGAGCAGACGATTTTACTTTATTCTTTACGGGCGGATGATCTGCCGGCGGTAATCCGGCTGGTCGATTCATTGGAGGATTACCGGAATGGCTGCTTACGGCTATCGCCGGAGGGGATGAGCTTCCGGGACGAGCCGCCGGCGGTGGACTTTCATTTTGAGGTGCGGGGTGAGGGGGATTGGTCGTATGAAGAGAAGACCGGTTACATCGACCGTTTATTTATCATAGGGGGTGGCCATTGTGCGCTTGCTTTTTCGCGGGTCATGCAGACCATGGATTTTTATATCGTGTTGTTCGATGACCGGAAGGGGCTGGATTCGATTCGGCGGAACGAGTATGTGAATGAGCAGGTATTGGTCAGCGACTACGATGATTTGCGGGATCTGGTGGAAGGGGAAGGACGGTATCATTACGTAATGGTGATGACGCAGGGGTACAGGACGGATGACCGGGCGGTGCGTGCTTTGCTGGACAAGGACTTTCGATATTTCGGGTTATTGGGCAGCAAGGCCAAGATCGGAAAGATGTTCGAGACTTACAGGGCGGAGGGGATGGACGAGAAGCGGCTGGGTAGGCTGCGGGCGCCGGCGGGACTGGCTATTCATAGTCAGACGCCGGAGGAGATTGCGGTGAGCATTGCGGCGGAGATCATACAGGTGAAACATGCGGCGATCATTCCCGGGTAAGGGTGCCCGTGATATATCCATAGGGCTCGTCGGTAGCAATGAAGATTTCGTTTTCGTTGTCGATACCAAATTGCTGAAGATTGAACGGTATATGGTGTTTGTTGGGCATTTTCAGAGTGATTTCCCGGATGGAGGGGAAGTCGGAAAGGGCGTTTTCTCCCATGGCATAAAGGGTATGCTGTACGGAGAGGCTTTTGTGCGTGGCGAAGGTGTGGAGGAGGTTGTTCCGGATCTCGTTATAGAGCTGTCCCGGGTTGGGGGGAAGCCCATCGTAGGTCCAGGATACTTCGCATTGCGTGGAGAAGATACGGTCTGCGGTTTCTTTGAGGGTAGTGTATTGGTCCTTTATATAGTTTTCGAAACCGGAGTCGGTGGTTTTGAGGATGAGCAGGTCTTTTATACCGGCTGAAAGGGTGGTTTGCTGCCGGTTCTTTTTTATATGGGCCTCGTGTTTTTCGGAGCCTCCGTCGATGAAGGAGTGGGGGTGGGGGGCTCCGTCGATGGTCATTCTTTTCCAGCTGAATTCGGTGATTTCGATATCGACTTCCGATACCTGCGGGTTATTGGATAGAAAATGATCGGCCAGATGGAGGCCAAATTCTTCGATGGAAGCGGTGAATTTATCTTTAGCCAGCGCATAGACGGTGTTCTTCATCGTATCGGTGGGCAATACTTTTGTATTGTCTCCGATGGTATGAACGGTGTCGAAATCTCCTTTCAGGGAGACATTCACGGAGATGTGCCTTATCTCGTGATGGTCTGGTCGCCGGATGATTTTAGACAACCGGATGGCCTGCTTTCCATATGCGTTCCTGTCGAGGTGAAATGCCATACTTCAATATAAATAAATTTCTTAAATTGTACGAAGCCAAGTGATGAAAAATGTCGAAGGCAATTGCTCTATATAGCCAGCAGGTGCTCCTTCCGGAGGGGGTGAAGGAGGCGACTCTTTTTATGGATGGGGGTGTGATTACGGAGATCCTACCCGGGATGAGCATGGAAGAGGGAGTCGAGCTGGTCAATGTGGGCAGTAAGGTAGTGATGCCGGGGGTAATCGATCCGCATGTGCATATCAATGAACCCGGGAGGACAGATTGGGAGGGGTTTGAAACGGCTGGTCTTGCTGCGGTGGCGGGTGGGATAACGATGCTCGTGGATATGCCGCTCAATTCCTCACCGGTTACGACGACGGTGGAGGCTTTTGACCAGAAGAGGGCTGCTGCTGCGGGTAAGGTGCGTTGTGATTGTGGATTTTGGGGTGGGGTGGTGCCTGGTAATGCGGGGGAGATCGGACCGTTGATCGAGCGTGGGGTGCTGGGTTTTAAGGCTTTTCTCACGCATTCGGGGATCGATGAATTTCCAAATGTCAAAGAGGATGATTTGCGGAAGGTGATGCCGGTGATAGCGGGTGCGGGCTTGCCATTGCTGGTGCATTGCGAGCTGGAAGATGGGGGGGCTTTTGCGTTTGAGGGGAACCCGAGGTCATACCGGAGGTACCTTATGTCGAGACCGGCGAGCTGGGAGGACGAGGCGATTGCGCTAATGATTAAGCTGTGTGAGGAATATAAGTGCCGGGTGCATATCGTGCATTTGTCTTCGGCTTCTTCGATTCCGCAGATACGGCGTGCGAAGGAGCGTGGACTGCCGCTGACGGTTGAGACGGCGCCGCATTATTTATATTTTTCGGCGGAAGGGATTGCGGATGGGGCGACTTATTTCAAGTGTGCGCCACCTATCCGGGAGAAGGTAAATAACGATTTGTTGTGGGAGGCCTTACGGGAAGGGGTGATCGATTTTGTGGCTACGGATCATAGTCCTGCGCCTCCTATCCTGAAGATGGCCGAGAGCGGGGATTTTACCAGGGCCTGGGGAGGGATTTCGTCTTTACAGCTGTTGCTGCCGGTTGTATGGACGGCAGCGAGCCAGCGGGGATTTGGTTTGGAAGATATGGTGAAATGGCTGTGCAGGAAGCCGGCTGAGCTGGCAGGGGTGTCGGAAGAGCGAGGGAGTATAGTACGAGGATATAGAGCAGACTTAGTGGTATGGGATGAGGGGCGCAGGTTTCGGGTAGAGGAGTCGGGGCTGTATCACCGGCATAAGGGGACGCCTTACCTGGGTGAGGAGCTATTGGGAGTGGTGGAGCAGACCTGGTTGGGTGGGGAGCGTGTATTTGGAAATTCGTGACATGAGCGGATATATTCAGCGTGCGGAACATATTATCGGACGGATTGACGAGCTGGCTGCAATCAGCGAGCAGGATTCGGGTATTACGCGCCGTTATGGTACGGGGGCTGCTGTGTCGGCGGGTGATAAGGTATTGGCCTGGATGCGTGAGGCGGGATTGACGGGCAGGAAGGATGCTATCGGTAATATCCGGGGAAGGCTGGACTGCGGCAACCCGGCTGCCCGGACGATGGTCATCGCTTCTCATATCGATACGGTGGTGAATGCGGGCAAGTGGGATGGGCCGTTGGGGGTATTGGTGGGTTTAGATCTGCTGGAGCAGGTTATTCGTAAGGGAAAGATTTTTCCTTTTCATATAGAGCTGATTGCGTTTTGTGACGAAGAGGGGGTACGTTTTCATACGACGTACCTGGGGAGTAAGGTAGTGGCGGGGAGTTTCGAGCCGGAGCTATTGGAGCGTAGGGATGAGGAGGGGATAAGTCTTCGGGAAGCGGTGGAGGCTATCGGCGGCAGGCCTGACGAATTGGATAGCGAGGCGATCGGGGACGGGAGGTGGCTGGGTTATTTCGAGCTGCATATCGAGCAGGGGCCTGTGTTATATGAGCGGAAGGTTCCGGTGGCCCTGGTGAAGGGGATTGCGGGCCAGGTGCGTGCGGAAGTAGTCTTTACGGGCATGGCGGGGCATGCGGGAACGGTGCCGATGATTATGCGGCAGGATGCGTTGTGCGGGGCTTCGGAGTTTGTTTTGGGAGCGGAGGAGCTGGCTGGTGGGGAAGGAAGCGGGTTGGTGGCTACTGTGGGGAAGCTGGAGGTCAGGGGCGGAGCGAGCAATGTGATTCCGGGGGAGGTGGTTTGCAGCGTCGATATACGGAGTGCGGATGCGGGTGTGCTGGAGCGGGGGCATGAGCGGCTGCGTTTGTTGGCTGAGGAGATCGGGAGCAGGCGTGGTCTTGGGGTGCAGTGGAAGGTCGTACAGGCGACTGCGCCTGTCGATGGAGACGAGCGGATGAATAAGCTGTTGGGAGAAAGTATCGAAGCGGCGGGATATCCGGTGCTTGAGCTGGTGAGCGGTGCGGGGCACGATGCTGTGCCGGTTTCGGCTGTGTCGCCCGTTTCTATGCTGTTCGTCCGGTGTTATAAGGGAATTAGCCATCATCCATTGGAAGATGTGGAGAAGGGGGATCTGGCGGCGGCGATTGCTGTCGCGGAAATTTTTGTCGATCGACTAACTGAAATTTAGCTGTATGGAAATATCTGCGTTAACGAGATCGGTAGTAAAAAAGAGTCATGCCTTAATCAGTCCGGACGGGTATATCAATAGTGTGGTTCCGGGCTGGAAGGATTGCACGGTGAATGTCATCATCAACGAGCAGATGGGGGCGCGTTTTTGTCAGACCATCGTGACGTGCGGGACCGGGACGGTGCTGACGGGAAAGACGTTGCAGTCTCAATTGTTTTTTTATGTGGTCAGCGGCGGGTGCAAGGCCGGTGTGGGTGATGGTTCTGTGAAGCTGTCGAAGGGGGGATATGGATATATACCTGTGGGAAAGACCTATCGGCTGGATGGCTTCGAGGAGGGGACACAGCTGTTGACCTTTCACAAGGTTTATGAGCCGCTGGAAGGTTTTTCGGTTCCGGCTGTCTTGTTCGGGTCTGCGGCGGATGTGGCGGGGAATGAGTACCTGGGCGATCCGGCTTTGCGGCTGCAGGTTTTGTTACCGGATGAGCCGGCTTTCGATATGGCAGTAAATATATTTACCTATGATCCTGGCGGCCATCTGCCCCTTGTGGAGACGCATATCATGGAGCATGGTTTATTGTACCTGGCTGGTCAGGGTGTATACCGGCTGGACCAGGATTGGTACCCGGTGAGGAAGGGGGACTGTATTTGGATGGCTCCTTATTGTCAGCAGTGGTTTACGGCGATGGGGAAGGAGCCGGCTGTTTATATCTATTATAAGAATGTAAATCGATTCCCGACGACTATATGACGCTGGAAGCATTGAACGGGCTGGACGAGGCTTCGCTAGGCGATGCTTTGCGCAATTGCTGCGGGAGTACGCGCTGGGTGGAAAAGATGCGGGCTATTTTTCCGGTGGCGGACCGGGAGTTTTTGTATGCAGAGGCGGTATCGGCATGGAGGGCTTGCAGCGAAGAGGATTGGCGGGAGGCCTTTGGGCATCATCCGCGGATTGGGGATTTGGAGGGATTGAAGAAGAAGTTTGCGGCTACGGCGGACTGGGCTTCCCAGGAGCAGGCGGGAACGGGCGGGGCTTCGATGGAAGTGTTGGAGGCGTTGGCGGAGGGGAACGAGGCGTATGAGCGGAGGTACGGGTATATTTTTATCGTTTGTGCCACGGGGAAGACGGCGGAGGAGATGCTGGGGCTGCTGAGGGGACGAATAGGGAATGTGCCGGAGGCGGAGCTGTTGGTGGCGATGGGAGAGCAGGAAAAAATTACGCGGATACGATTGGAAAAATTATTGTCATGAGCAGGATAACGACGCATGTATTGGATCAATCGCTGGGCCGGCCGGCGGGCGGGGTGGAGATCGTTTTGTTTGCGGGAGAAGAGGAGGTGGCGAGGGGGCGGACGAATGCCGACGGCCGGATTGGCGACTGGGCGGACGTTCCAGGGATTAGGATAGGGAAGCTGCGGTTCGAGACGGGGGAATATTTCAAGCGGCTGGAAGTGGCGACTTTCTATCCTTTTGTGGAGGTCTATTTCGAGATCACGGCGGAGGGGCATTATCATATACCCTTGTTATTGAGTCCATGGGGATATTCTACGTATCGGGGTTCCTGATTAAATCATCTATATGTTATCGATCAAAGACAAAGAAAGAGAGGGATTGCTGGAGTCGCTGGGTAGTGCGAACCGTGCTTTTCAGGCCAGCTATCCGGGAGACCGTCCTGACCGTCAGCCGGTGCATACGGTATATGGGGGCGCCAATCTTTTTAAAAGCGACACCTGTGTGAAGATGGGTGAGATTGCTTTGAAGAGCCTTCGCATGTATGCGCCGAATTTTGCGGAGCTGTCCCGGGTGCTTTTGCTGGAGGGGCATGATTATCTGCCTCAGCTGGAAAGAGAGGTGGGAGAGCTGGATCATCGGCTGAGGGAGATGGGAGAAGAGGAACGGAGGAAAGATCGGGCCTGGCTGTCCTGGTCGGTCTATCAGAAAATCATCCGTAAGCTGGAAACGGAGGCGGTAGAGGATTTTAGAATCGATTTCGAGGATGGCTATGGCAACCGGCCGGACGAGGAGGAAGATGCCGTTGCGGTTCAGGCGGCGAGGGAGCTGGCGGAAGGGATGAAGAATGGGACGATATCGCCGTTTATCGGTATTCGGATCAAGCCGTTGACGGAGGATTTGAAATACCGGAGCGTGCGAACTCTGGATCTTTTTGTTACGGAGCTGTTGAAGCAGACGGGCGGTATGCTGCCGCCCAATTTTGTGGTGATGCTGCCGAAGGTGACGATACCGGAGCAGGTGAGAACGATGGTGCGGCTTTTCGAGCTGATGGAGCGGGAGAATGGGCTTCCTGCGGGGTCGTTAAAGATGGAGACGATGGTGGAGGCGACGCAGATCATCATGGATGAGGAGGGGCGCAATCCCTTGTACCGGATTATCCGGGCTTCGGAGGGGCGGTGTATTGCGGCGCATTTCGGGACTTATGATTATACGGCTTCTTGCGGGATAACGGCGCGGTACCAGACGATGTCGCATCCGGTTTGTGACTTTGCGCATCATATGACCAGGGTCGCGTTGGGGGGGACGGGGATTTTCCTATCGGATGGAGCTACCAATGTGATGCCGATCGGTCCGCACCGGGGAGAGCAGCTGACGCTGAGTCAGCAGCTGGAGAATAGAGATTCGGTACACCGTGCGTGGAGGGTGGGTTTCGGGCATACGATGCATTCGCTGGTAAATGGATTCTACCAGGGGTGGGATTTGAATCCAGCGCAATTGCCGATGCGATATGCGGCTACGTATGCCTTCTTCCTGGGCAGCCTGGAAGACGCTATCCATCGGTTGAGAATATTTGTAGAACGGAGTGCCGTTTCTACGCTGACGGGGGACATATTCGACGATGCAGCTACGGGGCAGGGGCTTCTGAATTTCTTTTTAAAGGCGATGAATTGCGGGGCGATCGGCGAGACGGAGGTGCTGGCGACGGGCCTGACGTTGGAGGAAGTCCGCAGCCGCAGCTTTCATCAAATATTGCAGGGGAGAAGGCGCAGGACTTAGTTTTTTTCGGTATATTACTATATATGCATTTGTCACCAAAAGAAACGGAAAAGCTACTGTTGTTCCTGGCGGGAGAGCTGGCCGAGAAGCGGAAAGCGAGGGGGTTGAAGCTCAATTATCCGGAGGCCATCGCCCTGATCAGCAGCCGGCTGCAGGAGGCGGCGAGGGATGGCAGGTCTGTAGCGGAGCTGATGTTGTATGGGGCGACGATCTTATCGCGGGAGGATGTGATGGAAGGAATACCCGAGATGATCGAGGAGATACAGATCGAGGCTACGTTTCCGGATGGGACGAAGCTGGTGACGGTGCATGGTCCGATTCGATGATTCCAGGCGAATATATATTGGCTGACGGCGACATTGTTTGTAATGAAGGCAGGCGTGTGGTTCGTCTAAGCGTAGTGAACAGGGGTGACCGACCCGTACAGATCGGTTCGCATTTTCATTTTTTCGAAATCAATAAGGAGGTTGTATTCGAGCGGCGCCTTGCGTTGGGCATGCGGCTGAATATTCCGTCGGGTACGGCTGTGCGGCTGGAACCGGGGGAGGAGAAGGAGGTGGAGCTGGTAGAGCTGGGAGGACTGAAGCGGGCGGTAGGTTTTAATAACCTGGTAAATGGGCCTACGATATGAGTCTTTCCATCAATCGAATCAAGTATGCCAATTTGTATGGTCCTACGGTGGGGGATAAGATCCGGCTTGCCGATACGGAGCTGTTTATCGAAATAGAAAGGGATTATACCGTGTATGGGGACGAAGTGAAATTTGGCGGGGGAAAGACAATCCGGGATGGGATGGGCCAGTCTGCAACGGCTATGCGGGGAGAGGGAGTATTGGATCTTGTCATTACGGGCGTGATTATTATCGACCACGGGGGGATTATAAAAGCGGATATTGGTATCCGTGATGGTAAGATCGTAGGTGTCGGCAAAGCGGGGAACCCGGATACGATGGATGGAGTGGGGGCTGATATGATTATCGGCGCTGCAACCGAGGTTCATGGGGGAGCGGGGCTGATCGCTACGGCCGGGGGGATCGATACACACATTCATTTCATTTGTCCGCAGCAGATCGACCATGCGTTGTACAGCGGAGTTACGACGATGATCGGCGGGGGAACGGGGCCGGCGGATGGGACGAATGCTACGACGGTGACGCCGGGGGCCTGGAATATTCAAAAGATGCTGGAGGCGGCGGATGCGTTTCCGATGAACCTGGGTTTTTTGGGGAAGGGGAATTGTGCGACGGTGGGTCCGTTGGAGGAGCAGATTATGGCGGGGGCTATAGGGTTAAAGATACATGAAGATTGGGGGGCGACGCCGGCGGTGATCGATGCGTCTTTGCGGACTGCGGATAAATATGATGTACAGGTAGCTATTCATACCGATACGTTGAATGAGGCGGGGTTCCTGGAGCGGACGATGGAAGCGATCGGGGGCAGGGTGATTCATACCTATCATACGGAGGGTGCGGGTGGGGGGCATGCGCCGGATATTATCCGGGCGGCCATGTATCCGAATATCCTGCCTTCCTCTACCAATCCGACGAGACCTTATACGGTCAATACCATCGATGAGCATCTTGATATGCTAATGGTTTGTCATCATTTGAGCAAGACGATACCGGAGGATGTATCGTTTGCCGACAGCCGGATCCGGCCGGAGACGATTGCGGCCGAAGATATCCTGCACGATATGGGTGTGATCAGTATGATGAGCTCGGATTCGCAGGCGATGGGCAGGGTGAGCGAGGTGATTTTGCGAACCTGGCAGACGGCCGATAAGATGAAGAAGCAGCGGGGGCCGTTGCCGGAGGATGAAGGGAAAGGAAACGACAATTTCAGGGTGCGGCGATATGTCGCCAAGTATACCATCAATCCAGCGATTACGCATGGGGTTTCGGATTATGTAGGGAGCCTGGAAAAGGGGAAGATGGCGGACCTGGTATTGTGGAAGCCTGCGTTATTCGGGGTAAAGCCGGAGCTCATTATCAAGGGTGGGATGATCATTGCGGGGCGGATGGGGGATCCGGGTGCGAGCATCCCGACGCCGCAGCCGGTGATGTACCGGCCGATGTTCGGCGCTTATGGGAGGGCGGTAGAGCGGATTTGTGCGAGCTTTGTTTCGCAGGAGTCGATAGGTCTGGTGAGGGCGTATGGCTTGCGGAAGGAAGTGTTGGCGGTCCGGGGCTGCCGGAGTCTTTCCAAGGCGAATATGGTATTGAACGACCGGACGCCGCTGATCGAGGTAAACCCGGAGAATTATGAGGTGAGGGTGGATGGGAAGGTAGTGGGGTGTGAGCCGGTACGGGAGGTGGCGATGGCGCAGCGTTACTTTTTATTTTAAATCATATGTTGATACAGGAGAAGCTAGGGAGCATTGGCTCGTTTTTGTTGGGAGGCAGGGAGATCGATCTGCTTTCGGTGGAGTGGTATGAGACGGGGAAGCGGATAATGCGGAAGGTGACGAGGGGTGGAAGGGAGGTTGCTTTGCGGTTTTTGAAGGAAGGCCCATCGTTGTCGGAGGGTGATGTGCTGTATGCGGATGAGGGGGTGGTGATTGTGGTGGAGGTGCTGCCTTGTGAGGTGATGGTGATTCGGATGGAATCGCTTGCTTCGGTGGCGTCGGTTTGTTATGAGATCGGGAACAGGCATTTGCCGTTGTTTGTGGGAGAAGGGGGAAGCGCCAGGGTGGGGAAAACGGCGGGGGTGTTGCTGGCGCCTTTCGAGGAGCCGTTGTATAGGTGGCTGGTGGCGGCGGGATATGAGGTGAGCCGGGAGGAGCGGAAGCTTTTGTATCCGTTACGGTCGACGGTGGCGGGGCATGTGCATGACGGGTCGGGGAGCTTATTTTCGAAGATATTACAAATGATGGGTTCCAGATGAATGCGGCATTATTAAGATTATTACAGCTGAGCGATCCGGCCTTGCCGATCGGGGCGTATGCGCATTCGGGAGGGTTAGAGACGTATGTACAGGAGGGGATGATTCGGGATGCGGGAGGTGCGGGGATGTATGTGAGGGATATGTTGCGCACGAATGTATTTTATACGGATGCGGCTTTGGTGACGTTGGCGCATAAGGGGTATCGGGATAGGGTAGAGGAATTGGATAGGCTTTGCGAGGCGGTGAAGGCGCCACGAGAGATAAGGGAGGCCAGCCGAAAGCTTGGGGGAAGGTTGTTGAAGATCTTCGGAAAGGAAGGGGAGGCAAGGCATTATTGTGTTGCGTTCGGGTATTGCGCTGCGGTCATGGGAATAGGGCTGCGGGAGGCGTTGACGGGTTTCTATTATAATACAGCGGCGGGGATGGTGACGAATTGCGTGAAGCTGGTGCCGATTGGGCAGCAGGATGGGCAGGAGCTGTTGTTGTCGTTGCAGCCGTTAATCCTGGAGCTGGTCGAGCGGGGAATGGAGCCGGACGAGGACCTGGTCGGTTTATGCTGTGTGGGGCTGGATATTCGCTGCATGCAGCATGAGCGTTTGTATTCGAGGTTGTATATGTCGTGAAATGAAGGAGAGAAACTATATAAAAATCGGGATTGCGGGACCGGTGGGTTCCGGTAAGACGGCATTGATCGAGCGGCTTACGCGCCGGCTGGCGGCGGAATACAGTATTGCCGTTATCACCAATGATATTTATACCAAGGAGGATGCTGAGTTTCTGACTCAGCATAGTCTGCTTGCGCCGGAGCGGATCATCGGGGTGGAGACGGGTGGTTGTCCGCATACGGCTATCCGGGAGGATGCCAGTATGAACCTGGATGCGGTCGAGGAGATGGCGCAGCGATTCGATGATCTCCGGATAATTTTTATCGAAAGCGGCGGGGATAATTTGTCCGCCACATTTAGCCCTGAGCTGGCGGATGTGAGCATTTTCGTGATCGATGTTGCAGAGGGGGATAAGATACCGAGGAAGGGTGGTCCGGGGATTATGCGAAGTGATCTGCTGGTGATCAATAAGACCGATTTGGCGCCGCATGTGGGGGCAAGCCTTGAAGTGATGGAGCGGGATGCGCGGAAGATGAGAAGGGGTGAACCGTTTGTGTTTACGAATTTGATGAGTCTCGAAGGATTGGATAGCGTTGCGGGTTGGATAAAAAGATATGCGTTGCTGGAAGAGGTGGAGGAGCCGGTGCTGTGGCGATGAGGACGGTGGGTATGATATCGGAGGTGACGCTGCGGGTAGCGGTGCGTGAGGGAAAGAGCTATCTCGCGTCCGGTTATTATACGCCTCCTTTCAAGGTGGTCGATATTACCGAAGACAAGCGTGGCGGGTGGCTGCAGCTGATGCTGATGTGTTCGTCGCCGGGGATATTGGATGGGGATGAGCAGGCGCTGTGTGTAAAAGTAGGTGAGGGGGGCAGGCTGCGGCTGCATACCCAGTCTTATCAGCGGCTGTTCCAGATGGAGAAGGGGGCGGTGCAGCGGATGGAGGTGAGGCTGGGCGCGGGGGCTTATTTTTGCTGGCTGCCGCATCCTTGTGTGCCGCATGCGCGTTCGATTTTCAAAGGAATGAACAGAGTGTATCTGTCGGAGGGTTCCCGATTGATTTGGGGGGAAGTATTGACTTGCGGACGGAAGCTGAATGGGGAGGTATTTGCTTGGTCTTCGTATCATGTGCGGACGGAAGTGTTTATCGGGGATGAATTGGTCTTATTAGAGAATATATATTTGAAGCCTTCGGATGGAATGATTGGAGGGATGGGGCAGTGGGAGGGGTATACGCATATGGCTAGCTTGCTGGTGATCCAGGAGGGGGGATTGGGAGGGCTGCGGGAACGTGTGGAAGCGGGGTTGGCGGCTGCGAGCGTCGTTTATGGTGTGAGCGAGGGACCGGCGGGAAGCCTGGTTATACGAATGTTGGGAAATAGTGCGGAGCTGCTTTATAATTGCCTAAAGGAGGTGGCTGGATATGCAAGCTGAGCTGGGAGTATTATTGACGGCGGCTGTTACCGTTGCCTGTTTGCATACGGTGGCGGGACCGGATCATTATGTGCCGTTTATCGCGCTGTCGAAGTCAAGGGGTTGGTCTTTTGCGAGGACGATTGGGTGGACGATCGTGTGCGGGTGTGGGCACGTGTGGAGTTCGGTCTTGTTGGGACTGGGTGGAGCTGCGATCGGGTGGTCGTTGTCGAAGGTGAAGGGCCTGGAGCAGGTGAGGGGCGGGATTGCGGGTTGGGCCATGCTGGGATTTGGGTTGGTCTATTGTGTTTGGGGATTGGTGAGGGCGCGGCAGAACCGGCGGCATAAACATTTCGATGTGTATGATGACGGGAGCGTATATGTATACGATCACCGGCATGGAGAGGCGGTGCGTCCGAAGGATCGGCATGCGGTGACACCCTGGGTGTTGTTTATCGTATTTTTTCTTGGGCCTTGTGAGCCGATGATTCCTTTGTTATATTTTCCCGCGGCGAAAGCATCCTGGGCGGGGATGTTGTTATTAATCCTGGTTTATACGCTTGTTACGTTGGCTACCATGGTAGGGATGGTGGGGGCTGGATATTATGGATTTGGGTTTTTGAAGGCGGGTAGGCTGGAGCGTTATGTGCATGCGCTGGGCGGGGCTACGTTGTTTTTGTGTGGGGTGGGGATGGTTTTTATGGGGTGGTGATGTTTTATGGATTGGTGATGCTCACGGCGATTTTTCCGTTATTCTTTGCTGTTTCGATGGCCTGGTAGGCGTCGGCGATACTTTCCATAGTATATGGGGTAGGGTCGACGAAGGGTTTTATTTTTCCTGCTTCGATGAGGGTGGTGGCCTGGCGGAGGATGTCGCCGTGGTGTGCGCGGTGTTCGCCGGAGATTAGGGGATAGAGGGTGAAGACGCCGGAGTAGGTGGCTCCGCGGAAGGAGAGGGGGGCGATGCTGTGGGTGCCCCAGCCGAGGATGCTGACGGCGTGGCCGGTGTAGCGTTTGACGGATTTGAAGGTGTCGTTGAGCGTTTCGCCGCCGAGAGTGTCGAGGACCACGTCGAAACCCGAGCCGTTGGTGTAGCGTTGGGTATATGCGTCGACGCTCAAGTCAGTGTAGTCGATGGGGATGGCGCCGAGACTTTCGACGAGGTGTTGTTTGGAGGGGGAGACGGTAGAATATACTTCGGCGCCGAGGGCTTTGGCGATTTGGATGGCGATGTTGCCGACGCCGCCGGAGCCGCCGTGGATGAGGACGGTTTGTTTCGGTTGGATTTGAGCCCGGTCGACTAGTCCTTCCCAGGCGGTGATGAAGACGAGGGGGAGGGTGGCGGTATCGTGGAGGTCGAGGTTTTTTGGGGCGAGGGCGAGGAGGTCGGGGTCGACGGCTGCGTATTCTGCGAGGGAGCCCTGGACGCTGCCGACTCCGCCGGTGAGGCCGTAGACGCGGTCGCCGGGTTTGAAGGAGGGGGCGCCCGGGCGGGTTTCGGAGGGACTGGGGGATTCTATGACTGTGCCGGCCATGTCGAGGCCGAGGATGGCGGGGAGTTTGGTTTGGGCGTGGCCGGCGGCGCCGTGGAAGATTTTGATATCCAACGGGTTAATGCCGCTGGCGTGGATTTTGACCAGGACATGGCCTTTTTGGGGAATGGGGGTGGGGACTTCTTTTAGCTGGAAGGGGGTATTGTAGCTTTCTAAGACGAGTGCTTTCATTTTGATTTTTTGATGGGACAAAGGTCGGATGGGGAGGGCCTATTGAAGGTGTATTTTTACACCTTTTTGGTGTAATTTTGTACCATGGTGAAAGATCATTTGCGGGAGCCGTTTGAGCTGGTGCTGCGGGAATACATGGATGTATGTCCGAGGGGGCAGCACACGCATAGCTTTTTCGAGCTAATCTATATCGTCGATGGGAGTGGGAAGCAGTGTATCAATGAGGTGGAAGTGGATTATGAGAAGGGTGATCTGTTTTTGGTGGCGCCGAACGATTCGCATTTGTTCAGGATCAAAGAGCGGTCGCGGTTTTTCTTTATCCGTTTCAACAAAGTATTCTTACAGGCGGCGAAGAAGGATGTGGAATTGGTGAAGCGGTTGGAGCTGATTTTGGAGAGTGCGAGGCATGAGCCGGGGAGTATTTTGAGGAGTGATGAAGACCGGAAGGCGGTGGGGCATTTGATGGAGCTGTTAATCCGGGAGCATTTGAGTCATGATTTGTATCACCGGGAGCTGATCGGGCAGCTGGTGAATACGTTATTGGTTATTTTGGCGCGGAATATTGCGCAGGTGTATCCATCGGTTATCGATGAGAAGAGTGAGGAGCGGGCGGTGGATCTGTTGCAGTATATACAGTCGAATATTTATTATCCGGAGAAGCTGAGGGCGGAGGCGATCAGTGCGCATTTTGGGATTTCGAAGACGTATCTGGGGCGGTATTTCAAGAAGCATGCGGGGGAGACGCTGCAGGATTATGTATTGAAGTATAAGCTGAAGCTGGTGGAGAACAGGTTGCTGCATAGTCATATGCGGGTGTCGGAGATTGCGGATGAGTTTGGGTTTACGGATAAGAGTCATCTGAATCGGATTTTTAAGAAGTATCGGGGGATGAGTCCGACGGAATATAGGGAGGGTGGGAAATAGCTATTGCTGTTCTTATTGTTATTTGAGGAAGCCTTCTTTTTGCATTTTATTTACTACGACTTTACTGACTTCGGAGAATAACTCCTTACGGCCGCTGGGGTTGACGGTGCTGGTGTTAGCTGTCCAGATAAGCTTGTTGCGTTTTAGGGAGTAGACGGTGACTTCGACGTCATAGGTCTTGTCGGTGGTGTAATAGCCGGGGTCGTAGAAGCCGGTCCAGGAGTAGCGCCAGTAGCTGCGCCAGCCGATGTAGTAGGGGGATGGGGAGCCGGGGACGTAGTGGGTGGTATTGTTGACGTCGACGAGGCGCATCATGACGATGCCGTCGTAGCCTTCGCGTTTAAGGCGTTTATTATAAACGTCGTCTTCGTCTTTTAGCTCGGCGTCGCCGAATACTTTATAAGATTGTACGGATTTGCCGGGAAATCGGGCGGCCATGTCGTCTTCTATTTGGTGGCGGGTGGCGGAGTTTCTCATGAGGGCGGCTACGACGAATTTGTGGATGTTGTTGGTGTCGATGGTTACGTTGGGATCGCGCCAGCTTTCGGTGATTTGGGTGCTGGGGCCGCAGGCGGTGAAGGAGAGCGCCAGCGCTATGATGTATAGGGGGGCATACTTTTTCATGTGACTAAGCTTTGGGGTATTGCTTCAAAAGGAATGCCACGGGTAAGGTCCGCGGATGTTGTGGCGGTGTTAATAGCCGATTTCGATGGTGCTCTTGTAGGTCGACTCGTTGGAGACGTTGTTTAAAATGAAGTGTGCGGTGTCGGCTCTGGAGATTTTTAGGGCGTTTGTTAGGAAGCTGTTAATGGCAAAGCGGTAGTGGCCGGTTACGGGGGAGTCGGTGAGCCTTGGGGGACGGATGATGGTCCAGTCGAGGGGACTTGCTTTTATATTTTGTTCCATTTTTCTGAGGTCGGCGTACATGTGTTTTAGTAGTTTTTGGACGATGTATTTGGCGGCGAGGCGGGCGTACCAGGGGAGGACGGGGCTGATGTCGAGGGCTGAGGCGGAGATGAAGAAAACACGAGAGGATGTGGTTGGTTCCATTGCGGCCAGGAGGGCGGCGTTGCCTTCGGAGTAGAGAGTGGTGGGTTTGTCGTTGAAGAAGGTTGCGCCGCTGGTTCCGATGGCGGAGATGACGAGGTCGGTGTTGGGGAGGTGGTCTTTGTAGGTATGGGGTTGGAGAATGTCGCCCTGGATGATTTTTAAGTTGGGGTGAGCGAGGGGGAGCTTGTTGGGGTGGCGTAGGAGGGCGGTGACGTGATGGCCTTGCTGGAGGGCGAGGTCGACGGCTTGGCGACCGATGCCGCCGGCGGCGCCGATGATTAAGATGTGGAGCATATGTTGGGTATTAGAATCTGAGGATGCTTAGGATGAAGACGGTTAGGAAGAATAGGAGCTCGAAGGCGAGGGCGATGTTGATACGGCTTTTTAGAGTAAGGATGTCTGCGTCGTTGGCGGGGTTGTTGGATTGGAGGAGTTTGCGGAGCTGGTTGCTGCCGCGGCGGAGGACGAGGGTGCCGTTGAGCAGGATGAGAAGGACGAGCACCATCTTGATTTTGAACCACGTCATTTGGGCGACGGTGCCTTTGAAGATAACGACCATGGCGATGCCGGTGGTGATGAGGAGGGCGGCACCGATACCGATGAGGCGGGGGAAGGCGGAGGTGATGTCGAGGGTGGAGAGGGCGCGGGGCTTGTCGGTGATCAGGTAGCGGTTTAGTTTTTGGTTGATTGCGAAGTCGGCGAGGATGGTGCCGGCCATCATGGTGAAGCCGGTGATGTGGAGGATTAGATCAAAATTAAGGAAGGATTGAGTGGACATAGATTTGGCATTTTACTTCTTAAAATATTTCAATTTATCTGGGTTCGTCTGTACGTAGATGTTACGAATCTGTTCTCCGTCGGTTTCGAAGGCTACGAGGCTGATGGGGATCTTGCCGGAGTAGGTGATGATGCTGGGCATGCCGTTGGCGATGGTGAGGTCTTCGGAGAAGTCGGGGACCTGCTGGCGGAATTTGGGGATGATGTTGAGCAGGAGGCGGGTAACGTTGTCGCGGCCCATGATGGGTTTGGGAAAGGCGCCTCCGAAGCGGCGGTCTTGTATGGTGATGGTTTGGCCACCGCCGTCTGCGTAGAGGTGGATGTCTTGTTTTAGCAGGTCGATGAGGTCGGTCATGTTGCCTTCGGCGATGGCTTGGAGGAAGTTTTGCAGTACTTTTTCGTGCACTTTCAGGTCGACTTCGAATCGGCGGGTATCCTGGCCGAGGTGGTCTTTCGCCCGTTTTAGGATCTGGCGGCAGCTGTCGGTTGTTTTGTTGAACAGGTCGGCGAGCTCGTAGTAGTCGTAGGCGAAGATTTCCTTTAGTAGGAAGATGGCGCGTTCCTGTGGAGTGAGCTTTTCCATGAGGACGAGCATGCCGATGGAAAGGGCGTGATAGGATTCGAAGCGGGTTTGGGTATGGTCGGGGGCGTAGTTTTGCAGGGGTTCGGGGAGCCAGATGCCGATGTATTTTTCCCGTTTTACGCGGGTGCTGGTGAGGTGGTTGATACAGGCGTTGGTGGTCATTTTTACGAGGAAGGCCTTTTCTTGTTTGACCGTGGCGATTTCGACGTCCATCCATTTGAGAAAGGTGTCCTGGACGATTTCTTCGGCTTCGTCTATTTTGCCTAACATGTTGTAGGCAATTGAGAATAAGAGTGTTTTGTATTCGAGGAAGATGTCGGCTTTGTTTTCCATATTACAGTAGACAAAGAAGCCCCCCTGTTTGTGACAGGGGGGCTGGTTTTTTTTGAGAGGGCCCCTTGGGTGGGGCAGGGCCGGCTTGCCGTGTGAGGGGCAGGGTGGTCGGCGGTTGCTGGGCCGGGGCCGGCGGTTAAAGCGGGATTTCGGCGACAAATTCTGCTGCTTTGCCGCTGAGTTTTTGCTGGATGAGCTGGCGGACGGAGCTGTAGACTTTGGGGTCGAGGGTCAGCTTGCTGGATGCGTATTGGAGGGCGGTGTCGTCTTTTGAGAACTTGATGAACAGGATCTGTTTGATTTGATTGGTCGTGGTGACCAGGAAAGTTCCCAGGTTGATGGAGACGGCGCCTGCCTCTTGTTTGGCAACGGCGATCTGGAAGCTGCCCGAGTTTTCGGTATGGGTGTTTTGTTCAAAAGCGTCGATACGTCCATTTGCGCCGGCGATGTTTTTGATGGCGTCGAGGGCTTTTGTGGCCGCTGCCATGAAAGAGGCGTCGAAGGCGCCGGTGAGGATATTGACGATGACGTTTTGAAATTCTACGGCGTTTGCGCTGGTGGAGATGTTGCGGATCTCGCCGCCTTCGACGGACCATCCTATCCTGGACAGGATGTCGATGTAGGCGTTGAACCAGCCGGTGGTATCGGTCTCGTCCTTCACCTTGCTCTTGGCGCCGAGCTGGGCCAGGAGGGTGGACTCGAGGATGTCGGCGCGGCTGTGGGCGCTGACTTCGGGTGCGAAGGAAATGAGACTTTTGTCGGCAATGAGGGCTTGTTCCCTTCCTTCGATCAGCAGTGGTGTCTGAAGGATGGGTGCGCCTTGTGCTTTGGGATACAGGAGCGCCCTGGTGGCGGTTCCGCTTAGCTGGGCCCGTCTTGTCGAGTAGGCGGCAGCGGGGAAGGTGAGCTGTAGGTTGTTCAAGTAATTGGTTACGTCAAGAGCCTTAGCCATGGTTGATTGCATTAGATTATGGTTTTGATTTTCGTTTCCTAAGTTGGTCGGAGTCCAACTTGTACTCGAGGCCTTAGGCCGAGAGTACAGATGTTATGGTATGGCATAAAAAATTATTTTTTGTGTAATTTTTTACTGCCATACAGCTCGCCAAATTCGATCGTCAGCCTTGTAAACAGGAAGCGGCCGTTATAGCCGAACTGATTGGGGCCGAAGAGGAGTCTTCCACGGTTAGATTGGTCGCGGGCGGCGCCGTAGCCACCGGGGGCTTTGTTTGCGCCTGCGACGGGGTTATTGTGTACGGCTTGAAGGTCGTTGCGGGGGTCGACGAAGATGCGGTCGGGGTATACGTCGAAGATGTTGTTTGCGCCGGCGGTGATGCTGATGCCGGAGTAGGGTTTGTAAGAGACGACGAGGTCGGTCGTGATCTTGGCGGAGAAGGTTTGGTCGGCGCCGAGGGCGACGTCATTGAAATAGGCGCCGGTGGTTTTGTTGACGAGAGTCGGGTCGATATTATTCAAGAGCTGTACCTGGCCAAAGCGAACGGAGCGGACCAGGAAGTTCCAGCGGGGGAGGGCATAGTTCAGTGTCAGGTTGATCTTGTTCCTGGGGTTGGCGGTCTCGATGCGGCCGCGTTGCTGGCGGTCGAAGAGGGTGAGGGCGAGGTCATTTGCTGGATTGGCGGAAGGATTATTCAGGCTGGGGTTCAGCTTTGGGTCGTCGATGATGGAATTGGTATGCAGGTTCCCTACGACGGAGTTCTTATTGAAATTGGCCGCCAGCGAAATAGTAGCGGTGCCTTTTCCGAGTATAAAGCGGTCGGTAGCGACGATGTCGATGCCTTTGGTTTCGGTGTTGACGGCATTGGTCCAGAACTGCAGGGCCGAGGTTAGAGGGTCGACGTTGTTCTTCTTCAGGATAGAGTCTACGAGCGGGTTGGTGCGGTTGAAGGCGGTAGATAAGACTATACGATCCTTGATGGAGATGAAGTAGGCATCGACGGTGACGCTGAGTCCTTCGGTCAGCTTGCCTACGAAGCCGAGGGTATAGCTGGTTGACTTTTCGGGTTTCAGCTCCTTGATGCCGAATGCGTCTCTGACGATGGGATTGAGATTATTCGCCGTCAGTGAGCTGAGGGGCTGACCGCCGATGAATTGTGTAGAAGTATTCTGGAAGTAGCGCTGGTGGAGGGAGGGTGCGCGGAAGCCGTTGCTGATGGAGCCGCGGACCGCGAACTGGCTGGTGATGTCATAGCGGGCGCTGAGCTTGCCGCTGAGGTTGTCGTAGCTGAAGCCTTTCTCTGCGTAGTCTTCATAGCGAGCGGCTACGTCGAGGAGCAGCTTGCCGAGGCTAAACTCGAGGTCGGTATAGGCGGCATAAATGTTCCGGGTGGCGTGGATGGCGTCGACGTCTTTGAAGCCCGGGAAGACCTGCGCGCCGGATGCGGTGGCTACGGGTGCAAAGGTGGTGTAGCGGGTGGTGCCGGGATAGGGGGCGATAGAGTCGATGCTGGCGAGTCTTTGCTTATTATTATAGGAGTTGGGTTCGCCTGCGGTTATTCTGAAATCTTCGTAGCGGTGTTCGCCGCCAAAGGCCAGGTTCAGAGATTGGTTTCCCGAGAGGTGGAACTTGCGGCTGAAGTCGAGGTTGATCGTGTTTTGGAGGAAGGCCAGCTTTCCTGCGTCGAAGTGCGTTTGGACGTCATCGGAGGCAGGGAAAGAAGCGTTGCCGGAGTTGTTGACGGCGTAGTTCAAGGCGTTGCGGCCGAGCATATTACTAAGATCTATGTTCCACTGACCGGCTTTGATGGTGATGCCTGCCAGGGCGGTGTAGTCGGTGATAGTCGGAGAGATATGGGGCAGAAATCCATCGGGATAAAAGCGCGAGCCATTTGCGACTACGGGTTGCTGGTTGACGGAGTTGGGGTTACGGGAATTGCCTGTAGCGTCGCCGTCGCGATGGGAGGCTCCTGCGGTGAGGTAGAAGTCGATGTTACGGGAGAGGGGGGCGCCTGCGTTGACGAAGCCGGTGTAGCCGAGAGAATAGGAGTTTCCTTCGATGACGTTGTGCCGGTTGTAGCCGCGGGACTTTACGATTTCGGCGTCTTTGTCCATGACGTAGCGGCGGTAGTCGGCGTCGGAGATGCCTTGGGCGGTGTAGGGGTTGGCTGGAAAAGCGCCGGCGTTGCCGAGGTAGATCAGGGGGATGTTGTCATCTCCGCTGCGGTTGGTGCCGAAACGGCGGAGGAATTGGCCGGTGACGTTGAGGTAGGCGCCGTTGGCTTTGGCGAAGCCGCCGTTGAAGTCGATTTGCTGGTTGACCCCGTCTTCGATGTGCACGCCGTTTTTGCCGGTGGCTGAGGTGGGCGAGTAGGGCATGTTGGTGAAGTTTTGGCCGACCATGCTGGAGATATTGAAACCGTTGTAGTTCTTTTTGAGCACGATATTGATCACACCGGCGATGGCGTCGGAACCGTACTGGGCGGAGGCACCGTCGCGGAGCACCTCGATGCGTTCGATGGCGGCTGCGGGGATGGTATTGAGGTCGGTGCCGACGGAGCCGCGTCCGACGGTACCATTAATATTGACCAGGGCGGTGGTGTGGAGGCGTTTGCCGTTGAGCAGGACGAGGGTCTGGTCGGGGCCGAGGCCACGGAGTCCGGCGGGGTCGACGTGGTCGGTGCCGTCGGAGATGGTCTGCCGGGCGGACTGGAAGGAGGGGACGGTATACGTTAACATCTGAGACACATCGGCTTGTGCGAAGGGTTTGATGTCTTTTGTGCGAACGACGTCGACCGGGACGGGGGTGGAGAGGCGGCTTCGGGCGTCTTTGGAGCGGGAGCCTACGACCACTACTTCTTTTAGGTCGGACTTGAGGGAATCGCGCAAGCGCTGGGATTTATCGGTTTGGGCGGAGAGCCAATTTATAGAGCATAGGAAGCACAGGAAGGCAATGGTCTTCTTCATAAATAAAGCGGGTTGTTACGTTTAAAAAAGGGCATAAAAGTAAAAACATGAGGCAGTTATGAAGACGAGCCTTTCCGATCGGTCTCTGGATTCTCCCAATCGGTGAGGGGGTTTTTAGGGGATAAAAGAATATTTGGTCCAGTTGTTTTTACCATCGGCGTGTGGGGATGTACGAACGCCAAAACCCGGTTTCCCAAAGGGACCTACGGCTGGCCGAACCCACTGCCGGCGGAAATTTATATGGCCAAGTGTGTATCTTTAAACCCAAAACCATCTGAGCTAAATGAACCCAACCCAACCGCGACTATTATTGTTGCTGACCGTTCTTTTTCAATTATCGACCGGTCGGGTGGGAGCGCAGTGTCTTGACCAGCGTAGCTACGTCCGGTATACGAGGTTGGAGGGGTTGTCCAATAATTATATTGCGGGGATTGTCGAAGACTCGTCGGGGTATATCTGGATCGCCACGCACAAGGGTCTCAACCGATTCGACGGAAAGTCTTTTACTTCTGTATACCAGGGCAACTCACACTCGCCGATCCCGGATAATTTTATCGTCTCGATGCGGTCGGAGGGACCGCAGGAAATCGTCGGCACTACGCGTGCGGGGGGCTTTAGCTTCAATCCTTCCTGTGGGAACTACCGCCAATTCGTGGTCCCCTGCGACTCGTCTATCTTCTTCTGGACCAATCATATGCTGGACATAGTCCGGGACAGGAAGAACGATTATGTCATCTCCACCAAGACGGGGCTGTATGTATTCAATAAGGACGCTCAGCTGATCCGCCGGTACGATCATCATGTGCCATCGGATGTGGGCAGCCAGGAACTGATCTTTGGCGGCTGGGTGAGCGAGATGGATAATGGGATGGTCTTGCAGCAGAATGGGCTGTTGGGGAGCGCCTATGATCCGGCTACGAATACCATCGACACGATGTATGTGGCCAAGCAGAAGTACCTCAAGGATCAGATCACCGATGCGCTTGGGAATATGCGGCCGGCCTGGTATGGGAAGAATGGTGAGATGATCATCCTGGACCGGGAGAAGAATTCGATCGAGGTGCTGGATACCAAGTCGAGGATGTCGGGCTCCAGTCTGATGCCCTTCGTGGTCAAGACCGATCTGGGGTGGACCAGCAGGGTGACCTATCTCAACGACACTTCGCTTATCATTACCTGCCGCAATAGCGGGTTTTACTATTTGCATCTGAACCGAAAGACGATGACCCTGTATTGCAATGGGGAGAAGTATTTCAAGGGGAGTGTCTGTACGACCATCTACCAGGACCGGGAGAGCCGGCTGTGGGTGGGTACGGCGGATGGGCTTTACAAGGAGAATATTCAGAATTCGTTCTTTTCGGTAACCAATCTTTCGAATCAGTATCCTTATTTGCAGGATCATGAGATCCGGAGCATATACACCGACGACTCGTTGTTGTATGCGGGACTGCAGAATAGCGGCGGGGTGCTGGTCATGAACAAGCATACGGGGAATATCCGCAGCAAGATCGAGTTTGGGCCGCAGTTCGACTATAGCAATACGGTGACGAACATTTTCCCTTTTTCGAAGGACACGTTGTGGGTGGGGACGAATACGGGAATCGTCTGGCTGAATAAACGGAACTATCATTATGGGAAGCTGTCGGTGCCGTCGCAGCTGGCGTGGATGCAGGAACTCAATTCGACCTGTTTCTTTCAGGATTCGAGGGGGGATGTCTGGATATCTTTTGGTCGTTTGAATAGTTTGGTCCGGTATAATCGTGCGACGAGAACTTTTACCGATTTGTCACCGCCTGTGAACCCCTGGCTGCGGGTCACCTATATCTTTAGCATGGCGGAGGACTTGCAGGGGAATGTCTGGCTGGCGGGGGATGGGTTGTGTCGTTGGAATCTGAAGAAGCAGATGGTGGATACGCTGATCCCCTATCCGAATGTGAGCCGGCTGCTGCGGAATTATATGTATATCCTGGACAGGGATGATAAGAACAATCTTTGGCTGTCCTCCTTCGACAACGAGATTATCCAGTACGACTGCTCTACCGGGAAGATGTATCTGAGGCAGGAAGAGAATCACCTGATCGATGGGAATACGATAACGAGCTCGCCGATTATCGACAACTATATCTGGATGGGGACGGATAATGGGATTTCGGCTTTCAACGTCAAGAACTATTCCGTCCAGCAATTTACCTACGCAGATGGGCTGCCTTCGGTGGCGATTACGTCGCTGCGGAGCGGGAGCTTTTATGACCGGGCGGAAGACCGGTTTTATATTGCGGCGAGGGACCGGCTCATCTCCTTCGACCCGGATGTAACGGAGTCGAAGAAGCTGGCTCCTACCTTGTTTTTGGAGAAGATATTGGTAAAGGACTCGATCATCATCCCGCATGGAACGGAGATCAGGCTCGCCTATTATCAGAACAATGTGACGATCCAGTTCAATACGATCAACTTTACGGACCCGGAGGAAAACCGTTTTGCGTGGAGGATGATGCATGGGAGCGATACGGCCTGGGAGGAGCTGAATATGCAGACGGGGCTTACGCTGACGAACCTGATTGGGGGCGTGCATCCGATACAGATCAAGCTATTCTCCGCGAACAACCATTGGCCGGAGCAGGTGAGATCCATCAATATTTACGTCAAGCCTCCGTTCTGGAAGACGCCCTGGTTTATCGCGCTGCTGGCGCTGGCCGCTGCGGGGATTGTCGTCTTTATCTACAAGCGCCGGGTGAATGCGGTTCGTAAGAAGGAGCGGGAGAATGCGCAGGTGCAGCAGCTGATCGCGGAAGAGTATAAGAACCGGCTGGAGCTGGAGCAGATCATCAACTATTTCTCCTCGTCGCTGACGGACAAGGTGGAAGTCGAGGACGTATTATGGGATGTGATGCAGAACCTGATTGGCCGGCTGGGGTATCACGATTGTGTCATCTATCTGTGGAATGACGAGAAGACAAAGATGGTGCAGAAGGCGGCGTATGGTCCAAAGGGTTCGCCGGCGGTAATTGCGGAGGATGGGTTCGAGGTGTATCCCGGGCAGGGGGTAGTTGGGTATGTGATGCAGACGAACGAGGCGGTATTGGTGCCGGATACCAGGAAGGACAAGCGTTACCGGATCGACGACCAGCCTCGGTTGAGCGAGATCAGCGTTCCGATCCTGCACAACGAAGAACTGATCGGAATCATCGATTCGGAGCATCCTTCGCAGGATTATTTCAAGGAGCGTGATTTGAAGATACTGACGACGATTGCGACGCTGGTCGGTAATAAGATAAAGCAGATCGAGTCGGAGCAGAGCCTGGAAATCCATCAGAAGGAAATCGCTTCGATCAACCAGCAGCTGGCGGAGGCGCAGCTGTCGGCGTTGCAGACGCAGATGAACCCGCACTTTATCTTCAACTGTTTGAATAGCATCAAGGGGATGATCCTCAATGACGAGCGGCAGAAGGCGTCGCGGTATTTGAGTAAGTTCGCCAATATGATCCGGACGACGTTGAACCAGTCGAAGGAAGTATTTACCACCTTATACGAGAACATCGAGCACCTGGAGAACTACCTGGTGATGGAGAAGCTGCGGTTCGACGATAGCTTCTCCTTCGAGGTGCTGGTGGATGAGGACATCGATAAAGAAGAAACCTTGATCCCGACGCTTATGATACAGCCCCTGGCGGAGAATGCGATCTGGCATGGGCTGATGTATAAGACGGGGGAGAAGAACCTGACGATCCGGTTTTCGAGGAGGGCGGGTGCGATCTATTGCACCATCGAAGACAATGGGATTGGGATCCACCGGTCGGAGCAGCTGCGGAAGCTGAGCAAGTCTTCGCACCGGCCTGTGGGGCTGACGAACCTGCGGAACCGGATCAAGATCATGAACGAGAAGTACGATACCGGCTGTACGCTGGAGATCGGCGACCTGCAGGAATTGGATCGCGGCCGGTCGGGGACGCGTGTTGTATTGCGCTTTAAATGTATCACGAATAAAATCTATTTATGAAGGCAATCCTTGTAGATGACGAACCAGATGGAATACGGACTTTAAAGAAATTATTGGAGCTACACTGCCCGGAGGTAGAGATTGTGGCGACTTGTTCGAGCGCTGCCGCCGCCGAGGAAAAGATCGAGGAGCTGCATCCCGACCTGGTATTTCTGGATGTTCAGATGCCCGGTAAGAGCGGGCTGGAGCTACTGGCCGGGATGGGCGAGCTGAACTTCAAGGTCATTTTTGTGACAGCGCACAATGAATATGTGCTGCAGGCGCTGCAGTTCAGCGCGGTGGACTATTTGATGAAGCCGGTGGATGAGGACAGGCTGATCGAGGCCGTGCAGCGGGCGAAGGAGCGGGTGAAGCAGGAGAAGGAAGGCGGGCCGACGGAGACGCTGATACACAATATCAATAAGGCGGGTTCGCCGATGGAGATGCGGCTTTGTCTGCCGACGTTGAAGGGATTCTCGGTGGTGAAGCTGGAGGAGATTGTGTATTGTGAGGCGCAGCGGAGCTATACGATTTTCAGGCTGCAGGATAATAAGACGATTATGATTTCGAAGCCGTTGTTCGATTATGACCGGCTGCTGGCGGATACGATATTTTTCAGGATACACAAGTCGTTTTTGATTAATCTACTACACGTGAAGGAGTATATACGCGGTGAGGGTGGGACGGTGGTGATGAGCAATGGGATGGAGATCGAGGTGAGCAGGCGGAAAAAGGAAATGTTCCTTGCGAAGGTCAAGGAACATTTCAAGTACTAGTGTGAACCCCGCCTTCGGCGGGGTTTTTTTATTCGAAAGCTAGCTTGCGGATGCGGTTGTTGGCGATGTCTGCGATATAGACGTTGTCGTTTGCGTCGATGGCGAGACCGCCGGGGAGGCCGAAGCGGGCCATGGGGCCGGTTCCGTCGGCGAAGCCCAGGACGTCGCTGCCGGCGATGGTGGTGACGCTGCCTTGGGGGGTGACCTTGCGGATGGCGAAGAGGTGCCCGATGATGATATTTCCTTTACTATCGATGACCATGCCGTTCATGTCAGGGCTGAACTGGGCGCTGGAGGCGTCTCCGTCGGAGGAGCCATTGGTTCCGCTGCCGGAGAAGTTGGAGACGACGCCGGCGGGGGTGATTTTTTTGATGCGATTGTTGAGGCGGTCGGCTACGAAGAGATTGCCGTCTTTATCGAGGACGATGGAGCCGGGGTAGGAAAAGCCTGAGGCGAAGGTTGTGCTATCGCCATTGGGAGTGATTTTTTGGATGCGGTTGTTGTAGGGCTCCGAGACATAGAGATTTCCTTGCGGGTCGCTGGTGAGGTAGCTTCCGTTGTTGGGCAGGGTGATAAAAGTGCTTACCTGGCCGGCCGGGGTGATCTTGCGGATGCGGTTGTCGTTGTCGTCGGAAGTATAGATCGTGCCGTTGGGGGTTATGGTGATGGAGAAGGGGCTTTTGAACTGGGCGGTGGCTGCGTCGCCGTCGACGATGCCGAAGTTGTCGTTGCCTGCGAAGGTGGAGACGATGCCGGAATTGATTTTTCTAATGCGGTGACTGCCGACGTCGGTGATGTAGAAAGTGCCGGAAGGTGTGAGGGCTACGGATTCGGGGAAGAAGAAGGAAGCGGTCATGGCGGAGCCGTTGACGACGGCTTTGTCGCCGTTGCCGGCGAAGGTGCTGACCACCCATTTTTTGTCCGGCGGCGTGGCGGGCGGCGGCATTGGGTGGTAATCCTTTTTGCAGCTGAATAGTAATAGGGTGAGAGAGAGGAAGGTAATGGTGGCTTTCATATGTTTTTTTCTGCAATTAATACTATGTATTTGGAGTGAAATTGTTAGAGTCACCTTGCGGTGAGTTTGCGTTTCCGTTGGGATGATTAGAAACGCCGTATGGCTATTAGTGGCTCGGACCGCGTTTCGGCTGATTACTTTTACGATTGTGGAAAATAAAGAACGTATACAATCAGTAGATCTTTTACGCGGTGTAGTAATGATCATCATGGCATTGGACCATGTCCGCGATTACTTTCACAGGGATGCTTTCTTCTATAGTCCGACCGATTTGAGTCAGACCGATGTTCCCATTTTTTTCACGCGTTGGATTACGCATTTTTGCGCGCCGGTCTTCGTCTTTCTGTCGGGGATTTCGGCTTCTTTGTACGGTGAGAAGAAGGGAAATAAGGCGCTGGCGAAGTTTCTGCTGACGCGCGGATTTTGGTTGGTCGTGGTAGAAGTCGTGTTCATCAATCTATTTAGGACGTTCAACCCGAGCTATCCTTTTGTCAACTTGCAAGTGTTGTGGGCGATCGGGATCAGTATGATCGTGCTGGCGGGGTTGATTTTTCTTGACCGGAAGCTGATCGTCGTCATAGGCGTGCTGCTGGTGGCAGGGCATAATCTGCTGGACGGCGTGCATGTATCGGGGTCGGGGCCGGGGGCATTTCTATGGGCGCTGCTGCATGACTCGAAGGGATTTCAGTGGGGGCCTACGATGGTGTATGTGCGGTATCCGCTGCTGCCCTGGATTGGGATTATGGCGCTCGGGTATATCGTGGGCAGCTATTATCAGTCCTGGTATGATGCGGAGGAGCGGAAGCCGAAGCTGTTGCTGATGGGATTTAGCTGTGTCGGGCTTTTTATCCTTTTGCGGGCGGGGAATTTTTATGGGGATGCGGATCACTGGTCTTCTCAGCGGACGGTGGCGTTGAGCGTCCTGTCGTTTTTCAATGTGACGAAGTATCCGCCTTCCCTTCTTTACACCCTAATGACCATTGGCCCGGCGTTGATCTTTCTGGCGCTGACGGAGCAGCCGCTGAACAAGTGGACGGCAACGGGAGTGATGTTTGGCCGGACGGCGATGTTTTATTACCTGGCGCATATTCTGTTGATTCATGTGCTTGCGCTGGCGGGAGTGCTGGTGTGCGGTTATTCGCTGGGTACCATGGTGATATCGAGCGGCGTCAACAATATGCCGGATTTGAAGGGTTATGGGTTTCCTCTTATTATCGTATATTTAGTGTGGCTTGGGCTGCTGCTTCTTTTGTATCCGCTTTGCAAGCGGTATGATGAGTATAAACGGACTCATCAGGCGTCGAAGTGGTGGCTGAGCTATCTTTAGGCGCGGGCTGGGCGGTGATCTGTCGGGCTCTGAGCCTGAAAAACTAAATGTCGCCGCCATATGGGTAAATGGGGAAACCTGACTAGCTGCTTGACTATTCTTCTTTTTCTTTCGCTTTCTGTTTTGGGGAGTGGTGGTGGGCCCGTGAATGGGGGTGCGGGAAGTGGTGGGCCCGTGAGTGCGCGTGGGGGGGATACTCCAACGGTTAGATATCTGGGCATCGAGCAGGGGCTTTCCAATAATGCGGTCACTAGTATTTACCAGGACCGGCGTGGGTTCATGTGGTTTGGAACCTATGACGGGCTGAATCGGTATGACGGGTATGGATTCACCGTATACCGGAATGTGATCGGCGATTCCAATTCCATCGCTTTTAATAATCTGACTTCAATTGTGGGTGATGACCGTCACAATCTTTGGATTGGCGGGCAGAAGGGGGTGAGTATTTTCGACCCGGTGACGGCGGTATTTTCGACGCCGGTGTATTCGACTTTCGATGGACGGCGGGTGAAAGCGAGTCAGAATGTGCATATCGTGAAGATGGCCGGCTCCCGGTACGTGTTGGCAGGGACGCATGCGGATGGGTTATTGGTTTTCGATTCCTGGGAGCGGGGGGGATACCAGGTAGCGTTGGGTGGTGGGGCCAGTTATGATATTCCGACGATCGAGTACGATAGTTTGCGGCAGGTGATCTGGGTCTTTGTCCGGACGAAGGGATTATATACCTATGATCTGACGGCGCGGCAGCTGCGGCTGGTGGATAATAGTGTACGGCAGGCGAACTGTCTGCGGGTGGACAGGGAGGGGAGACTTTGGGTAGGGACGGATAATGGCTTGTTTTTATTCGATAAGGGATATTCCGGGAATTGGATGCCGCAGAAAGTGAAGGTAGTGGAGCTTTGTGGGGGGAGTAAGAACGAGCTATGGATTGCTTCGGATGGGATGGGTGTTTGGAAGCTGCCGGATGGAGTGGATAAAGCGACGCCGTTGTCGTCGCCGATCAGCAGCAATGTGGTGTATCCGATCTATGAGGATGTGGATGGCCGCAAGTGGGTGGGAACGCTGCGGGGTGGGATCAATGTGATCGAGCCTAAGTCGACGTTATTCGAGACGGTGACGTATGGTACGGCGGGTGGGAATAGCCGGGTGAGCAATTTCATCCTGTCGTTTTGCGAGGATGGGGCTCGTAATGTGTGGGTCGGGACGGATGGGGCTGGTTTGCGGTATTGGGATCGGAAGAATAATAAGACTACCGAGTATTTGAATAAGCCGGGGGATGAGCGTTCGATCAGCAGTAATTTTATCACCTGTATGGTCCGCACCCGGAAGAATGTGTTTTGGGCGGCAACCTGGTTTGGAGGAGTGAATCGTTGGAACCCGGTGACGAAGTCCTTTGAGCGATACGCCTGTATAAATGCTTCGGGTGTAGAGGAAAGGAATATCTGGCAGCTTTGCGAGGATAGTCAGCAGCGGCTTTGGGCGAGCGCGACGAATGATGGGAGCTTGTATTTATTCAATGAGGCCACGAATCGGTTCGAGCTTTTCGACGAAAGCATTATCAGCTTGCAGTCGTTGGTGGAAGACCGGCGGGGAGAGCTATGGGGCGGGAGCTATTCTTCCTTGATACGTATCGATAGGGTGCATAAGAAGCACCGGGTATTTCCGATCGGGTATCCGGTGCGTTGTATCCATGAGGACAAGAAGGGGGCATTTTGGGTCGGGACGCAGGAAGGGGGGCTGCTGCTTTTCGACCGGGCTACCGGACATTACCAGCGCTATACTACGGTAGAGGGGCTGCCGAGCAATACGGTGCTCAGGATCCTGGAGGACAAGGAGGGGAATTTGTGGATGAGCACCTATAATGGACTATGCCGGTTGAAGCAGGCGGATAAGACGTTCAGGAGTTTCACCCCTTCGGATGGGCTGCAGAGTACTCAGTTTAGCTTCAATGCGGCTGCGGCGCTCAGTTCCGGGGAGTTTTTATTTGGGGGCATCAAGGGTTTTAATATTTTCTTTCCCGATAGTATTTATGAGGCTCGTGAGAATCCGAACGTCTATCTGGCGCGGGTCAGGGTGCAGAATGAGCCGATCGAGGCGGGCTCGAAGCTCGTTACCGGGAGGACGGAGGAGCGGATAGAGGCTTTGACGGTTCCTTTCAACCATGCGATGTTATCGATGGACTTTGCGGCTTTGCGGTATGGGGGAACGGACAAGCTCAACTATGCTTATTCGCTGACCGGCTGGGACAAGGGTTGGAACTATTCGAATGGAAGCCGGACGGCGAACTATTCGAGCCTGCGGGAGGGGACGTATGTCTTTAAGGTCAAGGTGGGTCAGACGGACGGCAGCTGGGGGAAGGAGACGGAGCTATTGAAAGTGATTGTGCTGCCGCCCTGGTATCGGACCTGGTGGGCCTATCTTATTTATGGGCTTTGTGTGGCGGGGCTCATCCTGGTTTATCTGCGATATACGCGGAGCAAGGAGCGGCTGCGGTATGAGGTAAAGCTGGCGCACCTGGAGACGGAGAAGGAGAAAGAGTTGATCGAGCGGAAGCTTTCCTTTTTTACGCATATCACGCATGAGTTCAGGACGCCGTTGACGTTGATCCTGGGTCCGGTGAAGGAGCTGCTGGGGAGGGGGGAGACGAAGAATGGGCTGCCGTTTGTGTATCGGAATGCGCAGCGGCTGCTGAGCCTCGTCGATCAGCTGTTGCTGTTCCGGAAGGTGGAGAGTGGGGCGGACGAGCTGAAGCCGGTTCTTGTAGACCTGGTGGAATTGTCGAAAGAGGTGTATTTGTGTTTTGTGGAGGGGGCTCGTTTGAAGAAGATCGAATATCGGTTTGTTTCGGATTCGGAGCGGATACCATTATATATAGATAAGGAGAAGGTGGAAATCGCGCTTTATAATTTGCTTTCGAATGCGCTGAAGTATACACCGGAGGGTGGGGAGGTGGTGTTTGCGATCGAGGAGCGGCAGGCGGATGTGAAGGTCAGCGTCCGGGATAATGGGCTGGGGATACCGGCGGAGATCGGGGAACAGCTGTTTGACAAGTTTTATCAGATACGCAGGAAGGAGGCGACTTCGATTTCGGGGTTTGGGATTGGGCTGTACCTGGTGAAGCAGTTTGTGATTGCGCATAAGGGGGCTATTAGCTATGAGAGTAAGCCGGGAGCGGGGACCTGTTTCAGGCTGAGCTTTTTGAAGGGAAAGGAGCATTTGCAGGGGATGGTGATTTCGGACTCGCCCGTGGGGGTGTCGCCTTTATTTCAAGAAATAGTGGAGGAAAAGGTGATAGAGCCGATTGGGGGCGGTTTGGTGGTGAGCGAACGGAACAGCCTTCTGGTCGTAGATGATGACCCTCAGCTGCGGGCTTATATCTGCCAGATTTTCGAGGGGCAGTTTGTCCTGTATCAAGCGGGCTCGGGGGAGGAGGGGTTGGCATTGGCGAAGGAGCACCGGCCGGACCTGATTATTTCGGACGTCCATATGGAGGGGATTTCGGGCATCGAGCTTTGTGAGACGGTGAAGAACGACCTTTTATTGAGTCATACGCCGGTGATTTTGCTGACGGCGGCTGCCTCGGCCAATAGTAAATTGGAAGGAGTACGGCATGGGGCCGACGATTATATCACGAAACCTTTCGATAAGGAGCTGCTGGTGGCCAGGGTCAGCGCCTTGTTGCAGAGCAGGAGCCGGCTGCAGCGATATTTTTATGATGCTATTACCCTGAATGGGGGTACGGAGCGGATAACCGAGGAAGACAAGCAGTTCCTGGACCGGTGTATTGCGGTGGTAGAGCGAAATTTTGGGGAGGACGAGTTTCCGGTCAAGAAGCTGGCGCAGGAAATGGGGATGAGTCATTCGAATCTTTATCAGCGGGTGAAGGAGATCTCGGGTCAATCGGTCAATGGATTCGTCCGGTATATCCGGTTGAGGAAGGCGGCCGAGCTATTTATAACGACCGACTGCAATGTGAATGAGGCGGCGTTGCAGGTTGGAATCAATGATGTGAAGTATTTTCGGGAGCAATTTCATAAGTTGTTTGGAATCAATCCTTCTGAATTTATAAAGAAGTACCGGAAGGTTTTTTCGGGAAAGTATATCGTCAAGTTTTAGCGTGTAGTTGAGAGCGGGGGAGGGAATTTGTGAGTTTACCCCCCATATTCTGAGAATACCCCCCTTAGGGTATCCCGCGTAGTTTGCTATTTTGCCCCCGCTTGTTTCATTTTCTACACTAAAACTACTGTTATGGAAAGACGATTGCTATGCTTCTTCCTTTTTCTATTTATTTCGTGCGTCGCCATGGCCCAGGGGGGACCTGTCAAGGGACGGGTTCTGTCGGGGGATTCTGCGTTGGTGAATGTCTCGGTCCAGGTCAAGGGGACGAGCCGGATGACGCAGACTGACCCAAGCGGACAGTTTACGATCGAGGCCGGGTCGGGGGATGTGCTGGTTTTTACGAGTGTGGGATTCGCTACACAGGAAGTTGCTTTGAAAGGCCGGAAGACTCTGGAAGTCCGGCTGCTGGTTTCCAATAAGGAGATGAACGAGGTTATCGTGGTGGGGTATGGGTCTCAGAAGCGGTCGGATGTGACGGGGGCGGTAGTGTCGGTGCCGAAGGCCCGGCTGTCGCAGCTGCCTGTTACGAATGTCTTTGCGTCTATCGAGGGTACGGTGGCGGGTATGAATGTGACGACGGCCTCGTCTGTGCCGGGTGCTACGCCGTCGGTTTCGATTCGCGGGCAAAACTCTTTGACGGCCAACACGGAACCTTTTATAGTAGTAGACGGCATCCCTTTGAGCAAGACGGGGGGCAGCATCAACGACATCAACCCGAACGATATCGCCTCGGTAGAAATTCTAAAAGATGCCTCGGCGGTGGCTATTTATGGGGTCAATGGTTCCAATGGCGTCATACTGATCACTACCAAGCGGGGTACTACCGGGAAGCCGGTGATCCGCTATAATGCGTATGTGGGGACGGAGAACCTGGCGCATATCCTCAAGCCGAGGGACGGAGCTTCGTTCGTTCAAAAATGGGCGGACTATAATAAGCAATCGGGGCTTACGCCGCAGTATCCCGTTCCGAATGCCGCCGAGCTACCCTATTATAATGCGGGGAAGACGACCAATTGGATGGATGTCATGACCCGGCAGGGGATTATCCAGGATCATAACCTGAGCATCTCCGGAGGAACCAAGGACGTGCGTTACTTTATTTCCGGGGATTATCTGAACGAAAAAGGCCCGTTGTATGGGTTCAACTACAAACGGGTGAGCCTTCGTTCGAATCTCGACGTGACGCTGACCAGCTTCCTGACGGTCGGGACTTCGCTGTTTTTTGCTAATAATAACTTTGATGGCGGGCGTATCAATATGTTGTTTGGGACGGCCATGAGTCCATACGCCCAGCCAGTAGATTCTACCGGCAACTATATCATCTATCCCATGTATCCCGAACTGCTGTACACCAATCCGATGCTGAGCTTGTATACCGATCAGCTCAACCGGAGGGTGAATGCCAATGGCAATGGGTATGCCGAGATCAAGTTTCCGGGAATACTATCTGGTCTGAAATACAGGCTGAATGCTTCCTATTCTTTCCTGCCGACCCGGCTGGGTAGCTATGTGGGGAGAAAGGCCAACGACCTCAATGGTACGGCGAGCGTCAATACTACGGAGACCAAGAGCTATATTCTCGAGAATATCGTTTCCTATACCAAGGACTTCGACAAGCATCATATCGATGTTACGGGTGTGTATAGCGCTCAGCAGCGTACCTATGACTCGACCGCTGCGGGCGCCGTTGGATTTATCAACGACCAGCTGTCCTTCAATAACCTTGGGGCGGGTGCGACGCAGACTTCCAATTCATACGGAGACATGTACCGGATTAATTCGCAGATGGGTCGTGTGAATTATAGTTATGACAGCCGTTATCTATTTACCGCGACGGTACGCAGGGATGGTTCTTCGGTGATGGGTTCGAGTACGGACAAATATGGCGTTTTTCCTTCCGTTGCGGCGGGGTGGACCATCAGCAATGAGTCGTTTATGAAGGGAGTTAAGGGCATTGATTTTTTGAAGCTGAGGGGTTCATACGGTAAAACGGGGAATGAAGCCATCGGTGTATACTCTACGATCACCACGGATGTGACGGCCAGGTATCCTTTCAACGGACTGGTCGCGACGGGGGTGTCGGCGAGTAACCTCGGCAATAACAATTTACATTGGGAAAATACGAAGGGATTGAATGTGGGTATCGACTTCACGCTGTTGAACAATCGGGTCAGCGGTTCTATCGACGCTTATCATACGAAGACATCGGATATACTTTTGAGGCGTAATATTCCCGTTACCACTGGATTTACCACGGTGTACGACAACCTTGGAAAGGTAGACAACAAGGGTCTTGAAATCACCGTGAATACGAGGAATGTTGTCGGTCCGGATTTCAAGTGGGAAAGCATCATCAACTTCTCGACCAACTCGAATAAGATCGTCGATATCTATGGGGATAAGAAGAGCGATGTGGGTAATAAGTGGTTCATCGGTCAGCCGATCGGCGTCAACTACGACTATCTCATGACGGGCATCTGGCAGGAAGGGGAAGACGCTTCCAAGCAGGACCCTGGCGCCAAGCCCGGGTTTATAAAATTCGCGGACGTCAATCATGACGGAAAGATCACCGCCGACAGCGACCGGGTGGTACAGGGACGGCTGGCACCCAAATGGATGGGTGGGCTGACCAATACCTTCCATTATAAAAACTTTCACCTGAGCGTGTTTATTCAGACGGTGCAGGGTGTGACCAAGAATGATAACGACCTGAACTATGTGGACGAATCGGGCAGGCGCAATACGCCGGCGGAAGTGGGCTACTGGACGGCGGAGAACAAGAGCCAGTCATTCCCGGCTCTTACGACGGCGGCCAATACGGCCCGGAGGGGATATGGATATCCGCGGGACGCGAGCTATACCCGGCTCAAGGATATCACGCTGAGCTATACGGTGCCGCAGAAGGTGGTGGATGCGATGAAGCTGGGAAGCCTTACGATCTATGCGAGCGGAAGGAATCTGCATACGTGGACGAAGTGGATTGGGTGGGACCCGGAGAGTCTGCAGGTGCAGAGAGGGAATGGTACTCCGAACACGTTGGGTTCGTATACCAATAACTATCCTAATATCCGCTCGATTGTATTGGGTTTAAATGTTTCATTACGATAAACTTATTCTGCTTGTCAAAAATATTTTATATGAAGAAGATTTTATTTTTAGTAATCCTGTTTGGTGGGCTGTTGCTTGGTTCGTCGTGCAGCAAGAGCTGGTTGAATGAAAAGCCCAAGTCATCCTATAGTCCATCCACACTCAACGATTCGTTGGGTTTCGAGGCTTCTATCGTGGGTTTGTACAATAACCTGGCAGCGTATATCTGCTGGTCCAGTAACCAGGGGTGGCTATGCGTCTGGCAGGTCGGGACCGATATCGCGTATAGCGGTCAGCCCGAAGGGATCGAGACGCCTTATTACAACTACAACCTGTTGAATTCTGCGGATGGGGCGTCCAACAGGGTATGGACCTGGAGCTATCAGACGATCAACAATTGTAATACCATCATTGCGGGTATCGAAGACCCTAATCTGAAGGGAATGTCCGACGCGAATAAGAAGGCTACGGATGCGGAGGCCCGCTTCTTCCGTGCTTATTGTTATAATCAGCTGGTAACTTGCTTTGGAAAGGTGCCGCTGGTGACCAAGCCTATTACTTCGCCCAAGACGGACTTTGTGCGGTCCCCTTTGGATTCGGTCAATGCGCAGATCGTGGAAGACCTTAACTTTGGTGCGACGTATCTGCCGGATATCGAGGCTGTGAAAAGTAACTCGAAAGGTAAAATGTATGAGCGCGCCAACAAGTATCAGGCGATGCAGCTGCTGGCCGAGACGTATTTGCGGATGGGTAAGAACGACCTGGCCGAGCAGCAGGCGCAGGCGGTCATCAGCAGTGGGAAGTTCAGCCTGATCAAGAATCGGTATGGTATCAAGACTGGACTGCCGGGCGACTATTATTCGGATATGTTCCAGTATGGGAATGAGCGCCGGGTACAGGGTAATACGGAAGGGATCTGGGTGCTGGAGGAGGAGAATCCTTCTGCGGTAGCGGGTGGTAATGTCGACAATGCGCAGCATCGCCGTGTTTGGGTATCGGCTTATTATGCGATCAGCGGGATGACGATTTGCGATTCGCTGGGGGGAAGGGGATTGGCACGTCTGCGATTGAACGATTGGGTGCTGTATCGACTGTATCAGCCGGGAGATGTGCGTAATTCGCAGTTTAATATCAAGCGGCAGCTGTATTATAACAAGGTCGGGGATCCGAATTATGGGAAGCCGGTGCCGTATACGGGAGCGGATACTATTTTTAGAATTTGTCCGTACTCGACGAAGTGGGGCTGCTATGATCCTAAAGATGATTTTGGGTATGCGACGATCAAGGATTTCATTATGATGCGGTTAGGGGAAACGTATCTATTGCTGGCGGAGGCGCAGATCAAGCAGGGTAAGACGGCTTTGGCGGCTGATGCGATCAATGCGCTTCGGACGAGGGCTCAGGCTCCGCTGGTGACTGCCGGGGATATGACGATGGATTTCCTGCTGGATGAGCGGGTGAGGGAATTGGTGGGTGAGGAGAACAGGCGGATGACGTTGATGAGGACGGGGACGCTGGTCGACAGGGCTTTGAAATATAATTCGGTGGCGAATCCGACGACGTATTCGATCAGTGGGCTGGCGGCGAAGAATTTGTTGATGCCGATTCCGCAGAGTCAGATCGATTTGAATAAGGATGCAAAGCTGGAGCAGAATCCGGGGTATAATTAGCGGCTGCGCCGTGGTTTAATTTATATTATATGAAAGTTTTCATTTTATCTTTTCTTTTGGGGGCCGTGCTAGGCGGTCCCCAAAAGTATAAGAGTTTTAGTCCGGGGATGTTATGGTATGACGAGGGGGATAGTTTGATCAATGCGCATGGGGGAGGAATGTTATACGAGAAGGGGAAGTACTATTGGTTTGGGGAAAGGAGGGGGCAGCACCGGTCGGAGGGGGTGGGGGTGTATTCGTCGAAGGACTTGTACAATTGGAAGTATGAGGGGTTGGGGCTGGCGCCTGCGACGGATACTACGAGTGATATTGCGAATGGGTGTGTGATGGAGCGGCCGAAGGTCCTTTATAATAAGGCGACGAAGAAGTATGTCATGTGGTTTCATTTGGAACTGCGGGGGCAGGGGTATCGGGCGGCGCGTGCGGGGGTGGCGGTGAGTGATAAGGTGACGGGGCCTTTTAAGTTTGTGGGAAGTTTCAGGCCGAATGGAAATATGTTTAGGGATATGACGCTGTATGAGGATGGGGATGGTGCGGCGTATGCGATCTATGCGTCGAGGGATAATTACGATCTGCGGATGGTAAGGCTCTCGTCGGACTATCTGTCGGCGACTGCGCAGGATAGTCTATTGTTTAGTAAGCATAGGGAAGCGCCGGCGATTTTCAAGTCGGGGGGGCAATATTATTTGTATACGAGTGCGTGTACGGGGTGGAGGCCGAATAAAGCGAGCTTGCATGTGGCGGGCTCGATTTGGGGGCCGTGGAAGGAGGTTGATGGAGATGTGATGGGGGGAGCGGGGGCGGATAGTACGTTTGGCGGGCAGCCGGCGTTTGTGCTGCCGGTAGGGGATAAGTTTGTTTTTGTTGCTGATCGGTGGAATCCTCGGGATTTGAGGGATAGCCGGTATTTATTTTTACCTGTGGAGATGAGGGGTGGGATGCCGTTTGTTGGCTGGAAGGATGAATGGAGATTGGGGGATAGGGAGGTTGCGGCTTCGGGCGTTTCGGGGGCGCGGCCGGTGCATAGTTTTGCGTTGGGGGATAGTGTGTTTTTGCTGGATGGGAAGCCGTTGCAGATGATTTCGGGGGAGATGCATTATACGCGGGTGCCGAGGGAGGCGTGGAGGCAGCGGATGCAGATGGCGAAGGCGATGGGGCTGAATACGATCGGGACGTATGTGTTTTGGAATATGCATGAGCCGGAGAAGGGTAAATTCGACTTTTCGGGGAATAACGATATTGCTGCGTTTGTGAAGACGGCGCAGGAGGAAGGGCTTTGGGTGGTGCTGCGGCCTTCGCCGTATGTGTGTGCGGAGTGGGAATTCGGCGGGTATCCGTATTGGCTGCAGAATGAGAAGGGGCTGGAAGTGAGGAGTAAGGAGAATCAGTATTTGGAGGAGTATAGAAAATACATTTTGGCCGTAGGGAAGCAGCTGGCGCCGCTGCAAGTGAATCATGGGGGGAATATTTTGATGGTGCAGATCGAAAATGAGTATGGTTCGTATGGGAGTGATAAGGAGTATTTGGAGATCAATCGCCGGCTTTTTGTGGAGGCGGGGTTCGATGGATTGTTGTATACGTGCGACCCGGCGCCGGATGTGGCGAAGGGATACTTGCCGGGTTTGTTGCCGGCGGTGAATGGCGTGGATAAGCCTTCCAAGGTACAGGAGCTGGTGCGTGAGCATCATGGGGGGAAGGGGCCTTTTTATATTGCGGAGTGGTATCCGGCTTGGTTCGACTGGTGGGGAACGAAGCATCATACGGTGCCGGCGGAGGAGTATGTGCATCGATTGGATTCGGTGCTGGGGGCGGGGATTTCGATCAATATGTATATGTTCCATGGGGGGACGACGAGGGGGTTTATGAATGGGGCGAATTATAACGATAAGAACCCGTATGAACCGCAGATCAGCAGCTATGACTATGATGCGCCGCTGGATGAGGCGGGGAATGCAACGGAGAAGTTTATGCGGTTTCGGGAGGTGATCGGGCGGCATTTGCCGGCCGGGGCTTCTTTGCCGGTGGTGCCGGCTGCGAAGGTTTCTGTGGGGTTCTCGGGGGTGAAGTGGACTAGTTTTACTTCGGTGTTCGATGCGCTGCCTGCGGCAGTGAAGAGTGATACGCCGTTGAGCTTTGAGGATTTGAATCAGGCTTATGGGTTCGTGTTGTATAGATCTAATGTGCAGGGGAGTGGGGTGTTGAAGATAGAGGGATTGAGGGATTTTGCTGTGGTGTTTGTGGATGGTCGTAAGGTGGGGGTGTTGGATCGGAGGTTGAGGCAGGATAGTTTGGTGACCTCGGGGGGTGGGAGGTTGGATATATTGGTAGAGAATTTGGGGCGGATCAATTTTGGCCCTTATTTGTTGAAGAATAAGAAGGGGATTGTGGGTGAGGTGAGGCTGGGGGGAAAGGTGGTGAAGGGGTGGGAGATGTATGGGTTGCCGATGAAGGAGGCGCCTGATGTGGGGAGGAAGGGGACTTTTAATTTGGAGAAACTGGGGGATACCTATTTAGATATGCGGGGTTGGGGGAAGGGTTCGGTGTGGGTGAATGGGCATCATTTGGGGAGGTATTGGGAGGTGGGGCCGCAGCAGACGGTGTATGTGCCGGTGGAATGGTTGAAGAAGGGGAAGAATGAGATCGTTATCTTTGAATTGCTCAAGCCGGAGCAGACGGTGTTGAATGGGGTGGAGAAGCCGGTGCTGAGTGAGTTAAAATGATGTTATGAAGAAATTATTCTTGTTTATGCTGGCGATGGGGTGGCTTGCGGGGTTTGGGCAAGAGGAACGGAAGCTGTGGCTGGGTTATTTGGATAAGGTGGCGAGGCCGGTGATGTCGGCGCTGGCCGAGGATCGGTTGAAGGAGCTGATGCCGGTGGTGTTGTCGAGGCGGATTGATAATGCGGAGAGCCGGTCAAAGGTGACGTATTTGGAGGCGTGGGGGAGGTTGTTAAGCGGGATTGGTCCGTGGTTGAATGGGGAGGGGGGAACGAAGGAGGAGGTGGCGCTTAGGGAGCAGTACCGGCAGTGGGCGGTGAAGGCGGTGAAGAATTCGGTGGATCCGGCTGCGAAGGATTATATGGTTTGGTCGGGGGGGCAACCGTTGGTGGATGCTTCCTTTTTTGCTTTGGGGCTGGTCCGGTGTCCGTGGTTGTGGGAGCATTTGGATGCGAAGGTGAGGGGGCAGGTGGTGGATGCGTTGAAAGTGACGAGGGGGACGGTGCCGGTGTATTCGAATTGGATATTGTTCTCGGCGATGGTCGAGACTTTTTTTTGCAAGTATGGGATGGAGTATGATGCGGTTCGTGTCGAATATGCTATGCGGGAGTTTTTTGAGCATTGGTATTTGGGGGACGGGACGTTTTCGGATGGAATGGCTTACCATGACGATTATTATAACAGCTATGTTATACAACCTTATTTGATGGAGATATTGAGGGTGATGGGGATGGTGCGCGGCGGTGGTGTCGCTGGGCGATATGAA
The DNA here is from genome assembly GCA_018267545.1 of Bacteroidota bacterium. Classification (GTDB taxonomy): domain Bacteria; phylum Bacteroidota; class Bacteroidia; order Chitinophagales; family Chitinophagaceae; genus Puia. Next base: position 43,549 of record JAFDYG010000475.1, read on the forward strand.
CGTTATGCGGAGCGGATGGAAAGGATTGCGAGGAGGTATGCGGAGATACAGGAGCGGGCGGTGAATGCGGATGGGAGCTTTTCGGTGACGGGGCGTTCGATTGCGTATCGGTGCGGGGCGTTTCATCAACTGGCGGAGGCGTCGTTGATGGGACAGCTGCCTTCGGCGGTATCGGTGGGACAGGTGCGGGGGGCGCTCGCGGCGGTGATGCAGAAGACGCTGGGTGCGGCGGGGACGTTTACGGATAAGGGTTGGCTGGCGATTGGGTTGTATGGGCATCAGGAGAACCTGGCGGATTCGTATATAACGGGGGGGAGTCTTTATCTGTGTTCGGAGGTATTTCTACCGTTGGGTCTGGGGGAGTCGGATAGGTTTTGGTCGGCGCCTGCGTCGCCGTGGACGGCGGTGAAGGTATGGGGTGGGATGGATAGTGTGCGGGCGGATCATGCGTTGGATGTGGTGGATGTTCGGCCGTACCGGTTGGTTTGGGCGGATGAGTTCAATAAAGATGGGCGGCCGGATTCGACGAATTGGAGATATGAGCATGGGTTTGTGAGGAATCATGAGGCGCAGTTTTATCAGCAGGAGAATGCGTGGGTTGAAGGGGGAAGGTTGATTATCGAGGGGAGGAAGGATGCGAAGGGGTATACGTCGTCGAGCTTGTTGACGAAGGGGCTGCGGAGCTGGAAGTATGGGAGGTTTGAGATGCGGGCGAAGATTGACGTTTCCAGCGGGATATGGCCGGCGTTTTGGACGTTGGGGGAGAAGGGGGAGTGGCCGTCGAATGGGGAGATCGATATTATGGAGTATTATAGGGGAATGCTGCTGGCCAATATTGCAACGGGGACGGATAAGCGGTATAAGGCGTTTTGGTTTAGTAAACGGTTTTCGGTGGATTCGTTGGGTGGAGGGCCCGGTCGCGGAGTGGATTGGGCGGCGCAATGGCATGTGTGGAGGATGGATTGGGATGAGGAGAGGATACGGTTGTCGGTGGATGATAAAGTGTTGCAGGAGGTTTCGATGAGTGAGCTGGAGAATAGGGATGGGAAGGGAGTGAATCCGTTTAAGCAGCCGCACTATATTATTTTGAATTTGGCCCTGGGTGGGGATAATGGAGGCGATCTGACGAAGACGGTGTTTCCGCGGCGATATGAGGTGGATTATGTACGGGTGTATCAAAGGGAGTAATCCATTGTATCGAAAGCGGACAGACTTTTTGTTTTTGCTTATAATAATATATTGATTAATAGGGTTTAGGGTGGCTGGCATTTTTCTAGTGGGTAAAATGTCATGCTAAAAAACTATTTAAAAACTGCCTGGCGCAGTCTTCTGAAAAACAAGCTTTCAGCCTTTATCAATGTTGGGGGACTTTCTATCGGTATGGCGGTTGCTATGCTGATTGCCTGCTGGATTTACGACGAGTGGTCGTATGACAGGCAGTTTGGTAATTTTCATAGTATTGGACAGGTTTGGGAGACATGGCCCAATAATGCCATTCAGCGGCAGTTGCCTGCTGCGGTCGCGGATGAGCTTCGCGCAAAATTCGGGAGTAACTTCAAGCGGGTGGTATTGTCTTCCATGACGGGGGACCATATCCTGACGTTTGGGGAGAAGAAGGTTATCAAGGCCGGGAATTTTATAGAAAATGAGGGGCTGGGGATGTTTACGGTGCCGATGCTGGAAGGGGGGCGGGAGGGACTTCGTGATCCGCATTCGATACTTTTGTCGGAGTCGCTGGCGAAGACCATTTTTGGAAGTGCAGATGCTGTTGGCCGGGTGTTGAAGATGGATGATACCGTGGTTTTGAAGGTTACCGGTATTTATAAAGACTTTCCTTACAATAGCAGTTTCCGGGACGTGACATTTTTGGCTCCCTGGGAGCTCTATGAGGTAAATGATCCGGAGACGAGACACAACCGGCATAGCTGGGGAGATAATAACTGGCAGACCTTTGTTCAAATGGCGGATAATACGAACATGGCGGCCGTTTCTGCAAAGATTAAAGAGGTAAAAGCGATCAACGATCCGTATTACGATTCAACAGGTCGCAATCAAAATACCGTCGAACTGTTTCTTCATCCTATGAGCCGGTGGCATCTATACGCGGATCATAAGGATGGCAATGTCATCACGGGCCGGATTATGTATGTCCGGCTATTTGGTATTATCGGTGTTTTTGTGCTGCTGCTGGCCTGTATCAATTTTATGAACCTGAGTACGGCGAGGTCGGAGAAGAGGGCAAAGGAGGTGGGGATCCGAAAGACGCTTGGGTCTATGCGTGGGCAGCTGGTGGGGCAGTTTTTTTGTGAGTCTTTGCTGGTGGCTTTTCTCGCGCTGGTTATAGCGCTGGGGCTGGTTCAGCTGTCGATGCCTTTCTTCAATCAGCTGGCAGAATCGAAGATTTCGATTCCCTGGTTGCATCCGCTATGGTGGGCGTCGTGTATCGGGTTTAGCGTATTCACCGGCGTGATTGCCGGGAGCTATCCCGCTTTGTATCTTTCATCGTTCAGGCCTGTAAAGGTATTGAAGGGTGTTTTTCGGGTTGGTCGTATGGCGTCGTTGCCGAGGAAGGTTTTGGTCGTAACGCAGTTTACCGTTTCGATCGTGATGATTATCGGGACGATTATCATTTTTCGCCAGGTGCAATATAGTAAGAACAGACCGGTGGGGTATAGCCAGGAGGGGCTTTTTATGATGCAGATGCATACCGGGGATGTCCATGGTCATTTTGTCGCATTTCGGGATGAGCTGTTGCGAACGGGTGTCGTTTCAGAAGTGGCGGAATCGGTTGCGCCTGTGACGGCTTCCTGGCCTTTTAATGGTGGTCTTACCTGGAGCGGGCATCTTCGTTCGGAGGCGGGGGACCGGGACTTTTCGATGAAGGGTATCAGTTTGGGTTATTCGAAGACTGTGGGATTGAAATTTTTGGCGGGGAGGGATTTCCGGACGGAGGCTTCGGGATTCGATTCGAAGACGATGATTATAAACGAGACGGCGGCCAGGCTGATGGGATTCAAGGACCCGATCGGCAAGACGGTTACCTGGATGAAAACCAATTTTACCGTTATTGGAATGGTGAAGGACGTAGTGATGGAGTCTCCTTATGAGTCGCCGGTCCCTGCTTTGTATTACCTGGCGCCGTATACAATGACTTCGGTTACCTGCCGGATCAATCCTTTGGTGAATGGCCAGGAGGCTATGAGCAGGATCGCACCGGTGTTTGCAAAGTATGCGCCGGCGGAGCCTTTCGATTTCAAATGGGTCGACTCTGAATATGGTGAGAAGTTCCGGAATGAGATGCGTATTGGGGAGCTGGCGGGTTTCTTTACGGCTTTTGCCATTTTGATTTCTTGTTTGGGGTTATTCGGATTGGCGTCGTTTGTGGCGGAGCAGCGGACGAAGGAGATTGGGGTAAGGAAGGTGCTGGGGGCTTCGTTGTTCAATTTGTGGGGGTTGTTGTCGAAGGATTTTGTCCTTTTGATTGCGCTTTCCTGTTTGATTGCGATACCGGTTGCTTCGTGGGCGTTGCATCGGTGGCTGGAAGGATTTGCATATCGGACGGAGCTTTCGTGGTGGATATTTGCGGTGGCAGGGGCTGGAGCGATCGTGATTACGCTTCTAACGGTTAGCTACCAGAGTATTAAGTCGGCGTTGATGAATCCGACGAAGAGTTTGAGGACGGAATAAATAAATTGGGATAAGCTGGGGAAAAAAATCCTCGGTAGTGGAGAGCCCCAGCTATGGGGCTCTTTTTTTTGTCGTGGCAAGGTATTTGTAAACAGATTGTTATCTCCCTCCTAAAAATTGAATCGATATTATCGAGGTGTCCGAGAAAATTTCCCCCTTTTGCCTGAACGTTGTAAGCCGTAATCCTTATGAGCTTAACCAATTTTTAATTTAATCAATTGGCTGTTTATGACCATTTCTACGTCAGCCCGTAGCGTCATGCCTATAGGACGCTATAGCACCTTATTGCTTTTTTGTTTTACTGTTTTATTTCATTCTTTTTCGATGGCGCAGGTGACGGCAAAGAGACCTGTGCATGATACTATTCCGGCGAAGCCTGTAAAAGATACGACAAAGCTGAAGGCGTCGGATTTGGGGGATAGCGCTGCGATAAAGAAGGATACGGTCCCTGGTAAAAAGGATTCTGCCGTTGCGTTAAAGGATACATCCCGGAGGGATTCGTCCGACAGGAGGATATCGATTACCGGGACGATACTTTTGGCGGGCGCCACGGGGGATCTGTCGGGGTCGAGCATTTCGATCAAGGGGACCTCGAGGGTGGCGCAGACCGATAGTACGGGGCATTTTACCATTCTTGTGGAACCTTTGCAGACTTTGGTCTTTAGTCATGTCGGCTTCCAGACGACGGAAGTCAATGTGGATAGCAAGCTGCCGATCAATCTCACGTTGACGAAGGAGGCGAATACGCTGGAGCAGGTTACGGTGAGCTATGGTAAGCAGACCAAGCGGGATATCACCGGTTCTGTTGCGAAGGTAGATGCCAGTGATGTGCAGGATATTACGGCTACCGAGTTTGGGCAGAAGATGCAGGGGAAGGTTGCCGGGATCCAGATACAACAAACCAGCGGCTTGCCGGGACAGTCGATAACGTTCCGGATTAGGGGCGCTGCTTCGTTGAGCAGCGGCAACCAGCCCCTGGTCGTTGTGGATGGGCAGCCCTTGAACAGCGATGCTGCCGGGGGGACGGGGGATATCAACCTGATCAACCCGGACGAGATAGAATCTTATAGTGTATTAAAAGATGCGGCGGCTACTTCACTTTATGGGAGCCGGGGCTCGAATGGGGTAATCCTTATCACAACGAAGACTGCGAAGGTCGGCAAGAGCAGCCTGAGCCTGAATGCCTATTATGGACTGCAGGCGGTGCCGGACCGGGGGCATCCCGACCTGATGAATGCAAAGGAGTTCGCTACCTATATGAAAGGCTTTTATGAGGATAAAATCAAGTACGAGAATTGGGTGAATCCGGCGGCGGGGAATACGCCTACCGTTCCCGCGGACTATGCGAATCCCGACCAATATGGAAAAGGGGAGGACTGGTATAAGGCGCTTATTCGTGTGGCGCCGGTAGAAAATTATACGATCAATTATTCGGTGGGAACGGAGAAGCTGCTGTCGAGCACGACGATGAACTACTTCAACCAGGATGGGGTTTTGTATAATACGGGTACGAAGAGGTTTGCCTTTCGGACGAATACGGAGTACCGGCCGATCGAGCAGCTGAAGATAGGATTGAACCTGGCACCTACTTACCAGATCGATCACAATACGCGTGGAGGACAGCTGGCGCTCAATGGGAATCGTCAGGTTGTGGCGGGTGCCGAATTGAGCTCGCCGCTGATACCGCCCTTTGAAGCAAACGGGAAATATATTCTTTCTACTAGCTCTTACGGGATGTATGCGCTGCCCAACTATCTGCAGCAGGCGCAAATCATGGACAATGATCAGACGAACTTCCACTTCCTGGGCAACTTGTATGTAGACTGGGAAATCTTGCGCGGGCTGCATGCGAAGTCGACGATCAATGGCAATATTCTGACGCAGGATTACAATGCGTATTATGGGACGCAGTTCGGACTATTCGGGCAGGTGCCACCGCGGTCGCCTTCGCAATCCACGGCGATGAACAATTCCAATAACTCCTATTCATGGCTGAATGAAAATACGATCTCCTATAGCACAAAATTCGGCAATCACTCGCTGGAAGTGCTGGGTGGGTATACGACGCAAAAGTATTATCAGAGCCTTCGTTCGATAACGGGGACGGGATTTGCGACGGATGCGACGCCTTTTATCAGCGCAGCGACGACGACGACGGGTACGTCCAATAGTACGGAATGGACGATCGCTTCAGCGCTGGCGAGATTGAACTACGACTATAAGAAGAAATATTATATCTCGGGTACGATCAGAAATGACGGCAGCTCCCGGTTTGGCGCGGCAAAGAAATACGGGACCTTTCCTTCGGTCTCGGCGGCGTGGGTAGCCAGCGAAGAAAAGTTCTTCCCCAAGAACGATGTTTTGAGCTTCTTCAAAGTGAGGGGCAGCTATGGTCTGACGGGTAATAACAATATAGGTAACTACACCTGGGTGTCGCTGCTTAGTCCGACCAACTATGTCTTTAATGGCGGGACTACGACCCTTGGCGAATCGATCACGACGTTGGGGAACCCGGACCTTACCTGGGAGACCTCCAAGCAATTCGATATCGGTGCGGAAGTCACCTTATTTAGAGGGCGGATCAATATCAGCTATGATTACTATCACAAGCGGACGGAGGGAATGCTGACCCCGTTGTCGCTGCCCTATGCTTCGGGGTACGAGTCGATATGGTATAATGAAGGAGTTTTCAATATCTGGGGGCATGATATACAGGTTAGCTCCGATAATATCAAGAGCAAAAACTTCAGCTGGACGACGGACTTCAATATTTCCTTCAACGACAATAAGGTGGCGGAGCTGCTGAATGGGACGCCGATCGGGGGCTTCAACCAGTACAGCGATTATAACCGGACGGCAGTCGGGCACCGGATCGGCGAGCTGTATGGGTATGTCTTCGAGGGCTTGTACCGGAATCAGGCGGATTATGATGCATCGCCGAAGGAGGGTACCTCGGCTATCGGAACGGCGAAAATGAAGGACGTGAACGGGGATGATACGATCAATATCAGTGACCGGACCTTTATCGGCCGTACGAATCCAAAGTTTATTTACGGGATGACCAACAGCTTCACCTTCAAGAGCTGGGATTTGGGGGTGTTGATTGCGGGTCAGGTCGGAAACAAGATCGCCAATACGAACCTTCAGAACATACAGAACCTTGACGGTGTATTCAATGTGACAAAAGATATGCAGAACCGCTGGCGTAGCGAGGCCGACCCTGGTAATGGGAAGGTGCCGCGGACGCTGGCCAATACGACGGAGCTGTACCGGACGGTGAATACGAATTGGGTCTTTAGCGGGGATTTCCTGGCGGTCAAGAATATCACCCTTGGATATACTTTCGACAAGAAGGCGTTGAAATATATGAAGGGCGTTCGGGTATATGGCAGCGTGCAGAATGCCTTTATGTTCACGAAGTATCCCGGGCAGAACCCGGAGGTGAACGATACCAAGGATAACCAGACGCAGGCGGGGCTCGATGGGGGTTCTTACCCGGTGCCCCGTGTGTTTATGGTGGGAGCAAATGTTACCTTCTAACCTAACCTTATAAAGAAAATATTATGACACGTACTACTTATACATTGATCCTTGCGGGTGTTGTGCTGGCTGGTTCGGCCTGTAAAAAGTCTTTTGTCACCCGGTATCCGGAAGGGCAGGTGAATGAAGGTAATTTTTTCAAAACGACGGCGGACTTTGAGGAAGCGTTGACGGGTGTTTATGGCCCGCTTCGGGATGCGGCCAATGTGGCATTCTATATGGAGGAGATGCGCAGCGACAATACGCACTATGATTACAATGCAAAGGATAGGGGAGGCGCTACGAGCGAGCAGCTGGCGGATTTCCTGGACAATAGCGCCAATCCTACGATCGAGAATTTGTGGAAGGCGGATTATATGGGGATTCAGCGTGCGGATGTGTTGTTGGACAAGATGGAGGCGCCCCCCAGCGATATGGCCGATTCGGTAAAGAATAGGATTACGGGGGAAGCCAAGGCGTTGCGGGCGCATTATTATTTCGAGCTGGTGCGGTTGTATGGGCAGGTGCCTTTGTACCTGCATGCGGTGACGGGGCCGGCGGATGCGCTGGTCAACCGGTCGCCGGTGGATGCGGTCTATGCGCAGATACAGGCGGATTTGAACGATGCGGTGGGGAAATTGCCGCCGCCTTCCTTTCCGCAAGCGGGCGGGGTTACGAAGGGGATGGCTGCTACGGAGCTGGGGTTGGTCTACCTGACGCTTCATCAATATGACAAGGCCATTCCGCTTTTTCAGTCGGTTACGCAGATGGGGTATAGTCTACTGCCCAATTATGCCGACGTTTTCGATCCGGGTAAAAAGATAACGAACGAATCGATCTTTGAAGTACAATATAAATCGGGTACGGATAATCAGCAGAGTCAGTTTATCTATGACTTTATACCGGTGACGCCCAATACGACGAACATTTTGGGACAGAACTTCAATAATACGGCCGGGGGATGGAACACGCCTACGGATGACATCATCAGCGTCTATGAGAAGGGGGACAAGCGACTGGATATCAGTGTGGGTGTGGTAAAGGGGAAGCTGGATAACAACTCGGATTTTCAGCCGGACGGGGTGATCAGCATATTGAGCGCGGATTCGGTGAGTGATGGTATCGAGCTGTACAAGCGGTTTGTGAAGAAGCAGTTTCATCTGCCGTTGAAGTCGGCGGTCGCTTTCAATACGGATGACGACTGGCCGGTATATCGATATTCGGATCTGTTGTTGATGCTGGCGGAGGCGTTGAATGAAAATGGGCAGACGGGTGCGGCGCTGCCTTATCTGAACCAGGTGCGGTTGAGGGCGGGTTTGGCCGCCTCTGCTGCGGCCGATCAGGGGACGATGAGGGATGCGATTGCGCATGAGCGGAGGGTGGAGCTGGCATTCGAGAACAAGCGGTGGTTCGATCTGCTGCGGACGGGGAAAGCGATCGAGGTGATGACGGCGTATGGGGTCAAGCAGAAGCAGCGATTTTCGTACTTGTTGCCGCAGTCGTATAATGTGACGGAGAATAAACTGATCTATGCGATTCCTTCGAGGGAGGTTCAATTGAATCCGGCGTTAGGGCAGAATCCAGGATATTGAGGGGAATGGAAAAGGGGGGCCAACGCCCCCCTTTAATTTTATTGGGTTTATTGGGTGAAGCCGGTGATTTTGATCAGGCTGACACCGTGGGGGGCTACCGTTACCGTGTAGCCTTTTTCCTTTGTACCTAAGTCTTTTTGCTGCCAGACGTCACGGACTTTGATGGTTCCTTTCAGGTTGAGGGCGTCCCAGTCGGCGGTGAGGGACTGGAAGCTGTTTTGGAGGTTGAAGAGGGCGATGACTTTGGAGCCGTCTTCGAGCTCTTTTACCCAGACCTGGGAGGAGTCTTGTTTGATGACCTGGCGGGCCTGTTTGCCGAGGGGGTCCTGGTCGATGGCGATGACTTCGTCGTTGGTCAGGAGGTTGAGCGTGAAGGGGTCGAGGCGGCTCAAGTCGCAGCCCAGCAGGAGAGGTGCGGAGAGCATGCTCCATAGGCTCATGTGGGTGTATTGCTCATAAGGAGTGAGGCGGGTGGGGTGGAGGTTTTCGCCCCAGCCTACCTGGCCTACGATGAGCATGTCGGGGTCGTTCCAGCGGCCGGGCTTGGCGTATTCGGAGAGGCGGGCCTGGTTGAAGCCGATACGGTAGAGGCTGTTCCAGGAGTCTTCGATGTCGCCGGTGGTGCGCCAGAGGTTGCCGTTCATTTCGGGTCCCCATTTCCATACGTCCTGCCAGCCGTATTGACAGAGGCTATAGACAATGTCGCGGGATTGCTTTTTGAGCAGATCGCGCATGAGGATATAGGGGCGTTGGTTTTCTTCGAGAGAGCTGTTTCTTCTGGGCATGAGCTCGGTATAGCTACAGAGGTCATACTTCAAATAGTCGATTCCCCAGGAGGCGTAGGTAGCGGCGTCTTTGTCCTCGTTCTGCCAGGAGCCGAGGTAACCGCCGCAGGTGCGGGGACCAGGCGAGGAATAGATGCCGAAGCGGAGGCCGTTGGAGTGGAGGAAGTCGCCGAGGCCTTTCATATCGGGGAACTTCTCGTTGGGGACGATGGAGCTGTCGTTTGCGCGTTGGGCGGCTTCCCAGCCGTCGTCGATATTCATATACATCCAGCCGTGTCCGGTCAGCCCTTTGTCGATGAGGGCCTGGGCGGAGCTGCGCACTTTTGCGTCGCTGACGCTGATGCCCCAGCAGTTCCAGCTGTTCCAGCCCATCGGGGGTGTGAGGGCGAGGAGGTCGCCGACCTTGATTGTTAAGGCGCGGCTGGCTGAGCCGAGGGAGTTGGTGACGGTCAGTGTGATCTTGTAATCTCCGGCTTTTGCGACGGAGCCGGTGATGACGCCGGTGGTGCGGTTGAGCGACAGGCCGGCGGGGAGTCCTTTTGCGGAGTAGGCAAGGGTGCCTTTGCCGGTGGCGGCTACCTTAAATATAAAGGGCGAGCCAGGGCGGACGCCGGCGACTTTGGCGCCGTTGATCTGGGGCTTGTCGGAGATGGCGGGAGTTAGGATATAAGGGAGGATTTGTTTGATGGAACGTTTGTCGCCGGAACCTTTTTCGGTAAAGGACATGTTATATTCAATCCCTATGCGATGGGGCATGGTGACGGCGAAATCTTTACCGGAGAAGGGCGTAAGAGTGAGGGGGACGCTTTTTTCCTCGAGCGTCTTGCCGGTGGCGGCGTCGATAGTCGTATAGGAGAAAGTGCCTTCGATGGGGATATTGAAGTGGTTGCTGATATGGAGGGATTTCTCGGCTTTGTTGCCGGGGAGGTAGCGGATGCTTTCGCCGGTGTTGTCGAAGGAGATGCCGTCGATCTTTTCGAGCATATCGATATAGGGCGTTCCCATGAAGATGCCGCCGGAGCCGCCGCCGTCATAGCAGCGGACGGCGATGACGTTTTCCTGGTCCCATTTGATGGCGGGGTTGTTGATGGAGAGGCGGTATTCGCGGACGGCTGGCCATTTGCTGACGTATCCGCCGGAGTCTTCGGGGAAGGAGCCGATCTTGCCGATCTGGACGCCGTTGAGGAAGGTTTGGTCGACGTCGTTGACGTGGGCGAGGTAGATTCTTAGGGAATCTTTCCAGGCGGAGTTGGTTTTGAGGGAAGAAGGTATGGTAATGTGTATGCGGTACCAGGCGAAGCCGTGGTAGTTTTGGAAGCCCTGGCGTTGCCAGGGGTCGCCGAGCTTCTGGTCTTTCCAGGCGGTGTCGATGAAGGAGGGTTGGCTCCAGGCGGGGACGTCGCCGGTGGTGAATTTACCGGTTTTGAGGGTGATGCTGCCTTTGTTTTGGCTGTGGGCTTTTGGCAATAAGGCGGCGAAAAGGAGGAATAAGAGCAGGTATTTCCTGATAAGGATTGGCATAGGTTTTCGTTGATTTGAGCGGAAAAGGTAGAGCATTTTCGAGAGTGGGTCTGGTCGTTTATTAACTGGGATTGTTCATTATTTAACATGATTGTAAATAAAGCACTTATAAAGTGTCTATTTAACGGTTAATAATTGCCTTGTTCAGTAGACTTTTATAATTTATAGGAATTGTTTACTCTCAACTGCTGCCGCGCAAAATCAACGAAGATGTCGTCATATTCTATGGAATAATCCGGGATAGCTCGAAGACCATTATTGTCGATGTAAATAATAATAGGAATTTAGCGGATGACCCGGTCCTGCGGATGCCGGAGCATTCGGCTACGGAATATCCGAGGAGCGGGCTGCCGGTGTCGCCATGGGGCTTCCCGAGATGAAGGGGCTTCTTCAGAAATTATTTAGAAACGTCCAGCCGTCGAATTAGCTTTCGTTGGCCCAGACTGGGTTACGGCTTGCAATCGATTAATTATCAATCGGACATTTATTTGCTGGCATTGGGTAAAAATTGGTGAGCAGATGTTAAAATCCGTAAATGTTGTGTTGGGGGAGAAAGATAATTTTATCTCTGTTAATAAATGTAAAATTAACATTTATTAACGCCGGAAGTCGAAAGACCGAAGGGAAGGAACAAAACAAACGATTCAAACCAAAATCTGCCAGTATGAATATCAGCCCAACCTACTGTCCTCATTAGATAATCAACAAGTTATATCGGGGTGAGCCCGGGGAGAAACCGGTTTCATCGATGGTCACAGGTCTGCCAAGTGCGGGCCATGGGTGATTTTTTTGCCTGCCGGACTAAGGTTCAGCAGGGCAACAGGGTATCTATTCGCTAAATCTATACAATCATCTAAAGCATGAAAGCCTTCTTTTTCAAACCAAAACAACTGCGGTTGGTGCTTTCGGTCTTGTGCCTTCTTTTATCCTGTGCTGTGATGGCGCAGCGGAAGGTCAGCGGGAAAGTCACCGACAAAAAATCAAATTCTCCAATGGCCGGTGTATCGGTGATGGAGAAGGGTACCACGAATGGTACACGGACGGGGGAGGATGGAACGTTTACATTGACGACCAAGACGCCGAGGGCGGTGCTGGTCGTCAGCTACGTCGGGTTCCAGCAGCAAGAAATTTCGCTGGGCAGCGGCGCTTCATATGCCATTCAGCTCGAGGAAAGTTCGGGCGGGATGAATGACATGGTCGTGATTGGTTATCAGAATGTAACCCGCCGGAAGACGACGGCTGCTATTTCATCGGTCAGGGGTAAGGACATCGAGAATACGCCTTATCCGACGTTCGATGCGATGCTGCAGGGTCGTGTTGCGGGTTTGAACGTGCTCTCGGTATCGGGTGAGCCCGGTGCTACGGGTATCGTCAATATCCGTGGTAATACCAGTGTTGCGAACTCCAGCGGTACGGGTACGGCTACGGGGATTTCTTCGCCGTTGTATGTAATCGACGGGGTTGTATTCGACGTAAATGACCTGCGGACGGCTTATGGCAATAGTAACCCGCTGGCTGCGATCAACCCGAACGATATCGAATCGATAGACGTTTTGAAAGATGCGTCTGCTGCGGCGATCTATGGAGCGCGTGCGGCCAATGGCGTAATTATCGTCAATACCAAGCGTCCCAAGGGCGGCAGGCCGCAGTTCCGGCTTTCCGGTTATACCGGCGTTTCCGTTCTTCCTTCGCTCAAGAATGTTTTGGTGGGCGCCGAAGAGCGTCGGCTGAAGATGGGGATCCTGGCGAACCAGGGTACCTATCCGCAACAGCAGGCTAGTTCCCAATTCCTGACGGACAGTCTGAATCCGGCGTTCAACAATGCTACGGACTGGCAGGGGCTACTGTACAGGGATGTCGCCTGGACCCGGAACTATGATTTCAACGTGGCGGGGGCTACGGAAGGAGTTTCGTACCGGATGGCTTTGAACAGATATACAGAAGATGGTATTCAGGCGGGTTATTCGATCAAGAGGACTACGCCGCGTCTGTTTCTGAGCATCAAGCCGGCCAAGACGCTGGAGTTTACCAATGACCTGTATTTTGGCTTTATCAAGGAACAGCGTGGGGATGGGACCGGTAACACGTCTCCTTTCGCTATCCAGAACTTCCCTACTTCCTTCTGGCAGATCGACCCTGCTACAAAGGCCAATTATGAGGGTAAGAATGATAAGATCTTCGATGATAACCGGACGACGAGTCTGAACGGTAACACACGTATGATCTGGAAAGTGGCTCCTTCGATCAGCTTTACGAGCTCGCTGTCTTACAACTTTCTCTTTGCCCGCCGGGATTATCTCAGGGACAAGAGTATCTCCAGCCAGAACGGCCGGTCGGACGCTATTTTGTTCGAGAGTAATTCGCGCCGTTGGGAAATCGAAAACTATGCTACCTGGACGAAGACACTGGGTGAGCATAATATAACGGTGCTGGCGGGACAGGGCGCCGAGAATCAAGTAATCAATACTACGAATGCTTCTGCGCTGGGCATACCTTTCGATGCTATCCGGGTTATTTCCGGTGTACCGAATGGTCCCAACCTGACCGTCTCCACGAACTATGAAGAGCGTTCCAGGGCTTCTTATTTTGCCAGGGCCAGCTATGAGTTTATGGGCCGGTATGGCCTGGACCTGAGCTACCGGAGGGATGCTTCTTCACGGTATGCTCCTTCGGCTCGCTGGGGATCTTTCCCAGCCATTTCGGGAAGATGGAACATTTCGGATGAAGACTTTTTCCAGAAGTATAAGAGCATCGTTTCTTTCCTGAAGCTGCGTGCGAGCTATGGTATCACGGGTCGTGACCCGGGGAGCTACTATGCGCAGTACCGGCAGCTGACGACGAATATCAACTATCCCGGTTCGCAGATCAACTCCTCCGGACAGACGCTGGGGAACGTCATCTCCTACAATGGCGTTACGGCTGTCGCGCCGAACTATGCCGCTGCTGCTCCGGCCACGAATATCACCTGGGAGAAAGCTCCGCAGACCAATATTGGTTTCGACGTGAACTTTTTCAGGGACAACAGGATCCAGCTGACGGTCGATTTCTATAATAAGGCCAGCAAGGACCTGATCTTTACGGTTCCTGTAGAAGTAACCACCGGTTATACGTCCGCTCAGAACAACTATGTGGACCTGGTGAACAGGGGTGTGGAAATGACGCTGACCACCAATAATCTCTCCAACAAGAGCAAGCTGAAGTGGTCGACGACGTTCAATGTCGCCTATAACAAGAACTATGTAACCAAGCTGCCGGGCGGCAACAAGGACTTTACGTATGGACCGGTTTATTTTTCAAGGACATTGACCATCGGTCAGCCGCTGTATCAGTTCAAGGTATTCCAGACGAACGGAGTATATGCGAGCGACAAGGATGTGCCGGTCGACCCGTTGACGGGTAAGCGGTTGAGCTTTGGCAACGTGGCCTATAAGGCGGGTGACCCGATCAGAAAGGACCTCAATGGCGATTATGTGATCGACGACAACGACATGGTCAATGCGGGCGATCCTAATACGAAGATTTACGGGGGTATCACCAACTCCTTTACCTATGGGAACTGGAACCTGCAGGTACTTACGACTTTTATTACCGGAAGAAAATTATGGAATGGTTACCTGTCGGACATGTTTGCGGGTGCTACTAACATAAACGGTTATGGCACGAACATCGGTCCTGCGGCCGACCTCTACAGCTACAATTTCTGGCGGCAGGTGGGTGATCAGGCGGTATGGCCGAGCCTGGCTGCTACCAATGACCCGACGACTATCCGGTCTTCGACATTTGTAGAAAACGCCAGCTTCTTCCGTATCAAGAACGTCTATCTGAGCTATAGTCTTCCGGTCAACAACCTGATGACGAAGGCCAAGATCAAGGCTATCCGGTTCTACAGCGTAGCGGATAACCTGGCGGTCTTCTACCCTGCGCACGTGCCGGACCCAGAGAATATCTCCGTGGATGGCGTAGCGAGCGGTACGGGTTACCCGATACCCAAGAAGATTACGTTTGGTATCGATGTTCAGTTCTAATTTGGGAGGCCCTGGAAGGGCCTCGTCCGAAGGACAGATATTAGCGCTTTGCAGGAGATGCGCTAATTTTTGGAAAAGCGCATCTCCTGCACATTTCTTCAAATTCTGTATATGAATAAAAATATTTTCCGAATACTGTGTGGTTGCCTGCTGACTTGTTTTGTGTCATGCAGCAAATCATTTGTCGAAAAAAAGCCGATCAATTCGCCTACGGATGCGAATTTCTGGAACAATGAAGCCGATGCCACGGGCGCTCTGGCGGGAGCCTATGGGTTGCTGCGCGCCTCGCTGAATGAGATGGGGATGGCCTATTACTATTATGGAGACATGAATACGGATGAGTTTATCGTTCGTCCCAATGGGGAGGATTATCCTTCGCTGACGGGTATTCAGTTCAACACATTTGTCGCGCCCTCGCAGACTTTCCGGGGGCTGATCAAGATGCGCCGCTGGGACAATTTCTATCGCGCTATCGATGAAGAGAACCGTTGTATCAAGTATATCCCGAACATTAGCCTGAACAACTTCACTTCTACGGACAAGCAAGGCGCCAAGAACTCGCTGATCGGGGAAGCCTATTTCCTTCGTGCGTTTACGTATTTCTATATCGCCCGTGTTTGGGGAGATGTGCCCCTGGTGATCGAGACGGCGCAGGATGCGGCAGTCGTTCCTCCTGCTACGCGTGCGCCGCAGGCGACAGTGCTGGACCAGTGTATCAAGGATATCCAGGAGGCGGCAAAGCTGCTGAACTGGGTACCTACCTATGTGGCAAACCGGCCGATCAAGGCAAACAAGGGAGCCTGCTATGCTTTGTTAGCTCATATCTATGCCTGGAAGGGAGATTACGACAAGGTGATCCCGGCTACGGATTCGGTGATCAACAATGGCGGATATACCTATGTAGACAAGAGCAGCAAGACGGCTTATATCAGCATGTACAAGGGGAATTCTACCGAGAGCATTTTTGAAATATCGCAGAATACGACGACCGAGGGCCAGTACATCACGGCCGGTTATGGCGATATCATCAACTGTATCGCTGCAAGGACTCTGAAACCACCTTATATTCCGATCACGAGCACGGGTACCTCGCTTTTCGGACTGGACGTCGTAACGCTTGGGACCCTGTTCCCGAACGGACCGGACAGCGTCGACTATCGCCGGAAGAATGCTTTCGACTTCTGGGGCACGACCGACCCGATCTGTATCAAGTATTCCAATATCGTCTATACGGGCGCTAATAACACGCTGCCGGTGAGCACGAACAACATCGTCATCTTCCGGCTGGCGGATATCAAGCTGCTGAAGGCCGAGGCGCTGGCGGCAACGGGTAAGCCCGGAGATGCCAGGACGATCGTCAATGAAATCCGGACGCGTGCCGGTATCGGGCCGACGGCTGTAGCGGATGGGGATATGTTTGCGGGTGTGATCGACGAGCGGGCGAGAGAGCTGTTTATGGAAGGGCATCGTTATTATGACCTTATCAGGTTGGGTAAGAAGACGGGTGTCCTTAAGTTCAATGGTTCGAGCACGACGGTGCTGAGAATGGACGGTGCAGGATTTGCCGCTGGAAAATACTACTGGCCGGTGGAACCTATTTTGATTTCTTTGAACCCGCTGCTGACGCAGACGCCTTATTGGGCGGATAAGATGTAATCTTTCATTTTAAATTTTTTGTGATGAAAAATAAGTTATTTATAGTGCTGGGTCTCGCGATAGCTTTTATGAGCGTAAGCTGTAAGAAGGACTATCTTTCGGGCGGCACCCTGAGCGTAGCGAATACGCCGCTGAACAATATGGATTATCTGGCGGCGAATCAGTACAAGCAGTTCGATACGCTGGTCCAGGTCATCAACAAGCTGGGAATGGCGAATGAAGTGAACAGCGCCAAGACGTTTTTTGCTCCTACCGATTTTTCGATAAAACTGTACATGGATGCAAAGGCGTTGGCCAAATACAATGTCAATCCTTATGCGGTCTATACGATCGACAGCCTGGCGAAGGATATTACTGCGGATTCGCTCCGGATGTATATGTTCGATCAGACGATCGAGCTGAATACGGCTACGGTTTATACGGCCCCGATGGTGTTGCCGACGATCAACAGTAAGGGGGGTGTCCCGATGATTGTTTATAGCATCTTGCAGATTGCGGCTCCTTACACGACGATGACGAAGGCACCGACCTATCTGATGTATATGGGTAAGCCTCCGACCGGACCGGCCCCTACGGGGGTGTTGTGTCAGACGACGGGGATAAAGACGTCGAATGGGGCTACTACGCTTCATGTGCTGGCCAATACGCATACGTTCATCCGATTCTAACACTTATTAACTCTTGTTATGAAAATTATATTCAAATCGATTCTTGGCGCTTTGTGCGGGGGGATAGTGCTCTTTGCGGCCTGTTCCAAAAAGCCGGCGGAAGGATATCTCGGTGTTAAATTCTTTTATTTGTCCAATCCTTTTGTGAGCCCAAAGGGTAGATTGACGACCTCTGCGCCGCTGCAGGTGGATAACTCTACCTTGCCGATTACGGTGACCTTGACGGGTATCCGAGGCTCTTCGGTAGCGGGCAAGCCTACGGATAAGCTGACGCAGGAGTACGATATCCCGGTGTTCCTGGGAGAAGTGTTTCCGACTGACACCACGCTGGCGATGGTGCAGGCTAAGCTGGGTACCGCCAAGTACAAGCCCTTCAATGTAAATGCGAATGGGGGTAGGCTGGAGCTGACTCCGGCTACGACTTTTGTCGATACGGGCACCTATGACTTCGATATCGAGGTTAAGAATATGAAGGCGTCCAAGCAGCTCAAGAGCATTGCCAAGATCCAGATCACCCCTGCCGTTCCTTTCCAGGTCGTACGTCAGTTCGCGAGCACTTCTGCCGTAGGGAATGAGACCACGCTGACGACGCAGGGTACTTTCTCGGTGAGCGTGGTTCGGGTAGATGGGCCGAACAAGATTGTTATCAGATGGGTGGATAAGAATGGTGCTACCTTCAATCCCAAGACGGGGCAAGTGGTTCCAAGATTGGGGATACCGCCTACGAACGTAGTTGCGAATCAGCGCTACGAGTTCAAGTTATTTGACCCGTATTATCCGGAAGAGAGGACGGATACCGCATTGGTGTATCAATACCCGGCGGGTGTTCCTACCTTTCCTTTGTTTACGATGAATAACGGGTATATCTGTTCTTACCGGATTCCGGCGGCTTCAAACGACCTGAATGTGAATATCAACCCCGAGTTTTCGGTACGGCTGTTTCCGATCAATGGCGTGGCGACGGTGACGGGGACCTGGATTATTACGAACGTAGTGCCCTTTGCGGCTAAAAAATAAGCTATGAACAAGATTTGGTTGATGATAATCTGTACCTGTTTGTGTTTTAGGAGCAAAATGGTGGCCCAATCCCGGGCCACCATTACTGTTGATGCCGGTAAGCCGGGGGCCGTGGTGTCTCCGACCTTGCACGGGATTTTTTTCGAGGAGATTAGTCATGGGGGAGAGGGGGGATTGTATGGGGAGTTGATCCAGAACCGGGGTTTCGAGGAATCGAGGCTGCCGCCGGCTACGACGCTGGTCGATGGGTTTATCGTTCCGACGCGTAGTCCGCATTTTTCGTTGCCGAATGGCAGGGCGAGTGATTGGAAGATGCGGTGGACGGTGAATAGTCAGTGGCCTTCATGGTCTTCGGGTTCTTCCGATGTTGGATTAGAGTTGGTGGATGTTTTGCCGTTGAATGCGGCTACGCCGCATTCGTTGAAAGTGAAGGTGGGTGGTGCCGGGAATTTGATAAATGAGGGATTTTGGGGGATTAATGTGGTGGAGGGGGATAATTATAATTTGACTTTTTATGCTCGTAATGAGAGTTATAAGGGAGCGTTGACGGCTTCTTTGCAATCGACGGATGGGAAGGTGCTGGCGACGTACTCCTTCAAGTCGGTGGCTGGGTCTTCGTGGAAAAAGTATACTTGTAAGCTGAAGGCTACGGCTAGTGATATGAAGGGGAAGTTTGTCTTTACGTTTGGTGGTACGGGGACGGTGTATTTCGATTTTGTGTCGTTGTTCCCGGAGAAGACGTTCAAGGGGAGGCCGAACGGGATGCGGGCGGATCTGGCGCAGTATCTGGCGGATCTGCATCCGGCGTTTATCCGTTGGCCGGGGGGATGTTTTGTAGAGGGGATCAATATCGAGAGTGCGCCGAACTGGAAGCGGAGCATTGGGCCGGTGGAGCAGCGGGTGGGTACGTATAGTCCGTGGGGATATTGGTCGACAGATGGATTTGGGTACCATGAGTACCTGCAGTTTTGCGAGGATATTGGCGCGGATGCTTTGTACGTTTTCAACGCGGGGGTGTCGTGTGATTTTAGGAGCGGAACGTTTATTCCTGATGAAGGCGTGGATTCGATCATCCATGATATCTTAGACGGGCTGGAGTATGCGTTGGGGCCGGCGAGCTCGAAGTGGGGGAAGGTAAGGGCGGCGGCCGGGCATCCGAAGCCGTTTCCGTTGAAGTATGTGGAGATCGGGAACGAGCAGGCGGGTCCGAGGTATGCGCGGCGGTACAACTGGTTTTACGATGCGATCAAGAAGAAATATCCGGAGCTGAAAATATTGGCGAGCATGGGTATCGGGGATGTGAACAAGCGGACGCTGGACAGCATGAAGTCGGTCGATCTGGCCGATGAGCATGCGTATAAGGCGGCGGGCTGGGCGGAGCGGAACTATAACCATTTCGACGGGTACAAGCGGGGGGATTGGGAGATGTATGTGGGCGAATATGCGACGAATGGGGGGGTGGGGCATGGGAATATGCAGGCGGCGTTGAGCGATGCGGTGTATATCATGGCGATGGAGCGGAATGGGGATTTGGTGAAGATGTCGAGCTATGCGCCGTTGTTCGTGAATGTGAACGATGTAGACTGGCCCGTCAATCTGATCAACTTCGACGATGCGCGGAGCTTTGGTCGGATATCGTATTATGCCATTAAAATGTTCAACGATAATCGTTCCGATCGGAATCTTTCTGTGGAGACGGTGGTAGCGCCGGTGGAGAAGAAGACGCCGTTGTATGCGGGCAGTATTGGACTGGCGACCTGGGATACGGATGCGGAGTTCAAGGATGTGGAAGTTTCTTCGGGTGGTCAGGTAGTGTATAAGAGCGACTTTGCCGGGCGGGGTTCTGAATGGAAGAGTGTTCGCGGGAACTGGAAAGTTACGGCGGATAGTGCGATGGGACAAAAGGGGCTGGGCGCTCAGCGGTTTATGTGGCTGCCGGGGAAGCGGTTCGAGACGTATACGGTGCGGCTCAAGGCGCGTCGGACGAGCGACAAGACCAATGCGTTTATCGTTCCGTTTGCGGTCAAGGATGACAATACGATGCTAAGGGCGCATATTGGTTCCAACGTCAATAGCAACTCTACGTTTGAGGCGGTGACCGGCGGGATGCAGGTATCGGATCTGACGAATCAGCGTCGGATGCCGGCGCCGATACAGACGGGTCGTTGGTATGATATCCGGCTGGAGGTGGCGGAAGATCACGTGGAGTGTTACCTGGATGACAAGCTGCTGATGAGCTATACCGAGCCACAGAAGCTGTTTAGCATTGCGGGCAGGGATGAGAAGACGGGGGATGTGATCGTGAAGGTGGTGAATGCGGGGGCTACGTCGTATGATGTTTCTTTGCGGCTGGATGGCGGGATTGATCCTGTGGCGGAAGGTCGATTGACGGTGCTTCGGTCGGACTCGCCCGGGGTAGAAAATTCGCTGGAGGAGCCGAAGAAGGTGGTTCCGGTGGAGACGACGGTTAGCGGGGTGGGGCGTGAGTTTCCGATGACCTTTGGCCCTTATTCAATTTCAGTGCTGCGTATTCGTGATCTAAATGGGAAGAAAGCGGTAAATTGACGGGAAAGATTCCTGTCATATGCGATATGTTTTGTTTTTAGTTGTTTTTTTCTTTGGCGCGAGGGCTCTTTCGCAGGTAGTTCCCCGTCATTTGTTAGAGGCTTCTATTTCTTCTGTTCCTTCGGTTTTGAAAGGGCAGGAAGAATGGAGGCCTTTTCCTTTGTCGCCTGCGGAGTGGCGTGGGGTGGTGGCGGATTCGGTGGTTGCGCGCGTTGTGGCGGCGGGGGAGAGGTACGCTTCGTTCGAGTTTAAGCCGATCCCGGCTACATTGTTTTTGGAGTATGTGAGGACGGGGAATCGGGTGAGGTATGAGAAGGTTTCGTTCGAGAAGAGGAATGCGTTGTGGGCGTTGATATTGGCGGAGTCGGCGGAGGGGAAGGGGAGGTTTGTCGATAAGATACTGGATGGGGTTTGGTCGATCTGTGAGGAGACGTATTGGGGGCTGCCGCCGCACGTGGGGATCCAGAAGGCGGGGATGGGATTGCCGGATGTGGAGGACCCGACGGTGGATTTGTTTGCGGCGGAGACGGCGGCGGTGCTGGCGTGGACGGATTATTTTGTGGGGGGGAAGCTGGATTCGGTTTCTGGTTTGGGGGCGGGGCACTCGGGTGCTGTTTCTGCTTCGGGTGCGGCTCGTCCGGGAGGCGGGCTGGTGCGGGAGCGGATATATGCGGAGGTGAGGCGGCGGGTGCTGGAGCCGATGAAGACGGCGAAGTATGGGTATTTGGGGGCGGGGAGGACGGATGTTCGGTTGAGTAATTGGGCGCCGTGGGTAATGTCGAATTATCTGACGGCTGCGTTGCTTTTGGAGAAGGATAAGGCGCAGCGGGTTCAGGCGGTGCAGACGGCGATGCATTATACGAGTCTTTATATCGATGGGCTGGGAGATGATGGGGGATGTGAGGAAGGGCCAGGTTATTGGACGGCGGCGGGGGCTTGTGTGTTCGATGTGTTGAATTTGTTGTATGATGCGACGGGTGGGAAGGTTTCGATTTATGGGGAGCCGATTATTCGCCGGATGGGCGCTTATATTTATGAGACGCATATTGCGGGGAAATATTTTGTGAATGTGGGTGATGGTCCGCCGGAGCTGGTGCCGAGCGGGGAGATGATTTATAGATTTGGCCGCAGTATGGGGGATTCGCTGATGCAGGGTTTTGGGAGCTGGCTGGTGAGAAAGTATCCGGTGCCGGTGGGGCTGGGGGGAAATGAATATGAGCAGTTTCATCGGACGAGGAGGCTGTATGATTTGGTGGCAGAGGGGGATGCCGGGCGCGGAGTTGGGCTTGCGATGGGTTCGGGGAAGGAGCCGGCGGTGAAGGAGGCCTGGCTGGGGGATTTGCAGCTGCTGGTCGTTCGCAGCAGGAAGGTGGGGAATTTGGGAGAGCTGTTTTTGGCGACGCATGGAGGGAATAATGGGGAGAGTCATAATCATAACGATGTGGGGGATTTTATGGTTTATAAGGATGGGGAGCCGGTGATTGTGGATGTGGGGTCGGGGACGTATACGTCGAAGACGTTTTCGAGTCACCGGTATGAGCTTTGGTTCAATACGTCGGCGTATCATAATCTGCCGACGGTGAATGGGTTTCAGCAGAAGGAGGGGAAGGTGTATGCGGCGTCTTCGGTGGAGTATGTTCCTGGGAAGTCTTTGAAGATGGAGATTGGAGGAGCGTATCCTGTGGAGGCGGGATTGGTGGGTTTGAAGAGGACTTTATTTTGGGAGAGCGGGGCGGTTGCTGTGGCGGACGAGTATAAATGGAAAGGGGAGTTCAAGAGCTTGACGCAGTCGTTTATGACGGTGTGTGCGGTGAGGGTGTTGAAGGCGGGGTTTGTGGAGATGAGGACGGAGTCGGGGAAGATTGCGATGTTGCAGTATGAGCCGAAGGTTTGGGAGGTGGGGATCGAGAAGGTGGAGATGGGGATTCCGGAGGAGGAGAATGTGAGAGTGCACTGGCGGGGGAGGCCGGTGTATAGGGTGGTGTTGACGGCGAAGAGGAGGGTGGGGAAGGCGAGTTTTTTGGTTTATTGACAGATAATTTTACTCTGTTTCAAACAAATCGTTCATTGTTATCGAGTTCTGTATAAATCCAAGCGAATGAATGTTTTCAGCATGGCCGAAGGTAGTTATGAGGGTAGGAAAGATGGTTTTTCTTGATTTTGTTTCTTCTTTAAAAGTAAAGACTTTTTTTTCGAAATTCTGCTTGTCCACTTTTGAAAGCGTAAAGGGATGTTGATTAAACTTCACTTCACAAATATTGATAACATGGTCTCTTCGG
The DNA here is from genome assembly GCA_018267545.1 of Bacteroidota bacterium. Taxonomy (GTDB): domain Bacteria; phylum Bacteroidota; class Bacteroidia; order Chitinophagales; family Chitinophagaceae; genus Puia. The sequence continues at coordinate 66,863 of JAFDYG010000475.1, forward strand.
TCGATTAAAAGATCGATCTGGACGTTCTGATTTCTATCAATCCATGAGGACGTTTCTGTGTATACGCCACTAATGCCTAATGCTTTTTTGATAGCGAAGGTGTGTTGTAAGCATATAGACTCATAGGCGTATCCGCTCCAGGCGCGCCACGAGGGGTTGTCTATTCTGCTCAACCAGGAGCCTTCCCCAAATTGTTTTTGGTCTTTTATAAATTTTAGATAAAATAAAGAATATTGGTCGGTGAGCCTGTAAATGCTATCCCTTGTTTTTTTGCCGAAAGGGAAACTTTTATTAATAAAACCGCTTTCTTCCAGCTCTTTCAGGATTGTCGTAAGAGCACCTCCGTTACTGATCCCACTTGACTGTACGATTTCTTCACGTGTCAGACTTTTATTCTTTTGTGCGAGGGCTTCAATAACGGTGATATGACGCTCTGCGTGATTGAATAAAGAATGATAGAGGTTTTTATATTCGGCAATCAACATCCCGTTTTTTGAAAATGCCATCTGATCTATTGCCTGGAAGGCGCTCATGCCAGGCTTGACGCCGTTTAAATAAAAGGGTATTCCTCCTGCGATCATATATAATTGAAGGATTTGATACCGGTCCAGCAGAATTTGATTATTATAAAAAAAGTCTTCTGTTTCTTTTAGAGTAAAAGGCATCAATCGGATTCTTTGAGTAACACGGTTATGTAATCCTCCTTTATTATTGATTAGCTTATTGAGCATCCATGATGCGGCAGATCCACAGACAACGAGAAGAATATTGGGCTGTACAGAGGCCCAGGCATTCCAAAAGTGCTCAAGGGCTGAGAGAAAGTTTGAACGTGGCGTATCTATCCAAGGTAACTCGTCGAAGAAAATTACTTTTCTGGATGACTGGATTTTTTCTAAATAATGTCTGAGTAAAATAAATGCATCAAACCAGTTCTTGGGTGGGTTTTCAGGATTTAAACTCGCGTCCATTTCTTTCAATACGGAGTAGAAGTTGGCTAATTGTTGAGTTGTATTGGCATTGGCTAAGCCGGTCATCTGAAATACGATGTGATTGTCATAGACTTGCCGGATAAGGAAAGTTTTGCCTACCCTTCGTCTGCCATAGATAGCAAGAAACTCAGGGTTTTTACTCTGCAATATTTGATTTAAAACGAATTGCTCGTTTTTTCGACCAGCTATTAATGCCATACTAGTGATAAAATTACATCAATAAAATGATAAAATATTAATAAAATTGGCTAGTTGGCTATAAGTTGGTTTGAAGGGGTAGTTAAAGCAAGGTATGAGGGGATAAATGGCTATAAGTCGATTTGAGTCGGGAGTTAGAGCCGGGGTTATATGGGAGTCGGGATTTAGGGGTTGAGGAATTGGGCGATATTTTCGTTTAGGAATTTGCCGTCGGCGGGGTTGCTGGCTGCGCCGGCTGTGTGGCCCCAGAGGGAGGGGATGGGTTTGAAGGTGACGGTCGACATAAAGGAGGATTCGTATTTGGCGTCGGTTAGGGGGAAGTAGAGGTCGGTTTCGGAGGGCATGTAGAGGAAGGGGACTTTTATGGAGCGGAGGGCGGCTTCGACGTCGCCGTTGAAGGGTGGGGTGTTACCGACGTTGTGCTGCTGCCAGGTGCGGCATTGGAGGATGAGGTTGTTGGCATCGGCATTGGGGATGAAATTGGTTCTAAATCTATTCAATACTTGTTCGAAGGTGGTGCCGGGCGCTGCCGTCGTTTTCCATAATTCTTTTCGCCACCATTCCTGGGAATATAGCCAGGCTGCCCAGACGACGCCGAATGCGGAGAGTCCTTTGGCTGGCGGCGCTGTGTAGTCGCCGTTGTGGAAGGCGGTGTCGGCGGTGAGTGCGGCAATCTGTCCTTCGAGGCGAACGTAGCCGTGGGGATAAGTCTTGGCGGTGCCGGAGGTGGCGACGATGCGGTCTGCGAAGGTGGGATAGCTAACGGCCCACTGGAAGGCTTGCTGGGCGCCCATGGAGAAGCCGATGATGGCTTTGAGGTGGGGGATCTTCAGGCTTCCTATGAGGAGCTGGTGGACGGCTTCGACGTTGTCGCGGATGGTGGTTATGGGGAAGCGGGGTCCGTGGAAGGGTTCGGGGGTGTTGCTGGGGGAGGAGGAGTGACCGTTGCCAAAGAGTTCGGTGGCGACGAGGAAGAGCTTAGTTGTGTCGAGACAGCGGCCTGGGCCCATCAGCCATTCGTAGCCGCGGTGGGTGGCCATGTAGTGGGAGGGGAGGAGGATGGCATTGTCGTGGGCGGCGTTGAGGTGGCCGTAAGTGCCGTAGATGATGTGGGCTTCGGGGAGTGTGGCGCCGCTTTCTGTTTTGAAGTTATGAATTATGAAATCATGGACTTCGGAGGGATCGGGGCGGGATTGGGCGAAGACGGATTGGGAGAGGAGCAGGAGGAAAAAGAGTCTTTTCATGTGTAGATAGTTTTGGGGGCTGGGGCGGTTGGATTAGTTGATGCCGATTTTTTCTTTTACGGTGGCGAAGATCTTTTGGGAATCGAAGGCGGTTCCGTTTTTGAAGACGAGGGTGGTTTTGCGGATGTTTTTTATGTCTTTGGTGAGGTCGCCGTCGATGAGGACGAGGTCGGCTTGTTTGCCGGACTGGATGGTGCCAATGTTTTTTTCGCGGCCGAGGTAGCGGGCGCCGTTGAGGGTGCAGACCTGGATGGCCTGGGGGACTGTAAATCCGCCTTCGATGAGGAGCTCGATCTCGCGGTAGTCGGAGTAGCCGGCGATGGTGCGGCCTGCGCCGGTGGGGTCGGTGCCTGCGACGAGGAGGCCGCCGGCTTCGAAGAACTGGCGTTCCCAGGCGAGCTCTTTTTTGAAGAGGGCCGAGGAGGCGGAGTCGTTGGCAAGCGCATTATTATAGCGTTTTTTTACCATTTCGAGGACTTGGGGGAGCATGGCGCTTTCGCCGCCGCCCTGGATGACTTCCCGGTTTGCTGCGGGTTCGAAGACGGGGAGGGTGGAGGTGAGGGCTACTTTTTTCTGGACGAGGAATTGGATGAGCTCCTTCATTTTGGGGCTGTTCACGTCGAGCTTTTGGAGGGCGCGGGAGGCTCCGGGGCGGTCGAACTCATCGGGTTTTTTGTTTTCGTCGAAGTCGCTGCTGGCCATGAAGCCGTGTTCGAGGTCGTCGATGCCGATCTCGGCGGCTTCGCGATAGGTGACGGAGCAGAGGTGGCCGGTGACTTTGAGGCCGCGTTTGTGGGCTTCTTTTACGACGTTGCGGAGGTCGCCGCGGGTGATGTGCATATACATTTTGAAGGACGTACAGCCCTTGTCCGCCCAGAAATTGACCTCACGGGCGGCTAGGGCGGTGTCTGTAATGATGTTGAGGGCGGGGATGTCGTAGCCTTTGCGTTCGATATAGGGGGCGGTGACGTCCATTTCGGGGCCGAGGAGCTTGCCTTCGCCGATCATGCGCTGGAGGGAAAGGTCGGTGAAGGGTTCGATGCTGCCGCCGGTACGCATGGTGGTGACGCCGGAGGCAAGGTAGAGGCGGGGGAAGGAGGAGGGCATTTCGGCGACGTTGAAGTAGCTATCGATGGGGAGGGTATAGTAGAGATGCTCGTGGAGCATGACCAGGCCGGGGATGAGGGTTTTGCCGGCGCCGTCGATGATGGAGGCGTCGGGGGGTAGGGTGGTGGTAGCTTTGGGACCGATTTTTGTGATATGGCCGTTCTCGATGAGAACGGTTTGGTGTTCTTTTGGCTGGGAGCCGGTGCCGTCGATGAGGGTGACGTCGGTGATGGCGGTTTTGGCGGTGGCGGGATATTTGATATAATTTTTTAATTCGGCGGTGTAATCCTGGGCCAGGGCGGACAGGGGGAAAAGAAGCCCCAGGAGAAGGGATTTTTTCATGATATGCAATTAGTTGATTAAACTAAAGATAACTTAAATTTGTTGCTTACTATTACTAATGAAAAAGCTAGCTGTACTTATCGCGGTATTGGCGTTTCTGACGGACTCATATGCGCAGTTCGAGGGGACGCTTGTTTATGACTGTACGCTCAAGACGAAAGTGATGATGACGGTGTATGAGACGAAGGGGAAGGTGAGGGTCGAGGCGAAGAGCTATCCGATGAAGCAGGGCGCTGCGGATATACTGAAGGGGAAGGAAGAAGATCCGTTGTTATTCGATTTTCAGACCAATAAGCAATTGCGGTTTGTAGATAAGCGTCGTGCGGTGGTGGAAACGGAATTTTCGGAACTGGAAGCGGAGAAGCAGATGAAGCTGACGGATGGAGATATCAGCGTGGAGAAGACGGGGGAAGAAGTGATCGGGAAGCTGAACTGTCAGCATTTTGTGGTGAAGATAAAGGGGGATCAGCGAGACTTGTGGATAACAAAGGATTTGGGTGCTTCGAATATTTGTCTGGCTGGGATATTACTTTATTATCCGGCCGGGTCGATGATATTGAATAAGATAAAGAGTGCGGGTGGAGACGGTGTGGTGGTAAAGAGCCAGATCGGGGATCAGGTGGTCAACCTGACAAATTATCAGACCAGGATGCCGCCCGCTTATAATTTCGAGATTCCTGCCGGTTATACGAAGATGTGAGTATATTGCGATGCAATCGAGGCGATGTTTGGTGTAGTGTTTCTAAGCCATTTCAATATCTGTCGCAATGGAAAATTATACCCTGTACTCTCATGCTGCCGACTTCGACCTACTCTTGACGGCGGTTAAGAAAGCTCTCCCTAAGCTGACTCCCGAGATCGGGGAGAAGGATGGTATTAAAACAATTTATGGTGTATTGAAGAACGGTCTTTTTGGGAAGAAGAGTGAATTCCGTATTAATTATCGGTCTATCCCGGGGGAGCAGCTGGCTGGCCTGGAGGGTTTTGCCGCGGGTATTCCGGCGAAGGACGCGGGGTTGAAGAAGCTGTTGCTGCAGAAGATCGGAGGGCTGCGATCGGAGACGGCGTTTACGGCGGGACCTTCGATGTCGATGGAGCTGCAGGGATTGTTGATGGAAGTGACGGAGGGGCTGGATGCGCTTGTTTTTTCACAGCCGGGTCTTTCTTTTTCGGATTCGGGGCATCAACATTTTTCGGATAAGACGTTTAATTTGATTTTAGATAGTGAAGGAAATAGTGGGAAGGGGAAGATCGGGGTGGTGTTCGAGACGCAGCATTTGAATCCGCAGGGGCCGGCGTCGGAGGAGCAGACAGAACGGAAGGCGAGGAGTATAGAGTTTTTGAAGGCCCGGGGGATCAAGGTGAATGAATATTTGCCGCCGGTGCCGGATGTAATGGGAACGACGTTGCGGAGCAAGGAGGAGGTGATCGAGCGGGTGTATGCACTTTTGCTGGTGACGGCGAAGGGGGAGGGTGTGGAGAGGGAGCGGTTGGAGATGCTTCGGAGGGATAAGGAGATTAATGGGTTGAGTCCGGTGGAGCTGGTGAAATATGAGAAGGA
>JAFDYG010000476.1 GCA_018267545.1 Bacteroidota bacterium
AGCCACACCCGCCGGCGCGCCCGCAGACCCCGCCAAACCCACCGTCCCCAACGTATCATTCCCCGCCTTCCTGATCTTAACCGACCCCGTCGGCAGCAAGCTCAACTGCGCTGGCCTGCCATGCCGCTTCCAATACTGCAAAAGCACCATCTGCACCGTCCCCGGCGAATACCCCCCAACGGTAAAGCTCATCGGCCCCACCGCCTTCGTATAGCTCGAATCCCCCACTCGTATCATCGCCTTACCACCCCGTATCACCACCGAATCCGAAATCGTCGAAAACCTCGACGTCTTCCCCTTGATCCAAAACCTCAACGGCTCGAAATTCTTATTGACGCTCAGCTTCGCCTGCAAAGGCACGGCCGAACCCCTATCGGTAAATTTAAACTGGACCTCATACCGATAACCACTATCCGTCTTCTTCACCCAATAAGTCTCCTTACCGATGTTCTGCGCAAACTTGTGCAGGAAGAAGTTAGTGCTGTCCGCGCCCGAGCCCGCCGCCGCGCCTGAGCCCCGCGCCGTCCCCGGCGTCGCACCCGACTGCGCCATAGCAGCCGCCACAATCCCACACAACAAAAAGGTTAAAAAGTACTTTCTCATAATACAGAAATATACAACATTCCCCCACTTATCAAACCCCCATTTTCCCATCGCACAAAAAAAGCGGCTCGATCACATCGAGCCGCCTTATATCGCAAAAAAACTATACTTCATCACACCTGCGCGAAACCTACCTCCTCTCCCTATACACCCCCATCTCCGTTATCCCCGGCTGCGCCGAAAACCCTCCCAATCTCACCCTCACCCGATCCCCCCAAACCGTCCCGAACCGCTGCACCTTCACCCTTCCCTTCTGCTCCCCCACCAATAACTCCTTCCACACCCCATTGCTCCGATACTCGAAAGTATACTTCCCCACATTCGCCTTATCCTCCGTCAGGACGATCATATTGAACGCCTTCTCCCCACCCAGCTCCACCTCATACCACGGCTCCGCAACCGTCGAATTCGACACCCAAGACGTCCGGAAATTATCGTCATTTCCAAAATCCATAATATTCATATCATCACTCCAGGAAGAACTAGCCGGCCGGTGCTTCGCCAGATTCGAAGAAATAATAGGAGCCTCCGTCGCCGGCAACACTGCCACCCGGCCATCATTCTTCCACAACCGGCCAATCTCAGCAAGCGCCGCCAAAGCATTCTCATCGATCAACCCCTCCCGATTCGGCGCCACATTCAGGATGAAATTATCATAGATCTTATTATAAGGAACGATATCCTCATTCACCAGCACCTTCGGGTCCTTCACCGGCACGCGCGGAAAATCCTCCTTCCAGAACCAGGCCGAATTCAACGGCAGACAGGACAAGGCCGGCAGCCGGTTCGTTGCCGTCGAGATCTTCTGCCCCGCTCCCTGCTCATAAGACTTGATATCCGTATAGAACAACGCCTCCGGCGGATACTTCGCCGAATTCAAATCCATCACCAGGCAGTTCGGCTGTATAGACTTGATCAGGCGGTAGATCTCCTCGAAAGGCACATCGTCGTACGAAATCCGCGACCAGGGCGCATCCCATCCGTCGATGATCAGCGCCGTGATCTCCCCATAGTTCGTCAGCAGCTCCGTCAGCTGCGCCTTTATCATCTCGATATGCTGCGGCGTGATATAGCCCGGACGAAGCTTATGGTGCGTATCCAATATCGAATAATACAAGCAGGTCTTCAGCCCCGCCGCCCGGAACGCATCCACATACTCCCGCACCACATCCCGCTTGAGTGGACTATGCATTACATTATAATCGGTCGTCTTCGTATCCCAGATACAAAAACCGCTGTGATGCTTCGTCGTCAGACAGCCATACGACATATGCGCCGATTTCGCCGCCCGCGCCCACTGCGCACAATCCAGCCGCCCTGGATTGAAGATCGCCGGAGAAGCATCCGGGTCCGCCCAGTCCTGGTTCATAAACGTCGGAATGTTGAAATGGATAAACATCCCAAACCGCAGGTCCACAAACTGCTGCTGCAACGCATGCAGGTCCTGCCCTCTCGCTCCAACACTCAGCAAAACTAAAAGCAATCCAACTATTTTCTTCATGGTTTATCCTTGTCGGTGGAAAATGAATAGGGAACATCCGTTGCCGCCGTTCCCTTGGTCTTATTCGGCGTCGCCCCCATCGAGAGCGAGAACGTTCCTCCCTTTTGAATCGCCGTATGCGAAATCCAGTTCTTCCCATACGCCTGGCCATTCAGCATAGCACCCTGCACATACAGATTCGAAGCGCTATTCGCCGGCGCGCTGATCACAAAGTCCTTCCCATTTTCCAGGTGAATGGTAGCCTTCTTGAACAACGGCGTTCCCAGCACATATTGGTCCGTCCCCGGAGTGACCGGGTAGAAACCCAGCGCGGAGAACACATACCAGGCCGAAGTCTGCCCATTGTCCTCATCCCCACAGTACCCATCGGGCGTAGCCTTGTACAGCTTCCTCATCGCCTCCCGAACCCAGTACTGCGTCTTCCAGGGCTCGCCGGCATAGTTGTACAGGTACAGCATATGCTGTATCGGCTGGTTGCCGTGCGCGTATTGTCCCATACCCGCAATCTGCATCTCACGAATCTCATGGATCACCTGGCCATAGTAGCTGTCGTCGAACGTAGGCGGCATGATAAAGACCGAATCCAACATCTGAACGAACGAGGCCTTACCACCCATCAGGTCCATCAGTCCCTGGATGTCGTGGAACACACTCCAGCTATAGTGCCAGCTATTTCCTTCCGTAAACGCATCTCCCCACTTGAAAGGATTGAAGGGCGATGCAAAGGTTCCATCTTTCTTTTTCCCACGCATCAGCTTATGCTCTGGGTCGAAAAGATTCTTGTAGTTCTGGCTGCGCTTGGCGTATAGCTTCAGCTCTTCTGCCGGCCGGCCCAACGCCTTGCCCAGCTTATAGATGCTGAAGTCGTCGAATGCATACTCGAGCGTCATCGCCGCATTCTCGTTGATCTTTACGTCATAAGGAACATAACCCAGGGAGTTGTAATACTCGACGCCCTGCCTTCCGACGGCAGGAATCGGCCCGGAATTATTGGCGTCCTTCAGCAGCGCTTCATAAAGGACATTGATATCATAGCCACGAAGTCCTTTTAGATAGGCATCCGCAACGATCGATGCAGAGTTGTTCCCGATCATTACGCTCCGGTATCCGGGACTCGACCACTCCGGCAGCCACCCGCCTTCTTTATAGTCGTTGACAAGACCTTCCTGCATTTCTTTGTTGATGGAGGGATACACCAGGTTCAGGAAAGGGTAGAGGGCGCGGAAAGTATCCCAGAACCCTGTCCCGGCAAACATATATCCCGACTCAACCTTCCCGTTATAAGGACTATAATGGACAATCCGTCCCGCGGCATCCTTCTCGTATAATTTCAGCGGAAAAAATAACATTCGATACAAGCTCGAATAAAACGTCCTCACCTGGTCAATCGTCCCGCCTTCCACCGACACCCGGCTCAGTGTCTTATTCCAAACCGAACGACCCTTGGCCTCCACCGTCTCGAAGTTATCCGCGCCGATTTCCTTCAGGTTCTGTTCCGCCTGCTCGATACTGATAAAGGAAGAAGCCACCCGCGCCTGCACCTGCGTACCGCGAGCCGCCGACGCAAAACCGACGATCGCCCCGACATGCTTATTCGTCAGCTCGGTCGAGTCCGTCAGCTCGCTATCCTTCCACGTATGCGAAGAGGTGAAGGGCTTGTCGAAAACGATCACAAAGTAATTTTTGAAATTGGCCGGTACTCCACCCGAATTCTTGGTCGACCAACCGACGATCTTATTCTCCGAAGGGATCACTTTGATATAAGAACCCCGATGATACGCGTCCACAACTACAAACGCACTGTCCGTCTTCGGAAGCGTAATCCTGAAACGGGCCGCACGTTCTGTCGGCGTTATCTCCGTCGTCATATCGTAGTCAGCCAGGTATACGCTATAATAATAGGGCTTTGCAACCTCCGCCTTATGCGAATACCACGAAGCCCTCGACTCTTCGGTAAACTTCATACCCTTCACCGGCATAATGCTGAACTCGCCATAATCGTTCATCCACGGAGAAGGCTGGTGCGTCTGCTTGAAGCCCCTGATCTTATCGACAGTATACGTATACTGCCACCCATCGCCATTCTTTCCCGTCTGCGGCGTCCAGAAATTCATCCCCCACGGCAACGCCACCGCCGGATAAGTGTTTCCATTCGATAGCTCGATAGTAGACTGAGTCCCCATTAGAGGATTGACATAATCGACAGGGTCTGTGACCTTGTCGACAAACTGCCCCTTGCTGGAGAGGGCAAGCACGGTTAGCGCGCTAAAAACGAGTTGAAATTTTAGCATGACTATTAAATCGATTTTGCATGCAAGCTAGTGTTTTCAGAGAAAACTCTCCTCAGTTTCTCCAATCTCAGAATCCCTCATCTCCTCCAGCTTCTCAAGCCGACGCATCCGATTATATATAACCGGATGCGTACTATGAAAAACGATAAAATAAAAACTGACCGTCTGCTCATCCTGATCGGCAAGCCGCTCCAGCGCCTGCCGCAGCCCCGGACCAAACCCCAGCTCATGCGCAAAAGCATCCTGCCTATATTCAGCAAGTCGAGCCATCAACAAGGTAAGCGGCCGCATAATAACATGAAGCAGGCTAAACAGCAGCACAAACAAAACCAACGCCACCAGGCCATTCATCAAATGAAAATAAGCCACCACAGCCAGCAAGACAACAAACCAGAAAAGCCCGGCCAGCAAGTTGCCCCTCCTCACCACAACCACGCCCCGATTGGTCCGCACCCGCTGCCTGCTCCCAAACCCGCTCAAAAAGATTGCCATCACCAACCTGAATAAATAGCCCGCCACCCTCGGCAGCACACCCGCCGTCACATAAGCCGCCCCAATAACCGTATCCCCGCTCGACAGATGCCCCAGCTCATGCGCCAGCACACCCTTCAATTCCTCCTCCGTCATCCCCGCCAGCAACCGCTTCGAAACCACAATCGTACGCGTCCCCGTCGCAAACGCATTCCACCCTTCAGTCTCATCGATCCGCAGCTTAAAATTCCGGCTATATCCCGTACCCCGCTGTACCCCACATGCACTCTGCCGCCCGTCCGCCCTCCTCCTCACCTCTTCAAACGCCGCCCCCAATCTCCGCTCCTCACTTACCGTCGGCTTCCTTAACCGCCCCCCAAACAACAACCTCCATCCCGAGAAAAGATAAGCCGAACAAAAACAAAATATAACCCACCCAATCATAATCAAAAACCCCGTCCTATCGGACATCCCCACCCCAGCGATGACCAACACCAGCAAAAAACAAAAAATCCCTAAAACCACATACAAGAACACCAGTAGGGCATTAATATATTTACTCATCACAATTGATTTATCGTTAAATTCCCACTATGCAAGACCTTATCCGATTCCTTAACTCGTACCACCCCCTGTCCGAAGACCTCGAACATCACCTGCTCGACATCCTGCGGGAACAAACATTTTCAAAAAAGGAGCTCCTGCTGCGCAATGGCAGCACCAGTAAACAAATCTTCTTCATCAAGTCAGGACTAGTCCGCTGTTTTTACATGAAAGGCCGCCAGGACGTTTCCTGCTGGTTTATGAAAGAAGGAGACGTGATCATCTCCGTAGATAGCTTCTTCAGCCAAAAACCAAGTTACGAAAATATACAGGCAATCGAGGACACGATCACCTACAGCATCTACTACCAGCAACTGCAAAACATCTATCGAAAATATCCCGAGTTCAATTTTATCGGTCGCGTCCTCACAGAAAAATACTACGTCCTCAGCGAACGACGCGTGTATTCCATGCGCCGGCAGAGACCGAAAGAACGCTATGCGTATATGCTCGAACACCACGGCGACCTCGTCAACCGGGTCCCCGTCCAATATCTCGCTTCCTATCTCGGCATCGGCCGCGACAGCCTCACGGTAGCCCGTCGGAACAAGCAAAGATAGTATTAGCAAAACTTTAGCGCCCCCGCAGATTTTTACACATTCCGCACCTTCGGTATCTTTAACCCATGAAATACTTCGTCACGCTACTCTCCTTGTGCCTTGCCCTCACCTCGAACGCACAGCGTAAGTCCCTCCTCTCTTCCGTCGACCCCTATATCGGAACCGGCGGCCACGGCCACGTCTTCCTTGGCGCCAGCGTCCCATTCGGCGCCGTACAAGTAGGCCCCAGCAACATCAACAAAGGCTGGGATTGGTGCTCCGGCTACCACTACTCCGATAGCGTCGTCAAAGGCTTTGCCCAAAATCACCTCAACGGAACCGGCATCCCCGACCTCGGCGATATTCTCATTATGCCCTATACCGGCGAAGTAAGGACCAATACGGGCACCCAGGCCGACCCAACCTCCGGCTACAGCTCACACTATTTTCATAAGGAAGAAATCGCCCGGCCCAGCTACTACTCCGTTTATCTCAAAGACCACCACGTCAGGGTCGAGCTCACCGCGACCGAGCGCGTCGCGTTCCATCGCTATAAATTCCCCGCCGACCGCCCCGGTCACATCATCATCGACCTGCTCCAGGGCAACTTCGACGCCGGCTGGCAACACCCCAAGGTAAAAGCCCACCTCCTGAAGCTCGACGACTCCACCCTCATCGGCTGGCGCAACTCCTCCCAGTGGGCAAAAGATCGTCGTATCTACTTCGCCATCCGCATCAACACGCCCCTGAAAGATTTTACCCTGATCAACGGCGACCAAGCCACCACAGGCCTAACCCTCGAGGCCGATACAGTCAAAGGACTCATCTCGTTTAAGCATACCCCGTCCACCGTCCTTCTCAAAGTCGGCGTATCCAATGTCAGCGGTGAGAATGCCCTGGCCAATATAAAGGCGGAAATCCCCCACTGGAATTTCGAGCGCGTCGTCCGCGAAGGCAACGCCAAATGGGAAAAAGCCCTGAATAAAATAAACATCGAAACCACCGACAGCATCCAGCGGAAAGTATTCTATACCGCTCTCTATCATACCATGGTAGCCCCGGCGCTCTACAACGATCACGACAGCAGCTACCGCGGAACAGACGGTAAAGTGATAGAAAAAGCCCCCTTCAACAACTACACCATCTTCTCACTCTGGGATACCTATCGCACGCTCAACCCGCTCATGACCCTCATCCACCCCGAAAGGGTAGGGGACATGGTTAACTCCATGCTAGCTATTTATGTCCAGCAGGGTAAGCTCCCCATCTGGCACCTCCAGGGTCGCGAGACCGACTGCATGGTCGGCTACAGCGCCGTACCCGTCATCGCCGATGCCCTGCTGAAAGGCTACAAAGGCTTCGACGCCAACCTCGCGCTTGAAGCGATGAAGGCATCCTCCACGCGCGACGACTATGGGGTGAAATACCTCAGGGAACAAGGCTATATCCCCGCCGACAAAGAGAAGGAATCCGTCTCCAAGGCGCTCGAATACGCCATCGACGACTGGTGCATCTCGCGCGTCGCGGCCCACCTCGGCAAGAAGGATGACGAAGAATACTACGCCAAACGCGCCCACTATTACACCCGCTACTTCGACACCGTCACCAAATTCATGCGGCCCGTCCTGGCCGACGGCGGGTACCGCCAGCCCTTCAATCCCTTCCAATCCATCCACGAATGGGGCGACTACACAGAAGGCAACGCCTGGCAATATACCTGGCTCGTTCCCCAGGACGTCGAATCCCTCGTCCGTATGATGGGCGGCGACAAAGCCTTCGTCACCAAGCTCGACAGCCTCTTCGTCGTCAGCGAAAGCATGGGCAGCCAGGCCTCTCCCGACATCTCCGGCCTGATAGGCATGTACGCCCAGGGCAACGAACCCAACCACCACATTCCCTATCTATATGCCTTCGCCGGCTATCCCTGGAAAACGGCGGAAAAAATCCGCCGCATCACCAGCGAATTCTATACCGCCAAAAATGATGGTCTATGCGGTAACGACGACGCCGGACAAATGAGTGCATGGTACGTCATGAGTAGCCTCGGCTTCTATCCCGTCAACCCCGCCAACGGTATCTTCGTCTTCGGTACACCCCTCGTCAACCGCGCCCGCCTCGAAGTCGGCAACGGTAAAACCTTTACGATGGAAGCCATTGGCGCAGGCCCCAAAAACATGTACATCCAACGCGCCACCCTCAACGGCGTTCCCTATCGCAAATCCTACATCAGCTACCAGGACATCAAAGCCGGAGCAACCCTCCGCCTCTACATGGGGGACCGACCCAATCCGATCTTCGGCGCAGCCCCCGCCGACCGGCCCACGTCCCTCCCGCCCTCTGTGTCTATCCACATCAATCAAGTCGTCCTCCCCGCATCCGCATCAAAAGTGGCAGTCATCAGCAGCGACGCCCCCCTCACCAATACGACCTTCGACATAATCGACGCAAACAATCACTCCGTCTTCGCCAACAACCTAACCCAACAAACGACCCTACCCGACTGGTCGCCCGGCAAACAATTCTATCAAGCTGACTTCAGCGCCTTCAACAAACCCGGCGCCTACCGATTGAGACTCGATAAAATCATCTCCGAAAAATTCAACATAGGCGGGCCCGACTGGGCCCGTCCGCTTATAAGCGCGATCCTGCATTACTTAAACAAACAAAGAGCCAACACCCCCGAAGAGCTAAAAGCCGACAAACAGCTCCTCCTCTACGGCAGCGATAAACGCGTCGACCTCCACGGCGGCTGGTGCGACGCCTCCGGCGACGTCAGCAAATACTTCTCCCACCTGGCCTACGCCAACTACATGTCGCCCCAGCAAATCCCGCTCGTCACCTGGTCACTCATCAACGCCGGAGAAACACTAAAAACAAAGCTCGCAAAATGGAACCTCGAAGACTCCCTGACCAGCGAAGCACTCTGGGGAGCAGACTATATCACCCGCTCCCTCTCCCCCGAAGGCTACTTCTACATGACCGTCTTCAGCTACTTTAAAAAAGACCCCTCCGCCCGCCGCGTCGTCGGCCTCCGCGCAAATAGCGTCACCACCGACGAATACGCCTGCGCATTCAGAGAGGGTGGGGGAATGGCCATCGCAGCCCTTGCCCGGATCTCCCGCTGGAAAAAGCACGGCGACTTCACCTCCCTGCAATACCTCTCCGCAGCCCAGCGCGCCTACGCCCACCTCGTCGTCAACAACACCAAATACGACGACGACGGAAAAGAAAATATTATCGACGACTACTGCGCCCTCATGGCCGCCACCGAGCTCTGGATCGCCACCGACTCTTCCTACTATCGCGACGAAGCTCGCGCCCGCGCAAAAAAACTAACCGCCCGCTTTCGCTTCGAATACTTCCTTTCCAACGACGAAGGCCGCCCCTTCTGGCACGCCTCCGACGCAGGCCTGCCCGTCGTCGCACTAATACGCTACCTCGAAAAAGAAACCGACAAGGCCTTCGCCACTCCCGCATACAAAACCATACAACACTCGGTCGACCACGATATAGCAATATCCGGCGAAACACCCAATCCCTTCTCCTATCCCCGTCAGACCTTCCGCTACAAAGACTCTATAAAAACCGGCTTCTTTATTCCCCACGACAACGAAACCGGCTGGTGGTGGCAGGGAGAAAACGCAAGGCTGGCCTCTCTTGCAACCGCATCCCTCCGCGTAAGCCATATAGTCGATTCCAACTACAAATACGATAATTTCGCCTCCCGTCTCTACTCCTGGATCCTCGGCTGCAACCCCTACGACATCTGCTTCCTCTACGGCTTCGGAAAAAACAACGTCCCCTACATGCACTCCAACTACGGCCACGGCTCCGAACGCGGCGGCATCTCCAACGGCATCACCGGCAAAGACGGCCACCCCGACGGCAGCGGCATCGACTTCCGCACCGAAGCCCAGGGCAACGAATGGCGATGGACCGAACAATGGCTACCCCACGCCGCCTGGTTCCTCCAAACCCTCACCGCCATGGCCGCGCGTCAATAAATCGCTGTGCC
Organism: Bacteroidota bacterium; assembly: GCA_018267545.1. Lineage (GTDB taxonomy): Bacteria > Bacteroidota > Bacteroidia > Chitinophagales > Chitinophagaceae > Puia. The sequence goes on from JAFDYG010000476.1 coordinate 10,024, forward strand.
CCGCGTCGCACATCCACTGCCCCGGCAGCCGCCGCCCCGCACGTCCCCGCCCCCGCCGCCCGCGCCCACCGCCGCCCGCCCCGCGTGCGCCCGCACACTACCGTGCCCGCCCGACTGGCCGCCCATCTTCCCAAACCGGCCACCCATTCCCCCGCTGGGAAAGCACTCCCAATAAAAACATTTGAAAATCAACAAAATGCGCATGGCATATGCCTTGCCTTACCTAGGCACAATCGTACCACTATGAACAAACTACTCAGGAAACTCACTGACGAGAACAACGTCTCCACGACCGGACTGTGCATGTCCTTCCTTCTTGGAATCCTTTCCGCACTCCTTTTATTTTGCGTGATATTTTAGTCTTTCCGCCGCAGCCGCATCCAACAAGATCTCACAATCCGGATGCAGCTGCACCACCGACGCCGGTATATCCGTCGTCACCGGCCCCAGCACCGCCTTCTCGATAATTTCGGCCTTATGCGGCCCCTTCGCCACGAGCACGATCTTCCTCGTCTGCATAATATTTTTGATCCCCCTCGTAAGCCCCCCAAGTACCAAATCATCCGGCACCTTTGTCTCCCTCCTCACCCTGGCCTCGAAATCCGGGTCCATTGGCGACACCCAGGTCTCGCTCTCGAACGGCGTTCCCGGCTGATTGATCCCGATATGTCCATTCATCCCGATTCCCAGCATCTGCAAATCGGCCCCTCCACGCTCCGCCAATCGCTGCTCAAACAGCCGAGCTTCCGCCGCAAAATCCTCCGACAAAGTCGGCGGCATAATAAAGTTCTCTTCCGGAATTCCCAGTGGCCCCGCCAGCTGCGTATGGATCATCGTATAACAGCTCCCCGCATATTCCCGCGGTAAATTCGTCAGCTCATCCACGTTGAAAAGAGTCACCCGGGAAACGTCAAAAGGATGCAGCGCAAAAATCTCCGACACCACCCGGTGCATCCCGATCGTCGTCTGTCCCGTCGACAGCCCAATCACCGAGTCCGGCTTACGCAGCATCTGCCCAATGATCATCCACGCCGCCACGCGGTCAAATTCCTGTTCGTTCTTTGTAATCGTTATCTTCATAATTTACCAGTCTTTTAATCCTTCATGGAAAAATGCATCTATCGCCTCCGCCGCCTTTCCTTCATCCTCTCCATCGATCATTACCGTTATTGTATCGCCTCCCTGTACTCCCATCGAAAGCACATTCAATAAGCTGCTCAATTTAACCTCCTTCTCCCCCTTCCTGACCAGCACCTTCGACACAAAGCCCCGCGCCAACTTCACCAGCGCCGTAGCCGGTCTTGCATGCATCCCCTCCTGGGCCAAAATAGTATACTCTTTTATAATCATAGCTGAAAATTCTTTTGAGCCGACTCCACGCTGCTTCTCAAAATAACATCCTTTATCGCCGGTATCGACCCCGCCGACATCGAAAACTCACGCAGCCCCATCCCCAGCAATAAGGATGTCGCCTGCGGATCTCCGGCCAGCTCTCCGCACATCCCCACTGGAATGCCAGCCGCATGCCCATGCCGGATCACTCCGCTGATCAACCGCAGCACCGCCGGATGATACGGGTCATAAAGCTCTTTGATCTGGTCATTCATCCGGTCGACTGCCAGCACATACTGACAAAGGTCATTGGTTCCAATACTAAAGAAATCGACCTCCTTCGCCAACAGATCCGCAATCACCGCCGCCGAAGGCACCTCGATCATGATCCCCAACGCCACCGATGTGTCGAACGCAACCCCCGCCCGGCGAAGCTCGTCCTTCGCCCGGGAAAAAATTTCCTTTGCCCGGCGCACCTCTCCCAGTCCGCTGATCATCGGCAGGAGCACCCGGCATTTCCCGAATACACTAGCACGTAAGATCGCCCGCAGCTGTGTCAGGAACAGCTCTACGCGATCCAGCGATATTCGTATCGCCCTGTACCCCAAAAATGGATTTTCTTCTTTCGGAAGCCCCAAATAGAGTAGGGGCTTGTCCCCTCCG
>JAFDYG010000477.1 GCA_018267545.1 Bacteroidota bacterium
CCCTCACACCCGCCATGCATAATAATTTTTATATCGCCAGCATCATGATGGTCCCCGCCCCACAGCTGGACGTCCTCGTGAGCAATATCCATATCGCATCCGCCGAAACCGACGCCCGCAGCCTCCTCGTCAAACAGCTCCTCGAAGAAGGCAAAGCCGTCACCAACGACATCCTCTTCGACGTCAACAGCGACGTCATCAAACCCGCCTCCTTCTCCGTCATCGACCAGTTCGGCACAGCCCTGCAACAAAACCCCGGCCTCAAAGTCCTTATCGTCGGACACACCGACAACGACGGCTCCGCTTCCCTTAACCTCGACCTGTCGAAGAAAAGAGCAGCCGCAGTAAAGAACTACCTGTCCAGCCATTTCTCCATCGACGCCACCCGCATGCAATCCGACGGTAAAGGGGCCTCCGTTCCCGTCGCACCCAACAGCACCGAAGCCGGCAAAGCCAAAAACCGTCGCGTAGAATTCGTTAAACTCTAGCCATGAACCCAAGACTCAAACCATGCATCCCAAACTCCATACACTGTTGATCGTAACCCTTATCACATTCACCACCCACGCCCAGGATCCCCACCGCCGACGCGACACCATCCCCCTCGGCCAATGGAAACAAGAAATCATCCGCGTCCCCGTCCTCACCGGGACTTCCCAGCCCATCATCATCGTCCCTAACCGCCAGCCCTTCTGCTTCGACAAGCTCATCATGTTGAAGCTGGACCTCGGCAGCCGCATCATCCAACGAGCCATGTACCTCGACACCCGCCAGGGTCTATCCGGCATGCTCCCCCCAGCCACCGGCACACCGGTACAGGAAATCATCCCCGACCAGCCAGGCTTCGTATTCGACGTCAACAGCCTCAAAGGAAATATCTATACGTACAAAACAAATAAAGGAAGGAACGACGTCCTCGAACACTGGGTATTCACCGGCAATAGCCAGACCTATCTGCTCCAAGCCGGCGCACCCGGCTCCAACGCCGCCCCCGCCGCAGCGCCCAACCTGCCCCTCTTTCGGAAGAACGAAACTCGACCCTACTGCGACAACAAGCTCATCGGCCAGGCCTACCGCCTCGACAACGGCCCCAGCACCTGGTATATCTATGGTGACCGCTATCCCGAAAAAATACACCCCATACCCAATAAATACATGGGCAATTTCGGCGTCGGCTATCTGATGTGTGAAGAAGGCCTCTACCTCGTCCTCGAAAGAACCATGGGCCGCCTCACCGCTAGGATCACCTCGATGGACAATGTCAACAAATGCTTCGACCCCACCGCTTTCCAAATACAGGACGAACACTTTCAAACCCGCGCCAACGCTGATATCCAGACCGAACAGCGAAAGCTGCAGGAGCAAGCCGGTCATATCGACGGCGACTGCGTTGCCGAAAAGACTGAGCTCAACCAGTACCGCCAGCAAGTAGGCCGGCAGAAGGAAGAAGCTCTGCGCCGTAGCCAACGGGGCAATCTCTACCAGGACACCGCGGCCCAACGCGCCATGCTCAGCCTCACCGACCCCCTCATCACCGTCCACGACGGCATCCTATCCGAAAAGGTCGCTCTCTGCAATTCCCGTGCAGCACTCTCCCACGCCACAGAACGCGACCGCCTGGCCATCTCGGAGAAAATCAATTGTCACTCCGACCGCCTCACCGCCCTCCAGACGGCCGAATCAAAAATGCAGGACCTCGATCGCCAATACGCCACCAACCCCGCCCGCGCCAACGCCGAAAAATCAAGACTCTACCTGGCCGTCACACGAAATCTCCCAAGCTGTGATTAACATGCACTGCGTATTGCTCTCAGCACGCAGTCATACCTTGGCCGTCCACTTAACGTAAAACTTGTTATATGAAAAAACAGCACTACGCCGTAATGCTAGCAGCATTGGCATGCACTATCTCCTGCAACAAAATGTCCAGCCTTCAAGATCAAAACGCAACACTAAATCCCAATTCCCCCACCACCCTAACTCCCTTCGCCGTCCTCGCCATCCCAGCGCCGCCCAATCACAAGATCGCCTACTACGCCTTCGACGCCACACCCACCGGCACCCCCGCAGTCAAGCTGCCGCTCACCAATTTCGCCAACTTCGCCAATGAAGTAGTCCTCTTCGAAGGAACCGCCTGGGAGCTCGCCGACTCCGTTCACTACGGCAGCAACACCGCCTACATCAAAACCGTCAACCCCAACTACAAATCCTACGCGTCCATCATCCGCGACGCCCACACCCTCCAATCCCGTGGCGTAAAAGTGCTGATGAACGTCGACGACGCCACCTCCTGGAACACCACCTCTCCCTTCACTACCTGGAACGGCACCCACTTGACTTATCAACAATTCGCCAGCTTCGTAAAGACTTGCATCGTCGACTCCCTTCACTTCGACGGCATCGCCCTCGACGTTGAGCACATGGGCAGCACCGCAGCCAACACCAACTTTACCAACCTGGTCAAAGAGTTCGGCAAATACTTCGGCCCCCTCTCCTCCAACCCTTCGAACACGATCTACACCGCCGCGATCTATGACGGCGCCCAGGCCGGATTTGCAATCGGACAATCTACCTCCGTAGCCCAATATCTCAACTTCGTAGAAGATATGGGCTACTTCGAAAACAACACCACCCGCTTCAATCGCTGGGGAAATGTCATCGGCCACTCGAAAACAATGATTGGCGTCTCCAAACAATACAACAGCCTGAGCAACGCCACCACCGCCGCCGCCTGGGAACCCTCCGGCGCGCCCAAGGCCGGCATCATGGTCTTCGCCGGCAACGTCGACTCGGCTTACACAAACACCATCTTCCGCGCCGTACACTAATACTTTGGCGCAGCACCCTCTGTCGCTGCCGATCTCGAATATCGAACGAAAAAAAGCAGTCTCCGAAGAATTGGAATCGGAGACTGCTTTTTTCATTAACATGGTCACGTTCCGCTATCCACCCACGCTGGGAAACCATCCAAGACCGTTTGGAAACTCCCCATTCATCTCCTCCCAAACAGCACTTAAGTTTGCCCGTCACATTTACTGGTGCAATTGATTTAAACCTAAAACAAAAACACTGTGTAACATGGCACACAAAAAACTAACGGCTGCGATTACCGCACTAACCGCCGTAACCCTAACTATCAGCTGTCACAAATCGAATGTCGACCAGAAGGACTTAAAAGACTTCAAAGTAGTCAACCTCGTAGCAAACACGCAAGAATACCATCCCCGAATCATCGACCGCACATTGATCAACGGCTTCGGCATCGCCTGGTCCCCGGGCGGCACCGCATGGGTCAACTCCGTCGGCGGCGGCGTAAGCGAGCTCTACAATAGCGAAGGTGACACGCTCAAACGCGTAAAGATTCCTTCCCGTACCGACACCGTCGGCGGCCTCCCCTGCGGCATCGTCTTCAACTCCACCAAAGGCTTCAAGCTCTCCAACGGCAACCCCGCAGCCTTCATCTTCACCGGCTTCGACGGCGTCCTCTCCGCCTGGAACGGCGTAGCCAACACCCGCGCCGAACGCATGAGAGCCCCGATGGGCGCCAGCTATACCGGCCTCGCCATCGGCGTCAACAAGGGCCGCACGCTGATCTATGGAGCTAACTTCGGATTGAAGAAAATCGACACCTGGGACAGCAACTTCAACCTCGTAAAGCTGCCCTTCGTCGACCCCGGCATACCACAGGAATATTCACCCTATAACATCCAGGCCGTCGGCGACTGGCTCTTTGTGATCTACGGCAAACTGAGATCGGATGGACACGGCGTAGCAGGCGCAGGCCTCGGCTTCGTCAGCGTCTTCAACACCGACGGAACGCTCGTAAAACGCTTTGCATCCCACGGGACTCTCAACCTTCCCTGGGGCGTCACCATGGCTCCTGGTTCTTTCCTGGAAGACCAGGACATGGGTGGCGAAGGAGACCACGGCAACGGTCCCTATGGTATCGCCAGCAACAGCTTCAGCAATACCTCGGCTAAACGTAACCCGAAAGACCCCGTTATCCTCGTCGGTAACTTTGGCGACGGCCGCATCAACGTCTACACCCAGGACGGCAAATACCTCGGCCAGCTCCAATCACATAAACGAGTACTCGAAATCGAAGGCCTCTGGGCGCTTTCCTTTGCGCCTACCACCGCCACCCAGATCCCTCAGGCTCGTCTCTACTTCTCCGCCGGCCCCGACGCAGAGAACGACGGCGTCTTCGGATACCTGATAAAAGATTAAATCCAACTCCAAGCCCCCGAAAGGGGGCTTGGAGTTCTTAATGTCAACAATTCGTTATTTCTACCCTCCTTCCTTTGAGAACCGGGAAATGAGGTGGAATTTTACGCCCGATGAAATTTCACCTGCTCCTGGGAGTGCTCCTATGCTCCCTCCAGCTTCTTGGTCAAACCCGTGTACTGACGGGTACTGTTACCGACGCCTCTTCTCACGAACCCCTGCGAAACGCCAGCATCACCAACAAAATCAATCATAGAGGTACTCGCTCGGACTCCCTGGGCCATTTCAGACTGACGGTAGGAGAGGGCCAGGTCAACCTCGTCATCTCCATGGTCGGCTACACCTCAAAAAATTTCATTCCGCACACCGACACCCTTACCATTACCCTCAGCCCCGAAGTCCAAAGCCTGAATGCAGTCGTCATCACCGACAAACACGGCAAATACCGGAATAAAGACAATCCCGCGGTCGATCTCATCCGGAAAGTCATAGCGAACAAAGACTCGAACCGCCCCGAATCCTTCGACTTCGTCACTTACGAGCAGTACGCCAAGGTCGAGCTCAGCCTTCGCGACTTCGACCGGAACAAGCTGGACCACAAAGTGCTCCGTCCCTATTCGTTCCTCTTCGCCCACCCCGATACCCTGGCCGGCGGCGAAGACACTTCACTTCTTTATCCCGTCTATCTCGAAGAAAAGCTATCCAATAATTACTTCCAAAAGAACCCCTCCCGCACCAAACAAGTCATCACTGCAGATAAAAAAGTGGACTATGGCGACCTCATCGACGTCCGAGGGATGAGCGACTACATAAACACCCTCCTGGCCGACATCGACATCTACGATAACAACGTCATCCTCTTCACCAACCAATTCCTAAGCCCCATATCCCCCGCAGCACCCACCTACTATGAGTTCTATCTCGGCGACACGATCGTAAACAAGGGCGAACGCCTCGTACGGCTCAACTTCCAGCCCCGCAACCCCGACGACCTCCTCTTCCGGGGGATGCTCTACATCACCCTCGACGGTAACTATGCCGTAGAAAAAGTACACCTCACCCTCAGCAAGCGAATCAACCTCAACTTTATCAAAGACCTGCATATCTGGCAGGAATTTCAAAAGACACCCAACGGACACTACTACCGGATCAGCTCAGACGCTTCAGCCAACTTCTCCCTGACTTCCAAGGGCAAAGGGATCCACGGTAGAAAATTCGTCTCCTACAGCAACCTGACGACCAACCAACCCATCCCTGACAGCATCTTCACGGCAAAAACCCCCGAACCCCAATCCATTCCCCGCCAGCCCGCTTCCCCCCAACCCGGCGCTTCCCCCCAATCCGGCGCCTCCCCCCTTGCCCGACCCGACTCCTTCTGGACCGCCCACCGCCACGAACCCCTTACCGCCGGTGAATCCCGCGTCTACGCCAACATCGACAGCCTCCGCCACATCAAATCATTCGTAAAAACAAAAGACCTCATCAACGTCCTCGTCGCCGGCTACAAAAGTGCAGGCCCATTCGAAATCGGCCCGGCCAGCACCTTCTACAGCTTCAGCCCCGTCGAAGGCTTCCGCCTCCGCCTCGGCGGCCGCAGCACCGAAAAGTTTAGCCGCCGCATCTGGATAGACGGCTATGGAGCCTATGGCTTCAAAGACCAACGCTGGAAATACCAGGGAAGCGTCGCCTGGTCATTTAATAAATTGTCCGTCTTCGGCTATCCCCAGCACTACCTAAAAGCATCTTATCAGCAAGACCTGAAGATCCCCGGACAAGAGCTCGCGTTTACACAGGACAATAGCTTCATCCTGTCCTTCAACCGCGGGAACAACGACAAATGGCTCTACAACAAGATCGCACGCCTCGACTACTTCCACGAGCTGCCCAATCACCTATCCTACGGCTTCGGTTTCAAATACTGGAACCAGCAACCCGCCGGCAGCATCCAATACATCCAGTCAAAGACCTATGGCAGCGACACCATCAATAATATCATCACCTCCCAGTTCTCCGCACAAATCCGCTGGGCGCCCCACGAAAAATTCTATCAGGGACGCGTCTATCGCATTCCCTATCCCAATCAATATCCTATCATCTTCCTGCAAGTCGTGGCAGGCGTAAAAGGATTGTTCGGCGGCAACTACTCCTACCAGGACGTCAACCTCAACATCTTCAAACGCTTCTATATGTCGACGGTCGGCTACACCGACATGACCCTCACCGGCTCCTATATCCACGGTAAGCTTCCCTTCCCGCTCCTCGGCATCATCCCCGCCAACCAAACTTATATCTACCAGGCCAGCTCCTACAACCTGATGAACTTCCTCGAGTTCGTCAGCGACCACTACGCAGGCGTCGACCTGGAACACCACTTCAATGGCTTCCTCTTCAATAAAGTTCCCCTTCTTAAAAAATTGAAATGGCGCGAAATTATTACGGCCAAAGTATTATACGGAGGGCTGCGCGCAGAAAACGACCCCGTCCACGACCCCTCCCTCGTAAAATTTCCCCTCATCCAGGGGCAGGCCAGCACCTTTGGCCTGGGCAACCAGCCCTATGTCGAAGCCGGCTTTGCCATCGGCAATATCTTCAAATTCCTCCGCGTCGACGCCATCAAACGCTTCACCTACCTCGACCACGCCGGCATTCCCAAATACGGTATCCGTTTCCAGCTAAAATTCGATTACTAACCCCCTACTACATGCCACCACTCACAACTGCGCCGGCCCTCTCCCCACCCGCCTGCGCACCTCCCCCACATCAACCCCCGCGTGCTGCATCTTCCGCTCCGCCTCCTCCTCGATCTGATTCTTCAGCTCCATCAACGTCTCATCGAACAGCACATGCTTATCCATCATATACGTCATGTCATATTCGATCTCCTCCCAGGTATCCATCGCCGCATGATTATGCTGCAGCTGTACCTCCAGTTTATCCAACGCATTGGCCACCTTCGCCTCATACGTCTCCTTCGCCTCGAACTCCTGGAACAAATCGTAAATCTCCTGTCCATTCGTCTCCTTCAACGTCTTCCGTATATTCTCGATCGCCTTCCGCTCTCTTGCCTCCTTCTCCACCCGCAGCGCCGGATTCCGCAGCACATCCAACGCCGATACATCCCTCGCCTCAGCTTCGACCAAATCATGCACGATAATCATCTTAAGCGTCCGGGCCGTATCGATCTTCGTCTTCAACAACGGCTCTATCAGCACCGCCATCAACGACATCCTCCACGTATGCTCGGCAACACTCTCCTGTCTGCCGCTCGATAGATAACTATGACGAAGTTCGAATTTCAATCGCTCCGCTAACTGGAGGATTTGTAGGATAGAAGTTACTTTGTCTTTCATATTTAAAATTACTACATTTAATTCATGAAGATTTTTTGCTTTGCCATCCTCCTGGTCGCAGTCTGCGCCTGTCATCAACTTCCGCCCCACACTCCTACCGAAATCGAATCTGCGATGAACCACTACGATAGCCTGCTAAAGAAAATGGACGCCGACTCTATCGCCTGGCTCTACGCACCCGACGGCCAGCTCGGAACCATCGCCCGCGGCCGAGACTCCATCCGCCGCTTCCTCGCTTCTTTCAAAGACGTCCGCGTCCTCGAAGTCGGTAGCACGAACAAAGACATTACCATCAAAATCGATACCGCCTTTCACACCGGAACCTATTTCCAGGACGTCATCCTTCTCCACAAAGACACCGCCCACCATTCCCCCGACACCGCCCATCACCTCCCCGACACCCTCCACCTAAAAGGCTCATTTACTGCCGAATGGATCTGGTCCGAAACCGAAGGCTGGAAAATCCGCAAAATGACCACCAAACCCGAATAATCGGTATCTTAGCCTCCACGATTAGCGCGCCATCTTACCGAACCATCCAAACACTACCGACTGATGCATCGTTTTTGCAGCGCACTAATCGCGTTGATACTACTTAACCTTACCTCCTATGCCCAAAGGGCCGGCACCGGTATTGTCACCGGCAACATCCTCGAAAGAGAAACCGGTAAATCCATCCCCGGAGCTACCGTCTCCCTTATAAATCTTACCAACCCATCCGGCGGCCGTTCTGCCGCAACCTCCGGTGACGGAAGCTTCACCTTCAACGACCTCGCCTACGGCACCTACCGCCTGCAAGTCTCAGCCATCGGCTTCAACGCACTTTCCATCGACAGCATCCACATCCGGCAGGAAAGATCGGACTTCAACCTTAGTGACCTGAAGATGGCCCCCAAAAGCGCCGACATGGACGCCGTCGTTGTATACGCCGAAAAACCCCTCATCCAAACCAAGGGTGGCAACCTCACTTTTAATGCGGCCGAATCACCCCTCAGCGCCGGCGCCAGCGCAAACGAGCTGCTGCGAAACGTGCCCCTCGTCGCCACCGACGCCAACGGCAACCTCATCGTCGAAGGAAAGACCCCCATCGTCCTCATCGACAGCAAACCGGTCAATCTCAACGCGCAGCAGCTACAGGACTTCCTCGACGCCCTCCCTGGCAACATGATCGAAAAGATCGAAGTCATGACCAACCCGCCGGCCGAATACGCCAACGAAAGCGGCAGCGTCATCAACATCGTCACCCGCAAAGGCCGCGTCGGCATCGGCGGCCGCCTCAACGTCTACGGCGGCACCCGCGGCGAATACGGCGCAAACACCAATATCAACTATAGAGATCATCACCTCGCGCTCAACTTCAGCATCGGCGACGGCTATAACAAATTCCAGGGCAACGGTCACTCCGAGCGGCAGAACATCTTTAAGGATTCCACCAATTTTCTAAACACCACCAGCCGCTACACCAACACCAATACCCGTCCCAGCTCCCGTCTCAGCGTAGACTATGACCTGGACAAGCACAACTCCCTCAACGCCGTCTTCCAGGCCAACCAGAACAACTTTGACAATCATTCCAACACCGGCTATAGCTCCATCAATCACCTGGGAAGCCCCTTTGGCCTTAGCGATCGCACCACCGGCAGCGAAGGATACAACCTGAACCCGAACGCAAACCTGACCTTCCGCCATCGCGGCCTGCAGCCGGAGGAACAGCTGGAAGTCACCGGCTCTTACAACTACAGCCACAACAAAAGTGACCTCTCTTTCTTCCAGCAATATATCTCGTCCGGCACCGACTCTACCCAGCACACGCACAACGAAAGCCGGATCAAGAGCTACGAGATCCGGACCAACTACGACAAACCCCTAGACGCAAAAGCAAATACAATCCTATCGTTGGGAGGCTACTACAACTACAGCGGCAACGACGTAAAAGTGACGACCAGCTTCCTCGACAAGAGCACACAGAATTTTGTCGTCAACGACCCGCTCAGCAGCGACCTCTTCTTCCTTCAAACCCGGACCAACCTGCGCCTTTCCGTTCGCCAGACCATCGTCCATGGCCTCGTCTTCACCGGCGGAACTTCCGTAAACCGCACCCAGGTCGACTTCGATCTCTACAATACCGGAAAGACGACAGGCAACACCTACTGGAACTGGCTGCCCTTCGGCAACATCAACAAATCCTGGGAGGACGGCTGGAACGCCACCCTCATCTACCGCCGTACCATCCGCCGGCCCGGCCTCGACCAGATGAACCCCAGCATCGACTACTCCGACCCCTATAATATTAGATACGGTAACCCCCAATTGCTGCCCAGCCTATCACATGAATTCAGCTTCAATGCAGGGAAAGGCAACAGCAAATACTACTTCAACGGCAGCATCGGCCTGAACAAAGTGCAAAACATCTTCACCCAGATCACCACCCTCCAGCCCAACGGCACCACCCAAACCACCTACGATAACATCAGCAACCGCACCGAATACAACGCCGGCTCCTGGTCGGGCTACACCTTCTCCCGCGCCCTGAAAGTAAACATCGGTCTCAACTATATCTTCAGCCAATATGGCTCCTACGACAAGTCCGTCAACAAGTACCAGGACAACGGTTCCTTCTATTCCAACTTCAACGTCAACTACATCCCCGCCAAGCTCTGGAACCTCAGCCTCTCCTGCCTCTATAACCGGAACGGTAACCCCCAGGGCGTATCCACCGCCACGGTCAATACCAACCTGGGCATCCAGCGCAAATTCTTCCAAAAGAAAATCATCGTCACCCTCAACGTCTCCGACCCCTTCATCCAGCAAAGCAACACCTCCCAGCTCCACGGCCCCAACTTCGACGTCCAGTCCTACAGCACCACCCAAACCCGCAACTACCGCTTAACCCTCAGCTATGACTGGAACCACACCGTCGACCGTGGCCGCAAACAAATCCTAAAAGCCGCCCACTACGGCGGCTAACCCCGCCTCCTGCTCATTCGTCATTATTCGCCTTGCCTTAAGCTTGCACCCACCAGTGTACTCCCGCAATCAGTTCATTGTTTTCTAACTAATTGATTTATAATTAATCATTATTATAAGTATAATTATAAAATATTCTATAAAAGAAATTATTATAACTATAATTAAAACTTTTCTTCCTTAAAGCCCCCATGTTCATTGTTCTTTAGAGCTAAATCGAGCCTGCGTGCACCAAAAATTTTGCCCAATAAAAATCTTGTACTACATTAGTATATTAATTTAGTAGACTAATAACACACACGAGATGAAACACTACCTGCTCCTCCTCCTTATCCCGGCACTTCTGCCCACACAAAAGACTTACTCCCAGCACGTCCGCACCATCAGCGGCCTGGTCACCTGCCACGAAGACGCCAGCCCATTGGAAGGCGTCCTGGTATACGCCAAAGGAACACAAAAAGCCTCCGGCTCTCAGCAGGACGGAATGTACTACCTCGAAGTTTCAGACAAAGACTCCATCCTCATCTTCAAGCACAACGAATTTCAAACCCAGGAAATAAAGCTGACGGCATGCTCCGAATACAACATCGCCCTGGATAAAGGCCAGTCAACCCCCTCCGCCGCCCAGCCGGCATCCGCCCCCTTCTCCCCCCTCGGCTCCTGGCGCGCCGTATTCCAGCTCCGCCCCGACGTCGAAGTCCCCATCAACTTCGACATCCGCCCCACTACCTCCGGCAAGCAAAAAGTATTCTTCCGCAACGGCGACGAACAATTCGAAGGCGGCTGGGTAAGACAAGAACAAGACTCCCTCTTCCTCCTCCTCGACCAGTTCGACAACGAGCTCGCATTTAAAATCAGCGACGGAACTCTCTCCGGCGCACTACGCAAGCAGGACCACTCCGGCTTCTCCCTGCCCGTAAAAGCCGAACCCGGCCAAACATCCCGCTTCAAAGAAACAGGCACAGCACCCGCCGGCGACTTCTCCGGAACCTATGACGTCATATTCCGCTCCGAAAACGGCAAAGAAGAAAAAGCCGTCGGCCTCTTCCGACAAAAAGGTAACAAGCTAAGCGGCACCTTCCTCCGCGTCACCGGCGACTCCCGCTACCTCGAAGGCCTCGTAGAAGGCGACCAATTTTACCTATCCTCCTTCATCGGCTCCAGCCCCTCTTACTACAAAGGCAGCTTCTCGAAAGACGGCAAGCTGACAGGCGAAATCGTCGGCTCCCGCAGCAGCACCGCCTTCACCGGCGTCTCAAATCCAAAAGCCGCCCTCCCCGATCCTTACAAGCTCACCCACCTCAAAGAAGGCTATAGCTCATTCGACTTTTCCTTCCCCGACATCGATGGTCACACCGTTTCATTAAAAGACCCAAAATTCAAAGACAAAGTCGTCATCGTAACCATCGGCGGTACCTGGTGCCCCAACTGCGTCGACGAAACCTCCTTCCTCGCACCCTGGTACAAAGCCAACCACGCTCGAGGCGTTGAAGTCGTCACCATTCAATACGAACGCCAAACCGACCCCGCCTTTGTCAAAAAAGTCCTGACCCGCTTCCGCGACAAATACGACATCACCTACACCCAGGTCTTCGGCGGCATCGCCGACAAAGCAGAAGTCGCCAAATCCCTCCCTTCCCTCAACACTTTCCTCGCCTTCCCCACCACCATCATCATAGACAGGAAGGGTAGGGTAGCCCAAATCCATACCGGCTACTCCGGCCCCGCCACCGGCGAATACTACACCCAATTCGTAGAGGAATTCAATAAAGAAATCGACACCCTTTTAAAAAATTAGTCTGCAGAACACGCTATAGCCCATATCCGACGCATTCAAGATCCTCCTAATCGGAAACATCCTTCCAGCTCAATACGCGGTAATTTGTTCTTTCTTGGTTCTCGGCACCGCCATAGATCAAGGTTTTGGCGACAGCCTCAGGACTTGCAAGCATTTCAAAACGATCCATTTGCTTGAATAAACCGGAATTGATAGTTTCAGTAGCTTTAATTTCGTAGATAGAAAACCCGGAAATGGTTTTCTGCAATAAGTCTACTTCGTTGGCGTTCGAATCCTGCCAAAAGAAATAATCCTGATGAAGGTACAAGTGGTGATTTCTCTTTTGGAATTCTGCCACAATCATATTTTCAAAAGCTGCACCTTTTAAGTCGGCGGTTTCGAGATCGCCTGCTGTTCGCATACCCAGGAGATAGGTCAAAAGACCAGTGTCATAGAAATATAGTTTTGACGTTTTCGTCAGTCGTTTATTGAAGTTTTTATAATAAGGCTGAAGAAAAAAGATGATATAGCTGCTTTCTAATAGAGAAAGCCAGGCTTTGGCAGTATTGTGAGAAATGTCACATTCATTGGCAAGGGCGCTGTAGTTTAATAATTGCCCTGCCCTGCCCGCACAAAGGCCGATAAAGGTCCGGAATAGTTTAAGATCGCGAATATGGAGGAGTTCCGTAACATCCTTCTCTATATAAGTCTGGATATAGTTGGAATAAAAAATATCAGGTTCGATCTGCCGGTCAAAAATGGCTGGATAAAATCCGTTGATGGCTGTTTTCGAGTAGGTCGAAGGTAAAAGGTTATCGGCTTTTAGTTCACTAAAGTCAAAAGGAAGCAGTTTGAACAACGCTACTCTTCCGGCAAGTGACTGCGTAATACTATTAATTAGATGAAAGTTCTGAGAGCCGGATAAAATGAATTGGCCCATCTGCCGGGATTCATCTACCCTGTTTTGAATATAAGAGAACAATTCAGGAGCGCGCTGCACTTCGTCGAAAATAACCCGTTGGGGATATCTGTTTAGAAACCCTACTGGATCTTCAGTTGCAAAGGACCGGATATTCGGGCTTTCAAGAGACACATAATCATATTCGTTGAACAAAGATTTCAACAACGTAGTCTTACCGGATTGTCTAGGACCGGTAACTGCTACAACCGGGAATTTGGTCAATTGAGCTCTAATAATTGGAGCGATCCTTCTTGTAATAAGCCTGCTCATATAAGCTTGTTTATCAATGCTATTGCCAAATATCTTAAATGTAATTGACAATTATCCTACAACAAATTTACAATTTTCATAGAAAATATTGACAACTATCATTATAAACCTCAGCATCTTAGCTCAATCCCGCTCCTACTCTTGAGGTTTCAAAATGAAACCTCAAGAGTATCTATTTGAAAATCAACAATCTGCCAACCCCCAATTTCCCCTTCAGAATGCGCTAAAAATTCTTAATTTGATCGCCGACAAAGCGATAATCCATGGAAATAATAAGAAGCATCCAAAACCGCATCTACGAAATAAGAGGAGAAAGAGTCATGCTGGACCGCGACCTCGCACGCCTCTACGAGATTGAAACTAAATCACTTAACCTTTCCGTAAAAAGAAACATCGAACGTTTTCCCAGCGACTTCATGTTCCAGCTCACCAAAGAAGAGTTCGAATCCGTAAGGTTCCAAATTGAATCGCTAGAAAAAGGCGAAGTCCAGCAAAGCTGGGGCGGAACACGATACCTCCCCTACGCCTTCACCGAACAAGGCGTCGCCATGCTCAGCGGCATCATCAGCTCCGGCAAAGCAATCAGCATGAACATCGCCATCATGAGAGCCTTCGTCGCCGTTCGCCGCATCATCTTCAAAGAAACCAACGTCGCAGCACAAATCGAAGAAGCAAAAAATCGCCTAAGCGAGCACGATACCCAGCTAAACAACATCTACGACGCCATGGAAAACCTGCTCGACGAAAAAGCCGCACAAAAGAAATGGGACGACCGGGAAAGAATAGGCTTTAAACGCTAACCGCCCCGAACCCCCGAAGCGCGGCCCCCCTGAACCCCGACCCCCCAAACCCATAAAGCCTCCAACCCCCAACCCCCACACCCCAACCCCACACCCACCCTCATCCTATGGCTACCTTATCCATCCGCCAAAAAGCCGCCATCCTCAATCTATTTGTTCTATTCATCCTCCTGGCCGATGGCTTTCTCCTGCCTTTTACCCAAACACGACAAATCTATAACCACTGCTACACTACTAATGAAGAATCCCGCATGTCCGAACGTGGCTACCCCACCGATCATTTCCTGTTCATGTCCGGCACCGAGATTACAGGTTCTTCATCCGATGAGCTCTCAGAGCTCGACCATATAAACACCGGCGATACCGTCTACTTCGAGAAGTCCCTTCTATTTAAAAAAATCATGATCCTCCGTTTCCACAGCCAATCCGGCCCCACCCGGATAACCCTTTCCCCATTCTATAGAATTAACTTCACCTGGTCGTTTGTTTTATCAATTGTTGCTTGCTTAACCTATCTCCTTCCCTGGGATCTCCTCAAAAATCCCAAATGGAAAGAACGCCTCATCATCTATACTTCCATGTTTAACGCCTACAATGCAATTATGTACTTTATCATTCTTCAATAACGCCCCCCAATGCCCTACTTCACCCTCCACCGCACCCTCGCTGTCATCAGCCTCTCCATCCTCCTCCTCCTCGCAGCCGACACCTTCCTCTTACCCCCCTCCCATACCCGTCAAATCTTCGATTACCGCTACTTCGTCGAATCCCGGGGCACTTATCGCAGCCATACTCACTACACCTCCGATTTCATAAAAACAAAATCCGGCGAAGACTTCCAGATCCCAGCCAACCTGGAAAAGGCCAATCTTAATCTCAAAGAAGGCGACACCTTCTACCTCGACAAATCCCTCCTCCACCTCCTTCCCTGGCAAGTCATCAAAAACAATAAATGGAACGAGCGTGTCATCTTCTTCTCCTGTGCCGTCACCGCCCTCCTGATCTTCTACTATTTCTATCACTAAATCCCTGAAACGTACAACATATTCCCAAATACGTACAAATCTATCGCCCTTGCTTGCGTGAACTTTGCATCATCCATCGAACAGAGCCCATCATAAAACAGAACCAACAGAACCATTCATCGAACGCAAAGCCAAACGCATGAAATCCTTCTACACACTCGCCCTGGCGATAACCACCCTCACCCAGGCACATGCCCAGGACATCCCCGTCCCCCATTCCCTCACCATCGACAAAACCCTCTCCCCATCCCAGGCCAAAATAATGCAGGAAACCACCCTCAGCTTCTACGCCTTCTGGAACACCGGCAAAAAACAATACCTCGATAAAGTCATATCCCCCACATTCAAAGACAACACACTCCCCGAAGGACGCCCACAAGGCCCCACCGGCCCCTCCTTCGCCTCAGAAACCTTCCGCAAAGCCGTCCCCGACCTCAAATGCACCGTCAACGACCTGCTGATCACCGGTGAAAAATCAACGATCCGCATGCAGTTTACCGGTACCTTTACCGGCGTATTTAAAGACCAAAAAGGAAAAGGACAGCACATCAGCTTCCTCGCCATCGATATCCTCCACATAAAAGACGGTAAAATCATAGAAGACTGGCACCTCGAAGACAACCTCACCCTATTGCAGCAACTGGAAGTGATAAAAAAATAAATATATGGACTTACAACTCAACGACAAAACCGCCTTTATCAGCGGCTCCACCGCCGGCATCGGCTACGCAATCGCAAAAGGCCTCGCCAAAGAAGGCGCCAAAATAATCCTCAACGGACGCGCACAGCAAAACGTCGACGAAGCCGTCAGGCAGCTTAAAGCCGAAGTGCCCGGCGCCAACGTCACCGGCATCCCCGCCGACTTCGCCAAAGAAGCCGAAGTCGCCGCCCTTCTCAAACAACTGCCCGAAATCGACATCCTCATTAATAACGTCGGCATCTTCGAACCCAAACCCTTTACCGAAATCCCCGACGAAGACTGGTTTAATATCTTCAACGTAAACGTCATGAGCGGCGTCCGCCTCTCCCGTCACGTCTTCCCCTCCCTGCTCCGCAAAGGCTGGGGCCGTATTATTTTTATCTCCAGCGAATCCGCCGTCTTCATACCCAGCGAAATGATCCATTATGGCATGACAAAAACCGCCCAGATCGCCATCAGCCGCGGCATGGCCGAGCTGACAAAAGGTACCGGCGTCACCGTCAATACCGTCCTCCCCGGACCCACCAAGTCCAGAGGCGTAGTCGACTTCGTCGCCGACCTGGCCCGCCAGGAAAACAAAAGCATCGAAGAAATAGAACAGCTCTTCTTCAAAGAATTCCGGCCGACCTCCCTCATCGAACGCTTTGCCTCGATCGACGAAATCGCCAACATGGTCACCTATATCTCGAGCCCCCTTTCCTCTGCCACCAACGGAGCCACCCTCCGCGCAGAAGGCGGCCTGATCAAAAGCGCATTCTAACGCAAGCTATAGGCAGGCACTTTTACCACTTGCTTCGTAGCCGGCTTTGTCTTTTTTCTTTTTCCCCACCAGATGACAAAGCCGGTTACAGGTAAGCTGGCGGCAATAAGGGATACCAAAAAGGCGATGGTCTTCCCCGCTATGCCCAGGATAGAACCGGTATGAAGGTCGATGTTCATATTCCTCAGCTGCTCCCCGCTGGGCTTGTTTTTAAACTCTCTTGCCCTGGTCAGTAGCTTATTGGAGAAGCGATCGAAATAAAGAACCGAAAATTTATACCTGAACCTTCCTTCACCCGGCACCACTACTGTGATGGTGTTGAATTTCTTCTCGGGCATGTTGATCATGTATTTACGCGAATGTGGATACAGCTGCTGCGTTTGATAAAATACCGAAGCAAGCGCAGCGGGTGAAAAGGCTTGCGTAGTATCGGACAACGGAGGCTTCTCGAACACAACAGCCCGGCCGCCATTGGCCACTTTCATGACCGATCTTTCCCACCACTTGAAGCTCCAGATAAGACCGGTTAGAGCGATCAGCACCAAAACGGTACAGGCATAAAACCCCAGGATATTGTGGAGGTCGTAATTCTTTCGTTTGAAACGCGTGGCCTTCTTCCAACGAAATGCGAACCGCTGCTTTGCTGCTGACTTGTTCTTCGGCCACCATAATATCATTCCGCTGATAAGCAGCACGACAAAGATTACGGTGCTCCATCCTATAATATAGCTGCCCACAGTCCCCATCATCAAGCTGGTATGGATGGCAAGCACTACCGAAAAGAACTCCCATTTTACGTCCTCTACTTTTATGACTGCCGCGGTGTATGGATTGACAAATGCTACCTTGGCATGTACGACCCTGCGCCAATAAAGAGAAGCCTCGTTATTGTATTTGTAGCTGTAAAACAGAATGGATCTGCCAGGAATGCTATCGTACTCGATACGCGATACAGGGTATTGGACGCCCAATGCCCCTTGCGCAGCATTCAATAATGTATCCGGATGAGCAAGAGGCTGCTGCTGCACCGGTACCTCCAGGCTTGCCCGGAAAAAGAAAGACCGCAATTCGCTTTCGTAGGCATAAAGAGCGCCGGTAAGCCCGATAATAAAAACCACCAGCCCGGAGATAAACCCGAGCCAGCGGTGTATAAAAAGTATTTTTTTCTTTAGCATAACTTAGAACCTGGCGGTGAAGCTGACTGTATACCTTCTTTGTGCATTGGGAGCGAGCGTAAACTGACTCCAATATTTGGTGTCGCCGATATTATCGACCTTACCCGCAATCCTGAATTTTGCTACATCATAAAAAATGGAACCATCCACCGTGGTAAAGGAAGGAATGGTAAATCGAAACGTGGTCGTATTCGAAAAGTATTGCTCCCCCGAATAATTGACACCCGCAGCGAGTCCAAGACCCTTCAATACGCCAGTCACCATCCGATAGCTCGCCCAGCCATTGACCGTCGTATACGCTCCCGAGCCCGCCGGACGCTTGCCTTCTACATTTGCATTTGCCTGGGTCAGCTTGCTGTCATTATAGGAATATCCTGTCAGGATGTTTAAACCGTTCACGGGGTTGGCAATCACTTCCACTTCGACGCCACTGCTTTTTTGCGTACCATCCTGCACGCTGAAACCGGTATGTTGTACGTCTGCTCTTGTAGCATTGGTGACGGAAATATTATAATAGCTGGCCGTACCTACCAGCCGGCCATTGAACAATTCCGCTTTTACACCTGCCTCCGCCTGGTTGGCATATTGCGGCTTAAAGGTCTTGCCGTTATAGTCTACACCGGAAACGCCCTGGAACCCGTTCATATAATTGGCAAAGAAAGACACCTGGTCGTTCAGCATTTTGTATACGACACCGAGCTTGGGCGATAAAGCCTGCTGCGAAAGCTGCCCGGCCGTCAGCCCCGTTGCATAGGTATAGCTGCCGTCGCTTTTAAAACGATCATATCTCAGGCTGGCCATGATCAGCAGGTTGTTGGTAAGATTCAAAACGTCCGAAATATAACCGGCTATACTGGATGAACCCGAACGGGAACCGACATTGGGAGAAGAAGGCAAACGATTGTTGATGCCGTCGATATTGATGGCATTCAGCTTTGTGCCGGGGTTGATATAATTGATGGTATCGAAGATGAAATCTTTTGTATCGGGAAAATCGTATTTGCCGAATTGTACGTCGATGCCCGCCAGCAGCCTGTTACGGAGATTACCTATCTTAAAGTCGCCCGTAATATTTTGCTGTATCTGCGTGCTGACCTGCGAAGTAAACTGCGAACGAACGTTTCTTCCCATCGTCGAGTCGGTGTACAGTGCAAAGGTCAGGGCCGGATAATAAAATTCACAGGTGGTATAGGCCAGCACCGTTTGCGATTTCCAATTATCGGAAATCTTATAGTCTACTTCACCGAAGAAATTATAGGAGTCCGTAGTGGCCAGGATGGAATTATTGGTATAGGATTTATCATAGTCCAGCTTAAGCTGATCGGCGCTGGTCGCGGTTACCTTATTGCCGCCAGGAAAGCTGATGCCATAGGCATTGGTGCCTTTTCTTTTGTAAAACTCCCCATCGATATAAACCGTGATTCGATCATTGGGCTTGAAAGTAAACGAAGGAGCCACGGTGAAAGTCTTGGCATAACCAAAATCCTGGAAGCTGCGTTCAGTATTGGCCGCAGCATTCACCCGCATCAGGCTGGTATGGTCATCGTTCAGCGGCGTATTCAGATCTAGCGTAACACGGTTCAATCCAAAGCTGCCGGTACTATAGGCTACTTCCCCGCGAAAATTTTCCATTGCCCGCTTGGTGACCCGGTTGAAAACACCGCCAAAGGAAGCGAGAGAAGCGCCGAACAGCGTGCCCGCCGGCCCTTTGATGGCTTCCATTCTTTCTATATTGACCGGGTCGATTTCGGATACGGAAGAAGACACCAATCCATTCCTCACCGCATTGGAAGTATTGAACCCGCGCAGAGTCGTATAGAAACGGCCATTGGCGCTATGGTTCGCGCCATTCGAAGATACACCGGTGAAGTTTTTGAAACCGTTT
This sequence comes from Bacteroidota bacterium, assembly GCA_018267545.1. Lineage (GTDB taxonomy): Bacteria > Bacteroidota > Bacteroidia > Chitinophagales > Chitinophagaceae > Puia. The sequence continues at coordinate 19,895 of JAFDYG010000477.1, forward strand.
TTGAAATTGGTCGCGACCTGCTCTTCCAAAAGATCCGATGTAACTACATTATAAACCTGCGGGTTTTCCATATTGCTCAATGGCATCCTGGCGATATAGTTGCTTTCTTTGCGGCCAAATTTATTCCGCCCCCCTGTCACCACTACTTCCTGCAACTGCTGCTTCGAAAGCGTAAGCTCGATCGCAAGCACGGCCGTCTTGCCCAGCTCGACCGTAACATTATATGTCTTGGTCTCATGCCCCGTTAAGGATATCTGCAGCTGGTGTTCGCCCGCAGTAACTTTCTCTAAAGTAAAACGTCCATTTTCATCCGTAATGGTGCCGCGCTTTGTCCCCAATAGTTTTACCGTAACATCCGCCGCCGGCTGTCCGTCTGAAGTCGAGATCTTACCGGCAATAGAACCCGTGCCGTCATCATTTTTTGCGTATACACATGCTACTAAAAGTGAAAAGAAAAGAAAGAAGAAGAGCCTCTTGATCATAAGTTAGTCAGTTTGCTGGCAAAAGTATCAGCGATGCACACTTGCATCCTTACGATTTCAGAAACTGCGTTTACCAATTACGTAAAAGATCAAAACGACCGGGCGAAGAATATTTTTCATCATTTATGCAACCGATTGCATAATCTTTCTTAAATTGCCTCTACCAAATACGCTTGCAATGAAAAGTCTCCAACTTGCCATCTCCCGAGCCACTGCCTTCGTCGCTTTCACGATAACCATCGCAGTTAGCGCCTCCGCCCAAAACCCCTTCATCCTCGACCAATTTACCGCCGACCCATCCGCCCGCGTCTTCAACAACCGCGTCTACGTCTACCCCTCCCACGACATCCCCTGCACCGAAAGCCGCGGCCGCATCGGCTGGTTCTGCATGGAAGACTACCACGTCTTCTCCTCAGCAGACCTCATCCACTGGACCGACCACGGCGTCATCGTCAGCCAGGATAAGGTGCCCTGGGTCAACCCCAACGGCTACAGCATGTGGGCGCCCGACTGCGTCTTCAAAAACGGAAAGTATTACTTCTACTTCCCCACCAGACCCAAAGACACCACCAATATAAAAGGATTCACCATCGGCGTCGCCATCGCCGACCACCCCGAAGGCCCCTTCACCCCACTGCCCACACCGATCGAAAAAGTAAACGGCATCGACCCCAATGTCTTCATCGACAAAGATGGCTCGGCTTATCTATATTGGGCCCAGGGCAATCTCTACGTCGCAAAGCTAAAGGACAACATGACCGAGCTGGCGACCGAACCCACCATCGTCCAGGACCTCCCGACCAAGGGACTAAAAGAAGGACCCTACCTGTTCGAACGCAACGGAATCTATTATTTCACCTATCCCCACGTCCAGAACAAAACCGAACGTCTCGAATACGCCACGGCCTCCACTCCCCTCGGCCCTTTCAAATTCGCCGGTGTCATCATGGACGAATCCCCAACCGGCTGCTGGACCAACCACCAGTCGATGATCGAGTTCAACCACCAATGGTACCTCTTCTATCACCACAACGACCTGTCCCCCACCTTCGATAAAAACCGCTCCATCCGCGTCGACAGCCTCTTCTTCAATCCCGACGGCACCATCCAAAAAGTCACACCCACCCTCAGAGGCGTAGGCCTGACAGACGCCGACACCCACATCCAGCTGGACCGCTATACCAAAATCAGCGACGCCGGCGCAGCAATATCCTTCCTCGATACCCTCGACAAGTCAAAGGGCTGGCAGCTAAAACTCACCACCCCACAAGCCTGGGTCCAATACAACAGCGTCGATTTCAAAACAAAACAATGGAAAACAGTAAGCGCCATGGCCCTCTCCCCAACCGGCGCCACCCTCGAAATCCACCTCAATGATGTAAACGGCCCCCTTGTCTCTCAAATCAACATCCCCAAATCAACCACCTGGACCCTCTATTCTTCCAAGCTCTCCCTCTCACCAAAGAACACCAATCATCTCGTCATCACAATAAAAAATGCTGGCGAAGCCAGCATCGACTACATAACCTTTAATTAAATAACCCAAGGCCGCCGTCAGGCGGCCTCATTCCCTCTTCCTCTTAGAGCTCGCATACTCCGAAGGCAACATATTGAACTTCGCCCGAAACGACTTCGCAAAATAATTCGGCGTAGCAAACCCCGTCTCATACGCCACCTGCGCCACATTCAAATTACTCTTCTCCAGCAGCACCGCCGCCTTCTCCAATTTCACCGATCTTATATACTCGATCGGCGTCTGCCCCGTCAGATCCAGCATCTTCCCATAAAAAGAGCTCCGGCTCATCCCAATATGCTTGCTCAACAAATCCACCGACAGCTGCGGGTCGACCAGATGCTCCTCGATATACAACCGCACCTCCTTAATCAACGCCGCATCCGGCGAAATAATCTCCTTCTCCGGAACCTGCACCTGTATCTGCCTCGAATACGCCGTCTTCAACGAATGATTCAACAACAACAAATTCCGAATCTTCGAATTCAATATCTCGAAATTGAACGGCTTCGTCACATAATCGCTCGCCCCCGTCGCCAACCCCTTCAGCTGCTGCTCCTCACCCGTCAGCGCCGTCAACAAAATAACCGGGATATGATTCGTCCGCTTATCCGACTTGATCTTATTGCTCAACCGAATCCCATCCATCACCGGCATATTGATATCACTCACCACCACCAACGGATGATACGCCAGCGCCTTCTGCCAACCCTCCTTCCCATTCGACGACTCGATCACCTTATAATATCGCTGCAAATTATCCTTCAAATAACACCGGAAATCATCGTCATCCTCCACCAGCAAAATCACCGGCTTCTCTTTTTCCTCCGATGGAGCCTGCAACATTTCTTCTTCCTCTTCAACCTCTACCTGCAAAGACTCCTCCATCACCGGTGCCACCACCACCGCCGGCGCCGACACCACCGGCGCTTCCACCACCTCAAACGGCAGCCTTACCTTAAACACCGTCCCAACCCCCAAACTACTCTCCACCTCGATACTACCTCCCTGCATCTTTACAAATTCATTCGCAATCGACAACCCAATCCCACTTCCCTGATTGAGCAGGGTAGGGGAGTTGATCTGATAAAACCGCTCGAAAATCTTATCCTTCTTCTCCGCCGAAATCCCAATCCCCGTATCCGAAACACTAATCAACAGCCAAGCCACCCCTCCATCCCCCTGCGCCAGCCTCTCTACATCCAACCTCACACTCCCCCCAGCCCTGGTAAACTTAAACGCATTCGAAAGCAAATTGAACAAAATCCTCTCCAGCTTATCCTGGTCAAACCTCACCCACAGCTCCCTTTCCTTACTACAAAAAGTATATCCCACCCCCTTCCTCTCCGATAAATCCCTAAACGAATCGAACGCCTCCTTCATAAATCCCACTACCTCTCCCTCCGTCGCATGAAGCGAAAGCTCATTCTCCTCCATCTTCCTAAAATCCAACAGCTGATTCACCAAATTCAACAACCTCCTCGCATTCCTCCGAATCATCTGCAGCTGCCCAAGCTCCCCTTCACGACCCAACTCCCCCGCCGTCGAGCCAAACCCCGAAGCGCCCGAAGAACCCCCAGCACCAGCACCCGCCGCCGCCCCATGCGCCAGCAAATTATCCACCGGCCCCATAATCAACGAAATCGGCGTCCTAAACTCATGACTCAAATTCGTCAGGAATCGAATCTTCATCTGATCCAGCTCCCTCGCCACCTCCGCCTCCTTCCTCTCCTGCTCGATCAGCTGCTGCACCCTCCTTTTCTCCTCCTCCACAGCAAACCGCCTCTGCAGCTTCTGCACCGTCTTATGCCGGTAAAACCAAAAGACTCCCACCACCAGCACGACATAAAGCAAATAAGCATAAATCGTCCTCCAAAACGGCGGCTTGATATGCACCTCGATCGAAGCCCCCTTCGTATTCCAAACGCCATCACTATTCCGCACCTTCACCCGAAACACATAATCCCCCGGGTCCAGATTCGTATACGAAGCCGTCTTCGAAGCCCCCACATAGTTCCAATCCCGATCGAACCCCTCTAATTTATACGCATAAGTATTCTGCTGCGCCGAAGTATAGTCCAACGCGGCAAAACCCAACGTGAAGCTCTGCCTGTACCCCAAATAGATCCCCCCCGCAGTCGATATCTGCTCCCGTATCGGCCCATCCGCCGCCGGCACTACCGTCTGATTCGCCACCCGCAGCTCCGTCAACACCACCGCCGGCACATTCGTATTATGCTTCAGCAGGCGAGGGTCGAAAAAATTAAACCCGTCCACTCCCCCGAAATAAATCTCCCCGTCCCTTAACCGAATACCCGATCCCAGGACAAAATTATTTTTCTGTACCCCATTATGATGCGTATAGTTCGTAAACCGCACCCCCTTCGGATCGAAACTGCTTATCCCCGCATTCGTACTCACCCACAACAACCCGCTCGAATCCTCCAGGATCTTATAGACCACCCCATTCGCCAACCCATCCTTCTCCGAGAAAGTAAGGAAACTGCCCTGCCTCGGATCGAAAAGACTAATCCCCCCGCCGCCAGTCCCCAGCCAGATCTTCCCCCTGCTATCCCGCAAAAGAGAAATAATCGTATTGGTCGGGATATTGCTATTGGCCTTCGTGAAGATCTTATAGCTGCCCGTCTTCGGATTCAAAACGGTCAACCCTCCTCCATGCGACGCAATACACATATTCCCGCTCGTATCCTCCTCGATCGCCCGGATATAATTGTTCATCGGTATCCGCACAGTATACGGCCCATCCGGCGCATCCGCCATCACCCTAAACTTCCCGCTCCCCGGATCATAAACACATATCCCGCTTCCATTGGTCCCAATCCAAACTTTTCCCTCTCTATCCTCCTTGATGCAAAAGATGTCATTATTGTTGATCGAATCCGGCCCCGCCCCCCGGACCCAATGCCTGCACGCACCCGAAGGCTCCAATCGATACATCCCCCGCGCATAGGTCCCAATCCAAACACCTCCCAATCGATCCCTCTCCATAGAGAGAATCTGCAACGCTCCCGAACCCTCCTTCCCCGCACAGCTCAGCGACAGGTGCGAAAACAACCCGCTCTTTCGATTGTACACATTCAGACCACCCCCATCCGTTCCGATATACACTGTACTATCTCTTCCTTCGGCAAACGACGTCACCACAGAAGAGCTGAGCCCATGCTCGTCGAATGGATTACTCTGCCGCAGCTGAAACAGGGACAGATTCTTATCGAACTTATTGATCCCCCCCTGGTACGTCCCCACCCAGTAAATCCCCTGGTCATCTATATAAATCGACCGTACCGACTTGCGGCTCAGCCCATACGTCCTGCGCCTGTCCGGCACAATCCGCATCACCTCTCCACTCTCCGGGTCAAGGATATTCAACCCATCCTCCGTCCCTATCCAAAGCTTGTTATTGTCACGGTCCGGTGTAATCGAAAAGATCAGATTGCTGCTGATCGACCGCCCGCTATTATCCTGCCTGAAATTCCGGAAAGAATGCTCGTCGGGTAATAACATACTCAACCCATCCGAGCTCCCAACCCATATATTTCCCCGCTTATCCTCCGCAACGACCTTCACATTCGAGCCCGCCAGACTGCTCGGGTCGTTGTCGAAATGCCGGTACCTGACCACCCGGCCGCTGATGAAATCATACATATAAAGACCATTGATCGAACCGATCCACAAGTGCTGTTTGCTATCCACGAAAAAACAATTCACCTGTTTGCGCGATAGCAGGCTGTCCTGATCCAGCAGATACGGAAGCGCAACCAGCTTGCGGGTCACCGGATCGATCAGATGCAATCCCTCAAACGTGCCGACCCAAATCATACCGCTCGCGTCACTGATGATAGCCCGGATAGAGCTGCCCTTTAAGACACCACCCCCCGCATAATCATTGACATTGATAAACGTATCGTTCTTCCGATCGTAAAGCGTCAGCCCGCCTCCATACGTCCCCACCCAGAAATTTCCAGCCTTGTCCTCGTGAAGAAAGCCGATATCATTGGCCGGCAGACTGCCCGGCTGGACATCCGAGTGCCTGTAAACGGTGTACCTGTTCCCGTCGAACCGGTTCAGCCCATCCTCGGTCGCAAACCACATCCACCCATACCGGTCCTTCAAAATCCCGCGGATATTATTGGAAGAAAGTCCATCCTTGGACGTAAGCGAAGTAAAATTGATCGAGTCCTCCTGACTATACACCAAAGAACCACAACAAGCAAGCAATAAAATAATGACCACGGACCTCATACAAACTGTATTGACTATTCATAAGTGGGATCCTTCCCCATATACTCGAACCAGCTGAACCGCGCCTTGCTCTCCGACACCGCCCCCGAAGAAGTACCATACACCGCAAACACCGAACCTACAAACCCTCCCGCAACCTTCGTGCTGAGCAGCTTGCCATCCACATGGTCCTTCAGCACGCTCCACCGGTCTTTGGCAAGAGCATATGAAAACGAATACTCACCTCTATTCGCACTTATCTTAAGGTACAACTTTTCGGGTGCACCAGCCAGCGCACTCTCCGCCAGCAGAGAATCCCCCTGGTACAGCTGCACCTTACCCTCCGACCGGCAGATAAAATAATTATTCCGCAGGTTCTGAAAAACGACCAATCCCGCCTTTTCGCCCGCCACGGAACTGGAAAACTCCATCTCCGTAGACACACTGCACGTCAAATGCTGCTGCCTCCTGGCCAAAAAAGCCGGATTCCCCTTACCCATATAAGTCTCCGGCAACAGCTTCATCGTCAGCTCACCGCCCCGAACCCGATACCAGGAACTATCATATGTCCGCAAAAACAACCACCCGCTCTTCAACAAATTCTCAAACCTATATCGATGCGTAAAATTCCCATTCACCGGCAAGGCCGCCGCCGCTCGCGCCGACCCACCACTGCCAGCCTTGCCCACCTTAAACGGAACATCAAAAGCATACCGAACCCTATCCATCACCGGCCAATCATCCACCCACCGCACCGGCGTGATAAAAGTCTCCCTCCCCGTATTATAATAATCCCCCTCATACGGCCTCACCGCCAAAAACACCGCATACGTACCCCCATCCGGTCCCTCCACCAAATCCGCATGCCCCGCCGAAGTCACCGAAGACTTCACCCCCCTCTGCGTCAAAATCGGATTATGCTCATAAGGAACATAAGGCCCTCGAACCCCCGAGCTCCGAAACACCACCTCGCTATGATTCTCCGAAGTCCCCCCCTCCGCCGCCATCAGGTAATAATAATTACCCCGCTTATAAATATGCGGCCCCTCGATCCAAACCGGCTTCTGAGACAGATCGACACCCCCATTCACCAATAAAGTCTCTCCACCAACCACTTTAAGGTTATGATAGTCAAACTCATAAATCCTAATCGTCCTGTGCCCGCTATACAGCGGCTTCCCATCCGGAGCATCACTATTATAAAGGATATACGCCTTCCCGTCCGTATCGAAAAACAGCGACGGATCAATCCCATGAACCTCAGGCAGCCGCACCGGCTGACTCCACGGACCAGCCGGCGAGGACGCCGTCACTACAAAATTCCCGTCATGGTCGATATCCGTACAGGTCACATAAAACAGACCGTCATGATACCGTATTGCCGGAGCAAACAGTCCCCTCGAGACGTTTTCCCCCATAAAATCCATCTGCGAGGGCCGGTCGATCACATTCCCAACCTGCTCCCAGTTATAAAGGTCCTTGCTATGCCATACCGGAATCCCCGGATAGTAGGAAAAAGTGGAGTTGACCAGGTAATAATCGGTCCCGACCTTGACAATACTTGGATCGGGATAGAAACCCGGCAAAATTGGATTTCGTAGCTGCTGGGCATAAACACCCGGAAAAACAGCGACAAAGAGGAGAATGGCAGCAACCCGTTTGAGCAACATAAAACTCGATTTGAAGAAATTGAAGGTACGACCCTCACCTCCTCCCAAAGGGAACAAATGTCTTGTAAACTAGCAAAAATGTTCAATTTTACTCAAATTCAACCGATTAAAATATTGCAAATTGAACATTTGTTCCATTGTTATCAACAAAATGCGCATCCTTCCTGAGGGCGTCAAACTACTTTTAGGTCAACGATTAAGCGGTTGAACAAATCCCCCGGACCGCTATTTGCCGATGAAAAAAGTATTACGACCTATTTGGACGACCATTATTATTATTCTTTCAGGCCACCTCTCGGCGCAGGAGATCGTCTCCCCCGTTTCGACCCCCGGCGCCTTCCCCCTCGTCTCCGGCGGGAAAGTCGCCACGATCGTCATCGACCCCCAGGACTTCCCCCTTATAAAGAAGGCCGCAGAAATGCTCCAGCACGACGTCGAAGCCGTCACCGGCAAAAAGCCCCTCATCCAAACCTCCCTCCCCACCGACGGCCAGCCCATAATAACGATCCATTCGGCCCAACAACAAAAATGGGAAGCTTATCAGATCAAGGCCGACAAAAATAAATTGACTATCACCGGCAGCGACCGCCGGGGCACAGCCTACGGCGTCATGACCCTCCTCGAACAAATAGGCGTCTCCCCCTGGTACTGGTTCGCCGACGTCCCGGTCAAAAAATCCCCCAACCTCTACGTCAAACCCGGAACCTACTCCGACGCCCCCAAAGTAAAATACCGCGGCATCTTCATCAACGACGAAGCCCCCGCCCTCTCCACCTGGGTCAAACAAAACTACGGTGACTTCAACCATAACTTCTACGACAAAGTCTTCGACCTCCTCCTGCGCCTGAAAGGCAACTACTTCTGGCCCGCCATGTGGGGACACGCCTTCTACGACGACGACTCGCTTAATATTAATAAGGCCGAAGAATACGGCATCGTCATCGGCGCCTCCCACCACGAACCCCTCATGCGCGCCCACGACGAATGGAAACGCTACGGCAAAGGACCCTGGGACTACGACAGCAACGCCGTGAACCTAAACGACTTCTGGCGCAAAGGCATGCAGCGCGCGACCAATGAGAAGATCGTATCCATCGGGATGCGCGGAGACGGGGACAAACCCATGAGCCGCGCCACAGCGACCGCCCTCCTCGAACGCATCGTCGACACCCAACGCCACATCATCGAAGAGGTCACCCACCAGCCCGCCGCAAAAACCCCTCAGCTCTGGGCACTATATAAAGAGGTACAAGACTATTACGACAAAGGGATGCGCGTACCCGACGACGTCACCCTCCTTCTTTGCGACGACAACTGGGGCAATATCCGCCGGCTTCCCAGCCTGAACGACCGCCCCAGGTCCGGCGGCTACGGGATATACTATCACTTCGACTACGTCGGCGGCCCCCGAAATTATAAATGGATCAACACCAATAATATCGCACGCGTATGGGAACAGATGCACCTCGCCTATGAATACGGCGTCCGCCAGATCTGGATCGTCAACGTCGGAGACATCAAGCCCATGGAAATGCCCATCTCGTTTTATCTGGACCACGCCTGGAACCCGGACCGATTTAACGCAGGCAACATCCGCCACTACTACGCTGACTGGGCAAAGAGACAGTTCGGCCCCGCCCACGCTACCGAGATCGGCGACATCGTAAGGCTCTACTCTGTATATGTTGGACGTCGCAAACCCGAGCTGCTGGACGCTCGAACCTACTCGACCACGGCCTACAAAGAATTCGAAAGGGTAGTGGAAGAACTCCGGCAGCTCCGCGACAAGGCGAACAAAGTCGACGCCCAGCTGCCCCAGGACCAACACGACGCTTACTTCCAGCTCGTGCTTCATCCCATCCTCGCCCTTTGCAACCTGCACGAAATGTACCAGGCCGTCGCGCTCAACCAGCAATACGCGGCCCAAAACAATCCCCTGGCCAACAACTACGCCGAGCAGGCAAAGAAGTTCTACGAAAAGGATTCCCTTATCACCCAGCAATACCACCACATCGCCGGCGGCAAATGGGACCACATGATGTCCCAAAGCCATATCGGCTATATGGCCTGGTTCGATCCCCCCCGCAACAGAATGCCCAAGCTGGCCTACGTCGGCGACAGCCTCTCCGTCCGTAATTCGGTCACCGCAGCCAGCACAACAATTACACGCACCGCCTTCATCCCCGACACGGCCCGGGGCAACAATTTCTTTGAAAAAGACGGCGTCGTCTCCATCGAAGCCGAACACTATAGCCTCCTCTCCAACGGTAAAGACATCACCTGGAAGGTCATCCCCGACATCGGCAAAACCGGAGGCGCGATCACCACCTTCCCCGTAACCGCGACAAGACAAGAACCCAAAAACATTTATACCGCCTACACTTTTTATACCTACGATACTGGTGCGATGAAGCTCTACGCGTCCTTCTCCCCAACCCTCAACTTCCCCCACGGACCAGGCCTGCAATGCGCCGTCTCTATCGACGACCAACAGCCGCAGATCCTCACCCTGAACCAGGAAGACGAGAACGTACGCACCTGGGAGAAATGGGTCGCCAGCAACTGTATAATAAAGGAGTCGACACTGAATATCTCCAAACCCGGAAAACACCTGCTCAAATACTGGATGATGGATCCTGGCGTCGTCTTGCAAAAATTAGTCATCGACGCCGGCGGCCTCCAGCAAAGCTATCTAGGTCCGCCCGAAACCAGAAAATAACTACTACTCATGAGGTTCATTTGCTTTTTTGTTCTAGTCTGCTTGTCCACTTGCGCCAACGCCGCAGTTCGCCTGCCTCGCCTCATCCGCGATAGCATGGTCCTGCAGCGTGACAAGCCCATAAATTGCTGGGGATGGGCGGCACCCGGTGAAAAAGTAACTATCCGATTCAACGGGAACACCTACAACACCCGCACCTCCAAAGACAGCACCTGGACCATCACCCTCCCCGCCATGAAAGCCGGCGGCCCTTACACCATCAACATCAATCAAATCGTCCTCCACGACGTCCTCATCGGCGACGTCTGGCTCTGCTCCGGCCAGTCTAACATGGTACACCAAATGTTCCTCCACGCCGACCGCTACAGCGCAGACATCGCCAACGCCCACTACCCCCAAATCCGCCACTTCTGGATTCCCACCCTCACCGAACTAAAAGGCCCGAGCGCCGACCTCCCCGACGGCTACTGGAAATCCGCCAACCCCCGGGACGTACGCGACTTCTCAGCCATCGCCTACTTCTTCGCCCGCACCATCTTCGAAAAATACCACATCCCCATCGGCCTCATCAACGCCTCCGTCGGCGGCACCCCCATCCAGGCCTGGATCAGCGAAGAAGGCCTCAAAGATTTTCCCGACCTGATCAAAACGGTCGAACGTAATAAAGACTACCAACCCCCACACGCACAGCCGTCACGCGAACCCGCCATTACGGATAAAGGCCTCACCTCGATCCCCGCCTGGTTCGACCCGGCCTATTCACCCCTGCACTGGCGTCCCATCACCGTCCCCGGCTACTGGGAAGACCAAGGGGCCTCCGGTCTTCACGGCGCCGTCTGGTACCGAAAAGAAATCGACGTCCCCGCCAGCTTCACCACCCATCCGACCAAACTCGTTCTCGGCCGCATCGTCGACGCCGACCAGGTCTATATCAACGGCAAGCAAGTCGGACACACCACATACATGTACCCCCAACGCCGCTACCCCCTGCCCGAAGGAACCCTCCACGCCGGAAAGAACCTCATCGTCGTCCGCGTCACCAACCAGGCCGGCAAAGGCGGATTCGTCCCCGATAAACCCTACTGCATCGTCTCTGGAACAGACACACTCGACCTGAAAGGTACCTGGCTCTACAAAGTAGGCGAAGCCACAACCCCCTTCCGGCCAGGCGGCGGAGGCTTCACACTCTCAGCACAAAACAGTCCCACCGCTCTCTTCAATGCCATGCTCGCCCCCACAACTCACTACCCCATCAAAGGCGTTCTCTGGTACCAGGGCGAAGCCAACACCAACAACGCCGACCTATACGCGCAGCTCATGCCAGCCCTCATCGCCGACTTTCGTAGCCAGTGGCGACAACCCGACCTCCCCGTCTTCTACGTCCAGCTCCCCAACTTCGGCGACGTCCGCTACTTCCCCTCTGAAAGTCAGTGGGCCGCCACGCGTGAAGCACAAACAAAAGCACTAAGCATAAAAAATACCGGCATGGCCGTCACCATCGACCTCGGCGAATGGAACGACATCCACCCCGATCGAAAAAAAGACGTCGGCGAACGCCTTGCCCTCCTCGCCGAACAACAAGTCTACGGTGAAAAAAATCTCATAGCCGAAAGCCCCCAATACAAAGAAGCAAAAATCGAAGGAAACAAAATCATCGTCTCTTTCTCCAACACCGGCAGCGGCCTCACCACCACCGACGGCCAGCCACCCGCAGAATTCGCCATCGCCGGCGCCGACAAACGCTTCGCCTGGGCCCAAACCCGCCTCGAAGCAAACCAGGTCATCGCCTGGAACGACGCCATAACCCAGCCCCGCTACATCCGCTACGCCTGGGCCGACAACCCCGACAATCCCAACCTCGCCAGCAAAGAAGGCCTCCCCGCATCCCCCTTCCGCACCGACGGAGCCGCCGCCAACGCCGCCCAGGCCCCCCCCACAGCCGGCCTCAAAGACTACTATAAAAATTATTTCCCCATCGGCGTAGCCGTCTCCCCCCAAAGCCTAAAAACCGACGAAGCAAATCTCATCCTAGAACAATTCAACAGCGTCACCCCCGAAAACGCCATGAAGATGGGCCCCATCCACCCATCAGAAAATCAATACAACTGGCGCGACGCCGACTCCATCGTTGCGTTCGCCCAGCGCAACCATCTAAAAATCCGCGGACACAACCTCTGCTGGCACAACCAGGCCCCCCGCTGGTTCTTCACCGACTCCGCCGGCAAGCAAGTAACAAAAGAAGTCCTATACCAACGCCTACACGACCACATAAAAGAAGTAGTCACTCGCTACAAAGGAAAAATCTACGCCTGGGACGTCGTCAACGAAGTCATCTCCGATAAACCCGACGAATACTTCCGCCCCTCCAAATTCTACGAAATCTGCGGCGAAGAATTCGTCGCCAAAGCCTTTCAATACGCCCACGAAGCCGACCCCGACGCCATCCTCTTCTACAATGATTACAACGAAATAAACGCAACGAAACGCGAAAAGATCTTCCGTCTCGTCAAATCCCTGAAAGACGCCGGCATCCCCATCGGCGGCCTCGGCCTCCAAGCCCACTGGGCCGTCAACGAACCCTCCAGAACCCAGCTCGATTCTACCCTGAGCCGCTTCTCGGAACTAAAAATCCCCCTCCAAATCACCGAGCTCGACATCTCCGTCTACCCCAAAGAACACCAGGCGCGCACACGTCAAATATCCGACGACGATACCGCCTTCTCCGCAACACGACAAAAACAGCAGGAAGAAGTCTACAAAATGTGCTTCGAACTCTTCCGCCAATATAAAAAGGTTATCACCGGCGTCACCTTCTGGAATATCTCCGATCGCGGCAGCTGGCTCGACAACTTTCCTGTCCGCGGACGAAAAGACTATCCGTTACTCTTCGACAAGGACCTTAAACCGAAGACTGCCTTCTGGCAAGTCATATCCTTTTAACCAAACTCTAACGCGCTCTTAAAATTTTTAAACGCAGGTTATGAAAATTCCGATTGCAAGCAACCAAAACAAAACGATGGCTTATGCCTCCATCATCTATCTCTTTCTTACACTATGGCTGCTCCCGGCAGCCATGGCCCAAACAACCGTAACGGTAAAAGGCCGCGTCACCGATGACGCCAAACAGCCCATCGCCGGCGCTTCCGTTACCGTAAAAGGCCAGGCCGGCGGTACCACCACCGACGCCAACGGGGACTACACACTCAGCGTCCGGCAAGGCGCAACCCTGGTCATCTCTTCCGTAGGCCACCCCGCCAAAGAATTCCGGGTCGGCCGCGAAACCGTCTACAACGTGACGCTCTCCATGTCCACCAGCGACCTCGACCAGGTCGTAGTCGTCGGCTACGGAACGCAACGTAAACGGGACGTCACCGGCGCCGTCGCCTCGGTCAACGAGAAGACGCTCAAGGAAGTCCCCGCGCCCAACCTCATCTCGCAGCTCAAGGGCCGCACCGCCGGTGTCTCCATCGTCAGCAACGGCGCAACTCCCGGCGTAGCCGGACAGATCCGCATCCGCGGTAACCGCACCCTGACGACTTCCCAGAACGGCAGCGACGCGCTCGACGGCCCCCTACTGGTCCTCGATGGCATCCCCTACGGCGGCAGCATCAATGACCTCGACCCCGACGACATCGCCGGCCTCGAAGTCCTCAAAGACGCCTCCGCAACCGCCATCTACGGCTCCAGAGGAGCCGGCGGGGTTATCCTGATTACGACTAAACGCGGCCGCACCGGTAAATCTGTAATTAGCTACGATGGCTACTACGGCGTCTCCAAAGTGCTCGATAAATACAAGGTCATGAACGGTAAGGAGTACGCGCAGTTCAAAACCGACGCCGCCCTCTACAACCGCACCTCCCCCGGCACCACTTCCTACGCGCTCACCGCAGCCGAACAGGCCGCCCTCGCCGCCGGTGTCTCCACCAACTGGCAGGATCTTATATACAGGAAGGGTTTCACCAATAGCCAGCAGATCGGCATCTCGGGCGGTACCGAAACCACTCAATACGGCCTCGGTCTCGGCTACTACAAAGAGGCAGGCATCATCCCCAACCAGGACTTCACCCGCTACACTATCCGTAGCACCATCGACCACCGCATCAACAAATTCCTGAAGATAGGCCTCAATACCATGAACACGCTTATCTACACTAATAGCCCCGGTGGGGCAGGGGTGCCGGTCAACCTGGTAAAGACTACTCCGCTCGCCAGCCCCTACAACGCGGATGGCACGGTGAACCTCACACCGGCCGTCGGTTCCATCGACGCCGCGTTCATCAGCCCCCTGACTCTCATTACCAAGAAAAGCTCCATCTTCTCCCGGACCCGCCGCCTCCGCACTTTCAACAGCCTCTACGGAGAAGCGCAGCTGGCGCCCGGCCTCCGGTATCGCCTGAACGTGGGCCTCGACTTCAGCCAGCAAAACGGCAACGACTACAATGGCCCGCTGACTTATACCAACACCGCTACGACACAGGCCTCTTCCAACGCCGCCGTCAGCAACGTAGAAGCCTGGTCCTACAATATTCAGCACCTGCTGTACTATGACAAGACCATCGCGCAAAAACACAAGATCGGCTTCACCGGCCTGTTCGAAGTAAACAAGGACCACAACCAAAGCAATCGCTTCACGGTCACCGGTGTACCCGCCGACTACATCCTCAACAGCAACTTCGCGCTCGCCGCCGGTCAGCCGGTCGCAGACGCCAACAACACCGGCTACTCCGAAAGAGGACTGCTGTCCTACATGGGCCGCGTGAACTATGGCTACGACAATCGCTACCTCGTCACAGCAACCGTTCGCGTCGACGGCTCCTCGACTCTCTCACCGGGAAAGCAATACTTTACCTATCCCGCCTTCGGCGTAGGCTGGAATGCCACAGAGGAAAAATTCCTGCAGGGCATCTCCTGGCTGACCAACCTGAAGGTACGCGGCGGCTGGGGCATCTCGGGGAACCGCAACGTTGACCCCTATGCTACCCTGGGTCTCCTCAGCGCCTCTACGTACAATTTCGGTACTTCCACACAAGGCCAGCAGCTGGCTTACCTCGTTACCACCCTTGCCAACAAAGCCCTGGGCTGGCAGTCGACTTCGCAGACGGACGTCGGCCTGGACTTCGGTCTGTTCAACAACCGCCTCACCGGTAGCGTAGACTATTATAAGCAGGAAACAAAGAACATCCTCCTCTCGGTCAACCTGCCGATCAGCAACGGCGCCAATTCCACCCTGCAGAACCTGGGCCGAACCCAGGGCACGGGTCTGGAAATCAGCCTCAGCAGCGTCAACGTAAGAACCGCCGGCGGATTCACCTGGAGCACCGACGTCAACTTCTTCTTCAACCGGGAAAAGATCGTCGCGCTCACGACCCCTGCCGAAAAGTCCAACACCGGCAACGGCTGGTTCGTAGGACAGCCGCTCAGCGTTATCTACGACTATAAAAAGCTCGGCATCTGGCAGCTGGAAGACTCTATCAAAGGAACGATCAACGGACAGACTTCCCCGAAAGCCTACCCCGGACAAATCCGTGTACAGGATGTCAACGGCGACGGCAAGATCGACGCCTCCGACCGCCAGATCCTCGGCAACTTCCAGCCCCGCTGGGAAGGCGGCCTGACCAACCGGTTCTCCTACAAAGGATGGGACCTCTCGGTCGTCGTCGTCGCCCGCATGGGTATGAAAGTGGTGGTGCCCTACCTGACCGCAGACGGAGGAGGCAACGGCTTCCCCTTCTACAACCAGGGCCGCGTCAACCAGCTCAAGACCAACTACTGGACCCGCACCAACCCCACGAACGACTTCCCGGCGCCGGACGCCGGAACAGACCGTCTCAACTTCGGCTCTACCCTGGCTTACCGCGACGGCTCCTTCATCCGCTGCCGCAGTATCAACCTGGGCTACGAGCTGCCGGCAAAGCTCATGCGCAAAACATTCGCCTCTTCCCTGCGGGTCTACGTCAACGCCACCAACCCCTTCTTCTTCTATGCCCCGCTGGTTAGAGACGGCCTGGGTATCGACCCCGAAGGCAACGGCTACGGCAACGCCGTCAACCCCACCGGCTCCAGCGACGTTCCCTCACCCGCCCGCGCAGTCACGGTCAACATGAATAACCCTTCCACCCGTCAGTACACGGTCGGGATAAATATGAAATTCTAAAAGATAAAATCAGTAAGACATGAAACGTCAACTAAGCATAAATCTCAAGATAACGCTCGTGCTGGCAACGTCTCTGTTCTTCAGCAACTGTAGCAAGCTGCTCGAAGAACATCCGCAGGCCGGCATCGTCCCCGCCTTCTTCAACACTTCTGCAGGTCTGCTGGGAGGTATTTCAGGGGTATACAACGACATCCGCGGCCAGTGGGGTACCGAAGGCTTCAGCGCCGAAATGGTAGCCGGCACCGACGAGCACCTCTCGGGCGCTTCCGCCAGCGGAATCCAGCTCTATACCTACAATGGTCTCAACGGCAGCAACTTCGGCTCGGCCTGGGGCGCTGCTTACACAGATATCAATACGCTCAACGGTGTCCTCCAGTACGCCCCGGCCTCCGACGCAGACACCGCATCCAAAAGGCAATATATCGCACAGGCGAAATTCCTCCGCGCCTTCTGGTACTTCTATCTCGTCCAAACCTGGGGAGACGTGCCGCTGCACACGACCTATAATACTACAGCCTCCAAAGCCGACTCCCGTCAGCCCGTAGCCCAGGTATATGCACAAATCATAAAAGATCTCACCGAAGCGGCCGCAGACCTGCCCAACCAGCCTTCGGCTCCTTTCCTGGGCAAGGCCGCCTGTAAGCCCGTAGCCTTATACCTCCTCGCAAAAGCCTACCTGACCCGCGGATGGCTGAACAACACGCAGGCCGACTTCCAACAGGCTTACACCATCTGCTCCGGCATCATCGCCAACAAATCGGCCTATGGTCTCGACCTCTGGCAGGACTACGGCGACGCCTTCAACCCCGTCAATGACTATGGCAAAGAATCCCTCTTCGTCAGCGACCACTCCATAGACCCCAAATACGGACAATATACCGTTGGCGGCGGAGCCAGCGGCGGCGCAGCGCAAAACCTCACCCCCTGGTTCTATATCTGGAACTATCCTTCCAACAGCGGCATCAACTCCTATAAAAACGGCTCGGGCGCCCTCGTCAACAGCGGCTCGTCGACCATGGTCCGCGACGCCGCCAACGGCCGCCCTTATGTCCGCACACGTCCCAATAACGTAAACGGACCCAACACGGGCAAACGCTATCTGCTGGACCAGGCTTTCTCCGATCGCGTCAACGACTCGCGCTACGATAATACTTTCCAGCAGGTCTGGATCAGCAATACGACGCTCAGCAATACCGCCGGCGCCGCCAACAACAGCCGCGGCATCGGCTACACCCTGACGGCAGGCGTAGACACCGCCATATGGATCCCTTCCTATGAAGTAACCGGCGCTCCCCAGTTTAACGGCGCCACCCCCTTCAAAGGCATCATCATCCCGCCAAGCCTGTGGACCAACGCCTACTTCCCCTCGGTCAAGAAATTTATGGACCCCAGCCGCGGCGCCAACTTCAATGACCCCTCTACAAGACCCGTGGTCCTCTACCGCTTCTCCGACGTCTACCTGATCGGCGCTGAAGCCGCCTTCGAAGCCGGCGACAACATCAACGCCGCCGCACTCATCAACGTCGTCAGACAACGCGCCGCCTTCCGCAAAACCAACACGACCCTCCAAAACACCGCCGCCGTCACCGCGCAGACCATTACTCCCGCGAACGTTACCCTGGACTTCATCCTCGATGAACGCAGCCGCGAATTCTACGGCGAATGGCAGCGCTGGCACGACCTGGTCCGCACCAAATCCCTCCTCAGACGCGTAAAAGACTGGAACTCGGAAGCCGCTCCCAATATCAAGGACTTCCACGCCCTCCGGCCGATCCCCCAATCCCAGATCGACCGCGTAACGGAAGGACCCAAATTCCCGCAGAACAACGGTTACTAATAAATAAAGGCCCGGACTTAAAAATCCGGGCCTCTTTATTTATATTTAACTGTGAAAAATACACTTATTATTCTAGGCTGCGTAGCAGCCCTTTTCGCACAAGCGCAAGACTTCCATAAATGGGCCCCAACCCCTCCCATGGGCTGGAACAGCTGGGACTGCTATGGCCCCACCGTCACCGAAGCCGAAGTAAAAGCCAACGCCGACTACATGTCGGCTAACCTCAAATCCTACGGCTGGAACTACATCATCGTCGACATCCGCTGGTACGTCGACAACGACAAAGCCCATGGCTATAACGAAAAGGACCCCTCCTTCAACATCGACGCCTACGGCCGCTATACCCCATCTCCTGTCCGCTTCCCCTCGGCCGCCGGCGGCAAAGGCTTCAAACCCCTCGCCGACTACCTCCACGCAAAAGGCCTCAAGCTCGGCCTCCACACCATGCGCGGAGTACCCGTTATCGCCGTCAAACGAAACCTCCCCATCCTAAATACCAAAGTCACCGCAGCCGACATCTACAGCGCTCAGGACCAATGCAAATGGCTGCACGATAACTATACTATCGATTCCAGCAAAGCCGGCGCCCAAGCCTACTACGACGCCCTGTTCAAGCTCTACGCCTCCTGGAACGTCGACTTCGTAAAAATCGACGACCTCACCGAACCCTACCACGGCGCCGAACTAGCCATGATCCGCAAAGCCATCGACCGCTGCGGCCGCCCCATCGTCTTCAGCACCTCGCCCGGCGAAACCCCCATCGGGCACGCCCTCGACGTACAAAGCAAGGCCAATATGTGGAGGACCGTCGGCGACTTCTGGGACAGCTGGAAACAGCTCAAAGAACACTTTGCCGTCTTCGAACGCTGGAACACCTACCGCGCCCCCGGCGCCTGGCCCGACGGCGACATGCTCCCCCTCGGCCACATCGGCATCCGCGCCGAACGCGGCAACGACCGCATGGCCCGCTTTACCCACGACGAGCAATATACGCTCATGACCCTCTGGTCCATCTTCCGCAGCCCCCTCTTCTTCGGCGGCGACCTGCCCGGCAACGACTCCTTCACCCTCTCCCTCCTAACCAACAAAGCGGTCCTCGACGTTCTTAAATATAGCACCAACAACCGCCCCCTCTTCAACAACGACAACCTCATCGCCTGGACCGCCGACGACCCCCGCACCGGCGACCGCTACCTCGCCCTCTTCAACGCCCGCGACACCGCCACCCCCGTCCCAGCCCCACTAACCGGCCTGTGCACAATCTCTGATCTCTGGAAAAATCAAACCCTCGGCGACTTCAACATCTCCTTCGCCCCCGTAATCCCCGCCCACGGCGCGGGCCTCTATCGCCTATCCGCGGCCAAAGGCCGCGCCTCCATCCGCAGCCCCCAACCCCACGCCACGCGAGGCCCCCAATCCGACAACGAAGACGGCACCTACACCAACCCCATCATCTGGTCCGACTTCCCCGACAACGATGTTATAAGAGTAGACGACACCTACTACATGGTCACCACCACCATGTACATCTTCCCCGGCGTACCCCTCCTAAAATCGAAAGACCTCGTCAACTGGGAATACTGCACCAACACCATCGACCGCTTTAAACAAAACCCCGCCTACGACCTCGTCGGCGGAACCCGCTACGGCCACGGCCAATGGGCCACCAGCATCCGCTATCACAACGGCAAATTCCACCTCCTCTTCGTCACCCTCGACGAAG
The DNA here is from genome assembly GCA_018267545.1 of Bacteroidota bacterium. Lineage (GTDB taxonomy): Bacteria > Bacteroidota > Bacteroidia > Chitinophagales > Chitinophagaceae > Puia. The sequence continues at coordinate 40,235 of JAFDYG010000477.1, forward strand.
GCGGCTACCACCTCACCGCCGACCACCCCGAAGGACCCTGGCAGCTCCACAAGCTCCCCAAAGCCTACTACGACGCCGGCCTCTTTTATGATGACGACGGCAGGATCTATATCGTTCACGGCTATTCGAAACTATCCCTCACCGAAGTCGACGAAAACCTCGCCCCCATCACAAAGGACAGCCTCATCGTAGAAAAAGTACAAAGGAAAGGACTCGAAGGAAGCCACGTCTACAAAATCAACGGCTATTATTATATCTACGCCACCTACGGCGGAGGCGACGGCTACCAGGTAGCCCTCCGCTCGAAAAACATCTATGGTCCCTACGAAGAAAAGGTCGTACTGAAAGACGATATGGACCTCCCCGGCAAAGGTGTCCACCAGGGCGCGCTTATCGAAACCCAAACAGGGGAGTGGTGGAGCGTCATCTTCCAGGACCGCGACGGAGTCGGCCGCGTCCCAACCCTACAACCCGTCCACTGGATCGACGGCTGGCCCATGCTCGGCGAAAACGGAAAGGCCGTCCTCACTTACAAAAAGCCCAACGTCGGCAAGACCTGGCCCGTCACCACACTACCCACCAGCGACCCATTCAACGACGACCACCTCGGCCTCCAATGGGGATGGAACCACAACCCCGACGATACCAAATGGTCCCTCTCCGAACGCAAAGGCTACCTGCGCCTGAAAACCGCCAACATCACCACCGACTTCACCCGCGCCCGCAATACCCTCACCCAACGCCCCTTCGGCCCCTGGTCGATCGGAACCATCTCCCTCGAAACTTCCCACATGCGTCCCGGCGACATCGCCGGCCTCGGCCTCATCCAATTACCTTACGCCTTCATCGCCGTCGAAAATAAACACCTGGTCATGGTAAACAACGGCCGCACCATCGACAGCATCCCCATGCCCCCCGGCGACCACCTCTACCTCCGCGCCTCCGTCATAACCACAAAAGACGAAGCAACCTTTTCTTACAGCAACGACAACAAAACATTCCTGCCCCTCGGAGACACCCTCCACATGAAATTCAACCTAAAAATGTTCACAGGAAATAAATTCGCTCTCTTCAACTACTCCACCATCGAAACCGGCGGCTACGTCGACATCGACTGGTTCGACATGCAAACCCGCCAGGGCCCGCCCATCCGCCCCGCCGCCGCAGCCAGCGCTACCACCCAGGGTCCACCCATTCGCCCCACCGCCACCATCCATCCTCAACCCAAAACAATCCAGAAGTAAGGAAAATAATCCCCAAAACACCGGGGCACACCATTTGAAAACATGAGGGTAAAATAAAACCTCATGAAAAAGCTAATCATGTTTTCAACCATTGCAATCCTCTTTGCAATAGAACACGCGTCAGCCCAATCCACTCCAATCACACCCAACAATTCCTGGCTAAAGCTCGGAGCAAACGTTGGCATCCCCGTCGGCAACCTCTCCCACTATAGCAGCTTCACCGCCGGCCTCGAACTAAAAGGACAAGTCCTCGAAACCGATAACTTCGGTCTCGGCCTCACCACCGGATACAATCACTACTTTGGCAAGAACGGCTTCGACGGCTTCGGCTCCGTACCCCTCGGCGCCTTCTTCCGCGTCTACCCCAAAAGCTCCGGCATCTTCCTCGGCTCCGACGTCGGCTACACCTTCCTCACCGGCGCAAACGGCGCCAAAGGCGGCTTCTACCTCAAACCACAGCTCGGATATCACAACTATGACTGGAACGTCTTCGCCTACTACAACGGCATCTTCCGCAGCGACAACAATGGCGGAACCCTCGGCAGTGTAGGCATCGGCGCCACCTATAACATTCGCTTCAACGGCAAATAACCACAAATATAAGCCCCACCGCCGGCGGGGCTTATATTTGCAGTATGACAAGACTTATTCTCTGCTTTCTCCTTCTCTGTATAGAAGCCGCATCAGCACAAAAATCACGCTGGAACCTTTCATCCGACGGCGGCATCCGCTGGAGCACTACCCCAAAAACCATCCCCCACACCGACCACATCGAAATGGCCGGTAAAACCATCGCCGCCATCATCACCTACGGCGTCGACAACAATAACCACCTCATCCTCCAGCAACACCTCGTCTTCCCCAACCTTCGCACCCTCCCCAACAATACCCACGCCAGCTACACCACCCACCTCACCGACCACATCGCCGACTCCATCACCATCGACGGCCAACCCCTCATCGAATACCCCGACGCATTCTACATCCGCGGCCTCCTTCAAATAAACAGCCATACGCAGACAACCCTCATCATAAAAAGAACTATCTTCCCCTCCACAGACAAACGAGCCTACCTCGAAGATTACCTGCTCACCAACAAAGGAACCACCCCACTACACCTCCACCTGCCCGTAATCACGAAAGACAGCACAACCTCCCCCGATCGCCAAATACAAGGCCCCTTCATCATCTCCCGCCGAACCTGCGACGGCGGCGACTTCATCCTCCAGCCCGGCCATAGCCTTTCTTTCTCCTACGCCCTCTCCGTCAGAAAAGCATCCGAAAACGACTACCGATTCTCGACAAACTACGAGCTGCAAAAACGAATATCCCTCGTCGACAACATCTTCCAATCCCTCGTCCTCAAAACACCCAACGACACCATCAACCGCCTCTTCGACTTCGCCAAGCTCCGCGCGACGGAAAGCATCTACGATACCAAATCCGGCCTCATGCACGGCCCCGGCGGCGGCGCCTACTACGCCGCCATCTGGGCCAACGACCAGGCCGAATACGCCAACCCCTTCTTCCCCTTCCTCGGCAAAGCCTCCGGCAACGAATCCGCCCAAAACGCCTTCCGCCTCTTCGCATCCTACATGAACCCGAAATATCTCCCCATCCCAAGCTCCATCATCGCCGAAGGCGACTCCATCTGGAACGGCGCCGGTGACCGCGGCGACCAGGCCATGATCGCCTACGGTGCAACCCGCTTCGCCCTCGCTTACGGAGATACCATCCAGGCCCGAAAGCTCTGGCCCCTGATCGACTGGTGCCTCGAATACCTGCGCAGAAAACAAAATAAAGAAGGTGTAATCGCCAGCGACGCGGACGAGCTCGAAGGACGCTTCCCCGCCGGCAAGATCAACCTCTCCACAAACGTCCTTGCCTACGGCGGATTCCTCTACGCATCCCGTCTTTCGCTTGCCCTCGGTGACGCCGCCGCCGCTTCCCGGCTCGCCGCCGAAGCCACCCGCTTAAAAGAAAATATCGGTACCTACTTCGGCGCCCGCATCAGCGGATTCGATACTTATCGATACTATGACGGCAATACGGTCCTGCGTTCATGGATCTGCCTGCCGCTCGTAATGGGCATCTTCGACCGGGCCCCCCAAACCATAAAGGCGCTGCTTTCTCCCTACCTCTGGACCCAAAACGGCATCCTCACCCAGGCCGGCGACACGACTTTCTGGGACCGCGCCACCCTGTACGCCTTCCGCGGCCTCTTCTACGCCGGAGCCACAGATACCTGTAACAGCTACTTTTCTCACTACTCCCGTACCCGCCTGCTCGGTGAGCACGTTCCTTATCCGGTCGAAGCCTGGCCCGAAGGCAACCAGCGCCACCTCTCAGCAGAAAGCGCGCTCTACTGCCGCGTCATCACCGAAGGCCTCTTCGGCATCGACCCCATCGGCTTCAACCAGTTCTCCCTCATGCCCCGCCTGCCGGCCGGATGGCCATCGATGTCCCTCGAACACATGAAAGCCTTCGGCGGAGACTGGAATATCCACGTCCGCGGCAGACACGTCACCGTAACAAAAAATGGAAAGCTCGTAAAGGACTTGCAGTGGGACGGCATCCATCCCATAATGATCGCGCCGCGCCGCCCGCACTAACCGCGCCCCGGCGCATCCGCTATCCAATCCTCTCCCCCGCATACTCCGTAGGAGAAATTCCAAACTGCTTCATAAAATCCCTGCTGAAATTGGCGGCGAGACTATACCCGACCATCCCCGCGACCTCATATATTTTGTACTGCTTGGACCCCAGCAATTCCGCCGCCTTCTTTAACCGCGTAATCTTGATCAGATCATTCGGCGACAGATTCGACAACCCCTTGATCTTCCTGTACAACGTAGGCCTGCTCATATTCATCTCCCTCGCCAGCAAATCTACATTCAGCTCCGCACTCGCCAGATTACCCTGGATGATCTCGCTGATCGTCGTCAAGAACCGCTCGTCCGCCTTCGAATAAGCCATCGTCTTGATATTCACCAACGGCGAATTGGCAAAATGCTCCTTGATCTTATTCCGGTTATTCAGCAAACTCTTGATCTGCGCAAGCAGGTACTGCTGCGAAAACGGCTTCTCGATATACGCATCCGCCCCCATCTCCAGTCCCTCGATCTTCGACTGCAACGAATTCTTCGCCGTCAGCAAAATCACCGGAATATGACTATACTCGACATTCGACTTCACTTCTTTACATAGACTATATCCATCCATGACCGGCATCATCACATCACTGATGATCAGCTGCACATGCTCCGTCTCGATCTTCTTCAACGCTTCTACTCCATTTCGCGCCTTCAGGATCGAATACTCCCCCTTCAATTCCCCCGCAACAAAATCCAATATCTCCTGGTTATCCTCCACTAATAAAACCATCTGCCGGTGATCACCCTCTTCCGTCATCTCCTCCCGGACCGGCGCCGCAACCACCTCCTCCTTGTATAGCTCGAACTCCGTCTCCTGGTGAATCGGCAAAGTAACAGTAAACGAATTTTGTGCCTCATCCGCATCCACCGAAAGCGTCCCCTTGTGCAATTGCGCCAGCGATAACGACAACGCCAGTCCAATCCCCGTCCCCGGCTCCTTCTGCGTCTCCTTCAGCCGGAAAAAGGGCTCAAAGATTCTTTCCCGCATCTCCCTGGGGATAATCCGCCCGTCATTGCTCACCCGGATCGAAAAGAACTCATCCTCGCTGCTAAACGGCAAGATCTTGATCTTTACCGCCTGCTCTCCATATTTTATCGCATTGCTGAGCAGATTGCTGATGATCTTTCGCACCGCCTCCGGGTCGATATACGCCTGAAAATGCATCCTCGGCATCTCTAACCTGAATTGCATTCCCTTCTGTTCCGCAGCAGGTTTGAAGGCGGTATAAACTTCCTCGACCAAACCGGAAACGTCCGTCTTTACATAGCTCAGGCTGAGACTGTTGTTTTCGATCTTCCGGAAATCCAACAGCTGATTCGTCAGATCGATCAGCCTGTCCGTATTTTTTTCCATAATAGCTAGATTTCTTTTCGCCTCATCCGTCTGAGGCATGGATAGTATTTTTTCAAGCGGCAGCTTTATCAGCGTCAGCGGAGTCCGTATCTCGTGCGCGACGTTCGTAAAAAACTCGATCTTGGCATGATAGATTTCTTTCGCCTTTTCATTCTCTAGCAGCTCGATCTTACGTTGATTCCGTAGCTGTACCTGCCGGTGATAGCTTCGGATTAGGTACCAAACGACCCAACCCAAAAACAAGACATAAATGCCATAAGCCACGGGACTCTTCCAAAAAGGAGGGCGTATGACGATCCGAAGAGAACCAGGATTCTCCGACCAGATGCCATTGCTGTTCATCGCCTTTACCAATAACCGGTAGTCTCCCGGCGGCAGGTTGGTAAAATAAATTTTTCGATTACTTTTCAGGTACGTCCAGTCATTTTCCAGCCCATCCAGCTTATAAGCATACTGCGTCATCTCCGGCGCCGTAAAAGAGATGGCCGAAAAATCGATACTGATCGAAGACTGGTTATAGGCAAGACTAATCTTCTCCGTATACGTGATCGAATGCTCGAGCGGACCCGCATCCGTCGTAATGGGCAGCTCCGTATTGTTGACCTGGAACCCCGTCAGAAACACCGGCGGATTGAACGCATTCTTCCGGATAGCCGCCGGATTGAATCGTATCATCCCTTTTACACTCCCGAAATACATATTGCCCGCCTCATCCTTAAAGGCCGAGCTATAGTTGAACTGATCGCTCAGCAGCCCGTTCGACTTCGTATACACCCGAATCGCTCCCGTCTTCCTGTTCAGATTGACCAAACCCTTCGACGTGCTTACCCAAATATCGCCCCTGTCGTCCTCCAGAACCTTATAAGTAACATTACCCGGCAACCCATTCAAAGTAGTATATTTCCTGACGCTTCCCTTTGCCGGGTCATAACAGCAAAGCCCATTTTCAGACGTTATCCAGAAAAGACCCCTGCTGTCCTCGAAGATGCCATTGATCCGGTCGCTCGTCAGTCCCCGGTCTTCATCATCGGTCTTTCTTAAATTGACCACAGACCCCCCAGCGCTCCTATAAAAAACCCCCTCCCGAAACGTCCCCACCCAAATTCCCCCCTTGCTATCGGGATAGATAGCGGTGACAAAATCATGCGCAGGCACCCAGTTCGCCAGCTCGAAATGATCCGCCCCCTCATTATAAGAATAAAGTCCCGCCGAAGTACCGGCAAGAACGATACCCTCCCTCGTCTTCGCCAGGGAATAAATAAATTCGTTGCTAAACCCATACTTCCCTCCCGAACCGGAATAATGCTTCACGACCGTCCCGCTCGGGATATCCATCACATCCAGCCCGTGTAAAAAGCTGCCTATCCAAAGCCTGTCCCCATCCGGCAGCAGCGCATGTATATTGTAATAGGCAATACTCCCTTTCTGACCCGTCGGCACAAAATGATGAAATAACCCCGTCCCCGCGTCGATCTTATTCAATCCCGCATCCTCCGTACCTATCCATAAATTATTATACCGGTCCTTACAGATCTCCCTCACCGCATTTCCGCTCAGTGAATTTTCCCCCTTGCCCGGGAAAAATTTATCGAACTCGACCAGGCTGTTGGCGAAATAATTGACGCCGCCAAAATAAGTGCCGGCCCAGATTCCCCCCTCCTTATCCCTGCACAGACAATACACCGCATTGTCCGAAATAGAATAAGGGTCGTTATATTGCTTTTTAAGATTCACCACACCCAAACCCCTGTCATAAATAAAAATACCCGACTCCGAAGCAACCCAAACCTTATTCGGAGAAACCTGCAAAATATTCCGGACGAAGATCTCTGGATTGTCCCGGTCATTGTCGATCAAACCCGAACACTCTCCCTTCCGATAATCGAACAGCTTTAGCCCGTGATGCAAAGTTCCGACCAGGATACTATCCCCACCCGTACAATAAATCGTATTCAGCTCATGCGCAGGAAAACCCTGTGAACAGCCAGACGGAAGAATATGGATAAGAAAACTATCCGCCGACGGCACAAATTCCCGAATACTATTGTCCACCGCAGAAACGAAAACCTTCCCGGAACCATCGATGCTAATAGAAGTCGGCTCGAAATGATACTTCGAAGAATAATTTACTACCTGCCCCGTCCGCATATCATACCGCATCAGCTCCGGAATATTGATAATCCAAAGATTCCCTTTCCTATCGGACTTTATATCGCTTACGTCTCCGCTGATGATATCCCCCTTTAACGGAGTGAAGGTCTCCGTTATCTTATCATATCCAAAAAGACCTTTCTCCGTCCCAGCCCACAACATCCCCCGCTCATCCTCATAAAGACTCTCGATGAAATTGGTGCCGATACTCTTCGAATCACCCGGTATCATATAAAACGTCTTGAAGGAATACCCGTCGAACCGGTTCAGCCCGTCCTTCGTACCGAACCACATAAAGCCTTTATTATCCTGTACGCTGCAAATAACCGTGTTGTTGGAGAGGCCCTGTTCCACCTGGTAATGCCTGAAATTAAAACGCTGCGCCGCGGCATGCAGCATAGATCCAGCAAGCAATATGATAAGAGATAGGTGTTTCAACTAGACGGGTGATACGATTTGATACTATTTTGAACAGAACTGATATTTTGGTTTTTAAAATTAGTCATTTACTTGCACCTTACAAAAGATATGCTGCCATGCCTTCACCAAAACGTCTACTCAACTGTTTTTGCCAAACCCTCTTTTTATTCATCGTGCTGCTTTTCTCTTCTCTCCTCGCACACGCACAGCAACCCGTTAAAGGTACTCTCCGGTCTCCGAATGGAGAACCCCTCGTCGGCGCCACTGTTACCGTGAAAGGAACGAACAAATCCGTTACGACAAACGAGAAAGGAGAATTCACCATCGATGCGCCTGAAGGAAGCACACTCGTCTTCTCTTACATCGGCTTCCTTGACAAAGAAGCAAAAGCCAAATCGACCCCTATCAACGAAATCCTCAGTCCCAACGACGGAACGCTTAACGACGCCGTCGTCATCGGCTACCAAACGGTCCGGAAAAAAGACCTCACCGGGGCCGTCTCCATTGTCGACATCAACGCCTCGAAAAAGCTCACCGCCACTACCGTCGGTGAATCCTTACAGGGGCTCGCAGCCGGCGTCACCGTAAGAAACACCGGCCAGCCCGGCGGCGAAGCTGCCGTGGAAATCCGCGGTATCGGAAGCCTCCTGAGCAATAATCCCTTTTATGTCATCGACGGTCTTCCCGCTACCAACGCCAACCGAGACTTCAACGCGAACGATATCGAAAGCGTACAAATTCTAAAAGACGCCTCCGCGGCCGCCATCTACGGCGCACGTGCCGCCAATGGCGTTATCATCATCACCACCAAAAGAGGCAAGGACGGCCCGCTGAAAGTCGGCTTCTCCGCAAAATATGGTATCCAGCAGGTCCCGAAAAAATGGAACCTCATGGACGCTACCCAATTTGCCGCGACCAATAAGCTCGCGTATCAAAACGGCGGCGTCACCCCGATGGCCAGCGTATCCACCGCCTTCAACCCCGCCATCAACACCGACTGGCAGGACGCCATCACCCGCACCGGAGCCATACAGGACTACGACCTCAGCTTCTCCGGAGGAAGCAAGACCAGCTCTTACTTCATATCAGGGAACTATTTCAAATCGCTGGGCACCGTCATCAACAACGACTACGACCGCGTATCGCTCCGCGTAAACAGCGAAGGCCGAAAGGGCATCTTCAAAATAGGGGAGAACCTTGGCATCTATAGCTCGCACGAAGACCCCGTCGAAGGCACACCCTTTATCGACATGGTTCGCATGCTCCCCGTCATTCCCATAAAAGACCCCGCTAACCCCGGCGGATATGGATACGGCAGCGACAAAGCCGTTACCTTCGGCACCAATCCCGTCGCCATCAACAACCTCCGGCAGACCGACTACTCGAACGTCCGTCTCCGCGGCAATACCTACGCCGAGATAGAGCCTTTCAAATGGATCAAATACCGCTTCAACCTTGGTCTCGAAACCAGCTTCGACCACTCCAAGGTCTTCCGCAAAGACGGCAACTGGACCTACAACCAGGCCACCGAACAACCCTTCCTCAATGAAAGCCGCGCACAAAGCCTGCACCTGCTCACCGAACATACCCTCAACCTCAACTACGCCGTAAAAAAGCATCGAATCGACGGCGTGGCTGGCTTCAGCTATGAAAAGGATCGGTATGAACAAATGGGCGCCACCAAAACAGGCTATACCCTCCAGGCCGACGGCTCCTACTTCCAGGTCCTCGACCAGGGAGCCAACAACTCTTTCATCGGAGGCTATACGAACAAATGGTCCGCGTATTCCGCCTTCGGCCGCGTCAACTATAACTATGACGACCGATACCTCCTTTCAGGAACCTTCAGAAGAGACGCCGACTCGAGATTCGGACCCAATAACAAAGTCGCCTACTTCCCGTCCTACTCAGCCGCATGGAGAATCAGCAACGAATCCTTCTTCCACCTGGGCTGGGTAAACGACTTGAAAATAAGAGGCTCCTACGGAACCCTTGGGAACATCACCATCGGCCCCTGGCAATACCTCGGCATCATCAACCCCAACCCGAGATACGTATTCGGAGACAACAATCCCGTACAAGGTTCGACCCAAACGAATCTCTCCAATCCCGACCTGAAATGGGAATCTAAAAAGGTGACCAATATCGGTATCGACTTTACCCTCCTCGACAACAGAATCTCCGGTAATATCGACTACTACAAATCGAAATCCAAAGACGTCCTCACCTATGACGTTCCCTTCCCCTGGTACCTCGGAGGCTCCGGCAATCCCCCGGTAAACGCCGCGTCCCTGCAAAACACCGGCGTCGAGCTCAGCATCAACTATAAAAACAACCAGCACAAATTCAAATACGACATCGGACTGAACGTAACGACGATAAAAAATAAAATCCTTGCCCTCGGCAACCTGGGCGTCGGCAGAACCTACGTGCAGACAGGCCTTACCCGCACCGAAGTCGGCCGCTCACTGGGCGAATTCTATGGCTACAAAACCGCAGGCATCTTCCAATCCGCATCCGAAGTCGCCTCCAGCGACCAGCCCTACGCCCAACCCGGTGATATCCGCTTCGTCAGCAATAAAAAGGATGGGGACCTCACCGCCGACGACCGCCAATACCTCGGAAGTCCCTGGCCCAAACTGGAAACCGGCCTCAACTTCAACGCCTCCTACAAAGGCTTCGACGCTTCGATTCAGCTCTATGGACTCTTTGGCCGGAAGATTTATAACACGATCTACAGCATCATCGACCGCGTCGTCGACAACTCCAACTACCGGACCAATATCAACCCCTGGACCCCGTCCAATACCAATACGAACTTCCCAAGACTCGTCTACGGCTCGGCCCGGTCGGTTAGCGAAAACAGCCGCGGAGACGACGACCGCTGGCTAGAAAACGGATCTTTCGTGAAGGTTCGCAACGTCCAGGTCGCCTACAACGTACCCGCCGGAATGCTCAAGCGTATCGGCTTCGCCAACGCCCGGATTTATATCAGCGGACAAAATCTCCTAACCTTCACCGGCTCCAACGTTATCGACCCCGACATCGTGGGCAACAACTTCTTCGAAAGAGGCGTCGTAGGCGGCGGATACCCCTCTTCGCGAATCTTCACCGCAGGCATCCAGTGCGGCTTCTAAAATTCCTAACGATTTAAAAATTGGTCATGAAAAGCAAACCCTCTATAATAATACTTCTCTCAGCCTTCGCAACCATCGGCATCTCCTGCAACAAACAGCTGGAGATCTCCAATCCCAACGCCCAGCTCGTCGACGCCTTCTGGACTACAAAGGACAATGCCCTAAAAGGAGTCACAGCCGCCTATACCCAGCTGGTCAAACCCGGCGCGATGGCCCGCTGGATCTTCTTCGACCTCGACCTCCGCTCCGACGAAGGGACCAGCAACAGCCCCTGGATCGACCTGCAGAACTGGCAGAAATTTATCATGCCCGACTACAACTTCGCGCCCTGCTCCCAATCGGTATGGCAGGACCACTACCAGGGCATCTATCGCTGCAACCAGGCCATCACCAATATTCCCAAAATCGAGATGGACGCCAACCTGAAAAAAAGACTCATCGGCGAAGCCAAATTCCTGCGCGCCTTTTATTATTACAATCTCGTGATCCTATGGGGAAACGTCCCGATCATCCTTGAACCCAACCAGGTCACGGCCGAAGTCAAATACACGACCGAAACGCAGGTATGGGCGCAAATCCAGGTCGACCTCAACGACGCGATTGCCGCCCTCCCCGAGAGCTATGACAACACGCTGAACAACGAAATCGGACGACCCACCAAGGGTTCCGCCTATGGCCTCCTGGGTAAGTCCCTCCTTCAGCAAAAGAAATACGACGAAGCCAAAACTGCACTCGACTGGCTCGTTACCGGCCCCGGCGCATCCCGCTACGGCCTCGTTCCCAACTACGCGGACAACTTCAAGCACACCACCGAAAACAACCTCGAATCGGTTTTCGAAATACAGTTCTCCGATAAGATCGCCGGACCACCCACAGAAGAGGAAGACTTCTCCGACCGCTCCATCGGCAACAACAGAGCCCAGTTCTTCGCCCCTCCCGGCGTCGGATGGAGCGACGGCCAGGCCACCCGCTGGCTCGTACACGAATTCCTGAAGGAAAAAACGGCCGACAACAAAAGAGACCCCCGCCTCCCCGTCACAGTATTATATGATTCTACGGACGAACGTGGCGGCGACTTCACCATCGTCTACAACAAAGGCACATTCAATCAATTTATCGTCCCCGAAAGAAGAACGCAGTGCTGGTTTCATAAATATCAGAACGACTACTGGCGCGACTTTGAAAACTACTACTCGCCCATCAACATCCGCGTCATCCGCTACGCCGACGTCCTGCTCATGTACGCAGAATGCCTCAACGCAACCGGAAAGACTGCCGACGCTTATCAATACGTCGATAAGGTCCGCCAGCGCTCGAAGATGGCCCGCCTCACCGACGCCAAACCCGGCCTGAACCAGCAACAATTCCTCGACCAGCTCAAGCACGAACGCATCGTCGAGCTGGCAAGCGAAGAAGTCCGCTTTGCCGACCTGAAGAGATGGGGCGACCTCGGCCCCCAGCTGTCGGCAAACGACCCCGACTTCGCCAATTTTGTAAAGGGTAAAAATGAGCTGCTGCCCATACCGCAGCACGAGCTCGATATCAATCCGAATCTAAAACAGAACCCGAATTACTAAATGAGATCCTACACACTGAGTCTCCTGCTTCTGCTCATCACCGCGTCCGCCCTTGCACAGCCCAGATGGAGCGCCGACAAAGCCAACGCCTGGTACAAACAATACCCCTGGCTCGTCGGCTGCAACTTCACGCCCGCCTACGCCATCAACGAGCTCGAAATGTGGCAAGCCGACACCTTCGACACCACAGCTATCGACCATGAGCTAAAGCTCGCCCAAAGCATCGGCATGAACATGATGCGCGTCTTCCTCCACGACCTATTGTGGAAACAAGACCCGCAAGGCTTCAAAAAACGCATCGGCCAATTCCTTGCCATCGCCGACCGGCATCACATAAAAATCCTCTTCGTCCTCTTCGACTCCTGCTGGGACCCTTACCCCAAATCAGGGAAACAGCACGCACCCACACCCCACGTCCACAACTCCGGCTGGGTGCAAAGCCCCGGTCGCAAAGTCCTCGAAAATCTGCCGGCCAACGAACCCTACCTGGAAGGCTACGTAAAAGGCATCCTGACCGCATTCAAAGACGACAAGCGGATCCTCGCCTGGGACCTCGTCAACGAAGCAGACAACAAAACCGGCCCCTCCTACGAAAAAGTCGAGTCTCCAAAGAAACCCGAGCTGGGCGTCACCCTGCTCAAATACACTTTCAAATGGGCAAAAGCGGCCAATCCCTCACAGCCGCTCACCGCCGCCCCCTGGCTCGGAGATTGGAGCGATACGGCGAAAATGAAGGAAATGGACAAAGTCGCCTTCTACAACTCCGACATCATCACCTTCCACAACTATGACAAGCCGGACGACTTCGCCAAACGGGTCAAATGGACGAAGGTCTTTAACCGTCCCGTCATCTGCACCGAATACATGGCAAGACCCACCGGCAGCACCTTTCAGAATATCCTGCCGATCTGTAAAGCAAACAGGGTAGGGGCCTGCAACTGGGGACTCGTAGACGGCAAGACCCAGACAAAATACCCCTGGGACAGCTGGACGAAAAAATACACTTCCGCACCCCCGCTCTGGTTTCACGAAATCTTCAACTCCGACGGCACTCCCTATAAAAAGGAAGAAACCGAATTCATCAGGAATATAACAGGCAGATAAAATGAGGTACTTGACAATCTTCTTAATAATGATCTCGGTCGTCGCCTGCTCCTGCAGCAAGGGCGGCGGCGGCAACGGCCCTGCTCCGATCGACACGACCGAAACCTATACGACAAAACCGCCCGTAAACGGCATTCGCATCGCCTGGGACTACAGCACGCTAAAAAAGATCGCCCCCGCCGCGGGACGTAACGCAAATTACTGCGGCTACGCCAGGATAACCGAGCTCTTCGACCATTCCCTGATCTGCGTCTACGAAGCAGACGGAAACATAGAGTGCACCAAAAGCTCCGACGCAGGCGCTTCCTGGTCCGCCCCTGTAGTCGTCGCCCCGGCCGTCAACGGCGTGTCCAGCTCCACCGCCGACCTCACCGAGCTAAAAGACCATTCCATCCTCGTGGCTTATAACCCCCGGCCTCCTTCGTCGAATACCGACCCTTCGAAGAAATTCGGTATCCGAACGATCAAAAGCTACGACGGCGGAGCCACCTGGAAGGACGATCGCCTGCTCTACGAAGCCAGCTCCAGCTTTCAGGACGGCTGTTGGGAACCAGCGCCGATCCAGCTGCCCTCCGGCGAGATTCAGGTGTTCTTCTCCAACGAAGGCGTCTACACCAGCAGCAACGACCAGAACATCTCGATCTTCCGCTCCATGGACAACGGTCTCACCTGGGCCACCTCTCCCCAGATCGTTTCCTACCGCGCCGGTCGCCGGGATGGCATGCCCGTACCCGTGCTCCTGTCCGGAAAGAGCGAAATTGCCTTTTCGATTGAAGACAATAATATAGGAGAGTTCAAACCGTATATCATCCGCACTTCTCTTGCGGCGGGTTGGAACAACGGAGTCGTCGACGGGGCCAGCTCCAACCGAAACTACGCCCTGACCGAACAGCTCCCCTCTACCACCTACGCAGGCGCACCCTACCTTCGTCAATTGAAGTCTTCCGAAACCATCCTTTCCTATCAAAGCACCGAAGGACGTTCCAGCAACAACCTGAACAACTCCCGGATGATCGTAGCCATCGGCGACGACGGCGCCCGCAATTTCGACCGCCGCTCAGAACCCTTCGCCATCACCGACGGCCGCTCAGGTCTTTGGAACTCCCTCTCCGTTCTCGGCGACGGCTCGGTCATTGCCATCACCAGCACCAATAGCTATGCTTCGGGCAAGACGGAAGTATGGATGATCAAAGGCTATGTCATACCCGAAATCAAACCGGCGTCCGCAGAAAACATCACCATCGACGGCAATCTCTCCGAACCGTCCTGGCAAGGCTCTTTCCCCATATTCGTCGGAAGCAAAAGCACCGCGCAGACGAGAATGGCGTTCTCCTACGACGCCCAGAATCTCTATATCGCGGCGAAGACAAAGGACGACGACATCTTCACAAACGCCGCAAACCCCGAAACAGGCGACGCCGTCTTTATCTCCACCGACGCCAAAAACATCTCCTCCGAAAGCCCCACAAAGGGTATCTATAATTTCATCATCTCCGCTGACGGCCGCCTCTCCATAAAAGAAGGTTCCAAAGGCGCATGGACCAGCTATACCGGCGACGCCTCCCAGGTCCGCAAATCCGCAGCCCGCGTTACCGGTGGCTACAACATCGAAGCCGCCATCCCCTGGAGCCTGATCGGAGGCAAGCCCGCCGCCGGCCAGCGCATCGGAATCGACGCCGGTCTCATCAACTACGGAAGCTCCGGCGCACAGGTCAGCAGAGAGGTAGTTACCAACAATATCGAAGCCCAGCCCTATACCTGGTGCCCCTTATTTCTGCAATAAATTCCTTACCCGGCCCCCACGCCTGGCGCCCAAAAATTGCTTCTCTTTTTCGGGATAAATCCCTATATTTAATATAGGAACCCCGACTAATCGCATGATGAAACACACCACCCTAAGCCTACTGCTATTTGTAGCAGCCGTAACCTGTTTTGCCCAACCCCGCTGGCCTACTGAAAAAGCCAACGCCTGGTATAAACAATACCGCTGGCTCGTCGGCAGCAACTTCACCCCCTCATACGCGATCAACGAACTTGAAATGTGGCAGGCCGACACCTTCGACCCCACCGCTATCGACCGTGAGCTAAAACTTGCCCAGGACATCGGCATGAACATGATGCGTGTCTTCCTCCACGACCTGCTGTGGAAACAAGACCCGCAAGGCTTTAAAAAACGAATCGACCAATTCCTCGCCATCGCCGACCGGCATCATATCAAAATACTATTTGTCCTCTTCGACTCCTGCTGGGACCCCGATCCCAAATCAGGGAAACAGCACGCCCCCGTTCCCCACGTCCATAACTCCGGCTGGGTGCAAAGCCCCGGTCGCAATGTCCTCGAAAATCTGCCGGCCAGCCAGCAATACCTGGAAGGCTACGTAAAAGGCATCTTAACCGCATTCAAAGACGACAAGCGTATCCTCGCCTGGGACCTCGTCAACGAAGCCGACAACTCCAACCACACCGCCTACGGAAAAGTAGAGCCCGCCCATAAAGCCGGGCTCGGCGTCACCCTGCTCAAATACACTTTCAAATGGGCAAAGGCCGCCAACCCTTCCCAACCCCTCACCGCCGCTCCCTGGCAGGGCGACTGGAGCGATACCGCAAAAATGAAAGAAATGGACAAGCTCTGTTTCTATAACTCCGACATCATCACCTTTCATAATTATGACAAGGCCGAAGATTTCGCAAAACGGGTCAAATGGACCCGGGTTTTCAACCGCCCCGTCATCTGCAGCGAATACATGGCAAGACCCACCGGTAGCACCTTCCAGAATATCCTGCCGATCTGTAAAGCCAATAATGTAGGCGCCTGCAACTGGGGGCTCGTAGACGGCAAGACCCAGACTAAATATCCCTGGGACAGCTGGACGAAAAAATACACCGCAGCGCCGCCGCTATGGTTTCACGAAGTATTCAATACCGACGGCACACCATATAAGAAAGAAGAAACAGAATTTATAAAGAGTATCACCAGCAAGTAAGCTTAACCGAGGGTTAACAGGAATTTGTCGGACATCTCATATTTAATAACCAAATTTGCATCACCGAGTATTCACTACCACAGACAGGCCCTATTATCAGCACAGCTAAGCCAACAGAAGACTACTACACACAGCCCGACACGACGCAAGAATATCACGGTATAGCGTTTCAACAAGCTAACCCAATATGTACTTTTCGACCCAAACAGTCCGCACGTACCTCTCCGTCCGCTCGTGCCCCCCCGTCCGCTCGTGCCCCTATGGCGTAAAAACAGTACTGTTGATCATAGGCCTGTATCTTTTCTGTCTCCAAACTAGGGCACAGATAGTCTCTCTCCCCCATGCCTACGCGCATAACGACTACTGGCACAAACGCCCCCTGCTGGACGCACTGGACAATGGCTTCACACACGTAGAAGCCGACGTCTACCTCCGCCGATCCAGACTGGTCGTCTCTCATAACCCCCCTATCTTTAAAAGAAAACATACCCTGGAAGAACTCTACTTCCGCCCCCTGCTGCAGCTCTTCACACAAAACCAGGACCACCAGGCATCCCTCGATACCGTCGTCCTGATGATCGACGTCAAATCGAAAGGCGGCCGCGCAATTCGAGCCCTGAACAAACTCCTCGACAGATATAAATCGGTCCTCTCGAGCTGCGAGGACGGCAACGTCACCATCCGCAACCTGACCCTCGTCATCACCGGCCACCGGCCGCCAGCCTTGTTAGGCTCCGACGGCCCCCGATACCTCTTCGTCGACGCCGACCTCAAAAATATCAATAACCAGGAACGCCCCGACCTCTACTTCACCGCCAGCTGCAGATACTCCCGCCTCCTCCACTGGAAAGGCAAAGGTGAAATCGCACCCGGCGAACAGCAACACCTGACCGATCTCATAAAACGCGCCCACTCCATCGGCGCAAAAGTTCGCCTCTACGGCTCCCCCGACAAGACCGCCGTCTGGAACTTCCTCATGAACTGCGGCGTCGACCTCATCAACACCGACAAGCTCGTCGCCCTCCGAAACTATTTCGTTCACGAAGCCCCCGTCATACCCACTTCCAGCAACTAAAGAATTCCCTAATCCCCCGCAATAAGAATCTCCCCAATCCCCTCAAAATAAATCCCCCGCCCCACAATAAGGGTTTAACACTTCCATTATTAAAAATAGTGTATCTTGACAGACACTAAAACCCTAACTCTCGTATGTCAACGAAACCTTCTGCCGCCTTCGTCGGCGCATCCTGGATTGCTCTCGGTGCTGGAATGCTCGGCTACCTCATCGGCCTCTGGCGCGCCGAAATGCAGCTAAACGAAAAAGGCTACTACTTCACCATCCTCATGTTCGGCCTGTTCGCCGTCGTCTCCCTTCAAAAAAGCGTAAGAGACCGCCTCGAAGGCCTCCCCGTGACCGATCTGTACTACGGCATCTGCTGGTTCGCCACCATCCTCTCCATCGTCCTGCTGACGATCGGTCTCTGGAACGCCACCATCCTGCCCAGTGAAAAAGGATTCTACGCCTTCGCCTTTTTATTGGCTATCTTTGGCGCCGTCGCGGTCCAAAAAAATACCCGCGACGCCCTGCAAGCAAGCAAAGACGGCCCAGAGAAAAAAAATCCTTCTTAATGCGATGAAGCCAATCACCCTTACCGAATCCCAAGCGCGCAAAATCATCATCCACGCCGCCGGCCTGGCCAAGCGGGCGCAATTCGGTAAGGGCCCCGAAGCCGTCTTCAAGCTCATCGACCACCTCGGCTTCATCCAGATCGACACCAACTACGTCGTCGAACGTGCCCACCACCACGCCATCGCCTCCCGCGTCCCCGACTACGACCCCGACTGGCTCGACCAGCTCCAAACCGACGACCGCATCTTCGAATACCTTACCTATGCCTCCGGCTACATGCCGATGCACGACTACCGCTTTACCCTTCCGATAAAAGAATCCTTCCTGACCCAACGAAGCGACCTACCCCAGCAGGAACTAAACATCATGAACCGCGTGCTCGACAGAGTCATGCGCGACGGTCCCCAAATGGCCCGCGACTTCGAAAACGATAGGGTAGAAGCCAGCACCGGCTGGTGGGACTGGCGCCCCTCCAAGCTCGCCCTCGAACGCCTCTACTTCGACGGAAGGCTCATGACCACCCACCGCAAAGACTTCCAAAAGATTTTCGACCTGCCCGTCAACTGCATCCCCTCCGACACCGACACGACCATTCCCTCCGACGAGGAATTCGCCCGGCACAACATCCGCCGCACCCTCCAGGCTCACGGCATCGCCTATGAAAAGGAAATCAGCTGGCGCACCCGCTTTCTCAAAACACAGATAAAATCCCAGCTCACGCAGCTCATCAGTGAAGGCGAAGTCTGCGAAGTATCCATAGAGGGCAAGAAGACCGCCCCCCTCTACATGCTCTCCAGCTATAAGAATAAAAAGATCAATCTGTCCGGCGACGCATTCATCCTCTCCCCATTCGACACGATCAACGTCTTCCGCCACCGCCTGCGTGACTTCTTCGACTTCGACTACCAGGTCGAGTGTTTTGTCCCCGCGCCCAAACGCAAATACGGCTACTTCTCGCTCCCCATCCTCATCGGCGACACCTTCGTCGCCCGCATGGACGCCAAAGCCGACCGCAAGCAACGAATCCTCAACGTCCTCAACCTCCACTTCGAGTCCCCAAAGAAATTCCCCAAGTCCGACGCCCCCAAGCTCCGCGACACCCTCGCCGCCTTTGCAAAATTCAACCGCTGCACAGACATCACCATCAAAAAAACAAACAACAAAACGCTATCCCGTACACTTATAAACTAATTTCTATCAACACCGACGTCCCCTTCCCATCCCCCGACCGCACATCCATCTTCCCCTTCAAAAACTCCACCCTATTCTGAATGTTATTCAGTCCAATCCCCTTCGGCTGCCCCAAAACCGCCGTATCGAACCCCTTCCCATCATCCTCCACCGTCACCGACAGATGATCCCCCGCCTTCGCTACCTGCACAATCGCCGTCTTCGCCCCCGCATGCTTGATCGTATTATTGATTAATTCCTGCACAATCCGATAAATAGTAATCGCCGTCGTCTGATCTACGCCACCCCCCTCTAAGCCAAACGACTGATAATTCACCTGCAGCACCCCCGTCTGATTGATCTCCCCACAAAAATCCCTCAACGCACTATCCAGTCCAAACTTCACCAGATTCTCCGGCATCATATTATGCGCCACCCTCCGCATCTCCTTTATCGAACTATCCAGCATATCCAGGCTCCGGTCAAAAGCCTGCGCATTATCCGGCGTCATCACCAGATTCCCCTTCACCGTATTCAGCGAATACTTTATCCCCGACAACATCCCCCCCAATCCATCGTGCAGGTCTTGCGCCAACCGAATCCTCTCCTGCTCCTCACCCTTCAGCACCGACTCCGTAGCCGTCAGCTGCTTCTCCGTCTCCAGCTCGCTGATCCGCTGCCGCTGCAGCACCTGCCGCTGCTTATACGTACGGAAAATCAATAGCGAAATAACCAGGATAACCACCACGCTCGCAACCAGGGCGTAATTGACAATATCCTTTTTCTGAAGCAGCGCCTTCTGAGCCTTGATCTCCGCCTCTTTCTTCTCCGTCTCATACCGCGTCGCCATCTCCGAGAGATACTTCTTGTTCTCCACCGATGCGGACGAATCTTTTAGCACTTGAAACTTCCCGTAATATTCGAGCGCCAGCTTGTATTTCCCCCATTCCTCATAAAGCCGCGTATAATAATCGAGCAGATTCTTTCGCTGGACCTGCTCCGTCCCAATCTCCGCCTCCGTCGATTGCAGCTCTTTTTCAGCCTCCGCAAACTTCTTCTGCCGGGCCAAAACCCTCGACAATTGCAACCTCGACTGAATGACGCTATAATGGTCCTTACCCCGCTCGGCAAGCGCCAGACTCCGCGAAAAGTCAGCCCTGGCCTTGTCCAGCTCATTCGTATTCATATACAGAAGACCCGAAACGAGGTGATAACCGATCAGCTCCCGCGGAGAATAAGCCGAATCGTAATAGCTGAGCGCGCTATCCCTTTCCACTACCGCCTTTTTGATATCGCTTTCCTTCATCGCGCTATGTCCATAGGCCTTGATCAACCACCCGAGAAAGAATCCCTCCCTGCCGCCCCATTCCTTGGCTATCGCAAGCGTCTTATCCCCGCACTCCACCTGCTTCTCCGGCTCATCCATGTCTTTGTATATATTGTTCAGGTTGTAATAGCTGTGGATGACCATCAAATACATCTTCAATTTCTCGAAGCCCGCAATAGAAAGTATCGTATACTCGATCGCCTTCTTGAAGTCATTCCCATACCGGTAATTGACGGACAATACCTGGTAGACCTTGGGCATCATCGAATCGCTCTTCGGAGTCTTCAGCCCATCTAAAATGGACACAACGCTGTCCAGCACCTTGACCGCTCCCCCATAGTCGCCCAGCGACGTAATAAGAAAGGACTTGTTCTGCAAAACAACAGCACCCTCGTAGGCCAGCTTATTCCTTTTTGTAAACTCGAACGCCTCCTCATACAAACGCGCCGACTTTTTCGCGTCGACGATCTCATAATACATCGCCAGGTCCTTCATCTTGATAGCCCTGTCATGCAATGACAGGTTACCTTGTAGTATTTTTTCGACGCTGTCCGCTTTCTGCTGCTGAGCCGCAACACCCAGCGCCAGAACCGCCAGAAGGAGAGATAGTAAGGGTTTTCTCATATGCCCAAAATACCCCCCTTTTCGCAATATTCTTCTCCCACGCCCAAAAACCTGCGCCTCCATTCTAAAAATCCTCTTTTTAGAGGATACCGCAGACCCGCCCACTTTTACATATTTGTACTCAACTAAACAAACCCTACAACATATGAAAAAGCTCATCATGGCCTTCTTTATCTCGATGGCCATTATACCCGCACGCGCCCAGTTCTTCAAGAAGCTAAAAGAAGAAACAACGCAACGACTAAAGGAGAAAATGGAAATGAAGAAAAGCCAAAAAATCGACGAAACCACCGAAAAGGCTTCCACCAAAGCCATGAGTGTTCCCGATTCACTGGTACAGAAGACCGCAAGGGCCATGAAGCCGAAGAAGCATTCGAAAACCGACAGCACCGAAGCTCCAATACCCCAGCAGTCAATCATCGACAGCACGATCGTCCGCCCGGCCCAAGCCGATACCGCCACCACTCATTCATGATAATAAAGGGCGATCCGCCCAATCTGTAATACCGCCCCCGGCGGAAAAGGCCGGCTGGGAACCAAAACAAGATCGAGCTTCTTGTTGATAACGATGGGCCCCAGCTCGAATACCTGGTTCATTCCCGAATCCTCGTTTAAGCCATATAGTCCCATCGAGCCAATATAATTCGGACCCAGATACACATCGATAATGGGGATCGTATCCTTACTTTTTAAATCCTCGAAATGCAAAGAAAATCCCCCACCAACCCGACCGGCGCCCACCCCTCCAGTCCCAACCCCCTCCGGTTCAACCCTGAAATCATTCAAAACCTCGACACTAACCATCTGCCGATCGCCATTGATGACAATCGCCCCACTCGTCGAAGCAACAAGGTTTGAAAAATTGGACATCCTACCTCAAATTTAGCCTATTTCAACACCAAACAGCACAAGCGCAATAATACCCCAGGCATATCCCGAAAACTTGCTCGTATGCGGAAACCAATACCGCTCGAAAATAAGCACACTAGTGACCATATACATAACAATAATGTTATGTTGAATCAGCGCCAACGCAAGCATCGGGGCCCAGCAAAGCTTCAGACAAACAGCCCCCATTTTAAATCCATAGCTCAAAGCGTCCGAACGCAATTGCCGGGCCTCGATACGTATCGGCATCGTTATACCGCATTGCATCATTTGTATAGGTCTCCCAGGAAGCCAAACGACGGCAGCGGCCAGCAGGAACAGCGACGCAGTGACCCAATGAAGCGGATAACTCATTCTCAAAAACAACACCAGCACTCCCACCGCTGCCCACACAACAATATATCCAGCCAGGAACGACAAAATCCCCATCCACCTGTCTTTTTTCTTGACCGAAAATGCAACGTGCCGAACCGGCTTGCCAAGCAAAGGAAACATCATGGCTATCACCATCAGGATCCAATCCATAAGACCCTTGAAAACACCCGGCCCTTCATCCGCCGCAGGCGTCACCCCTGCTGGAATTCCTCCCGCCGGAGTGCAAAAAATAACCCTCTCCTCATGAGACGCAAAAAGTATCCCCCTGAGTAATAAAACCCAGACCAAAAGGCTGACAAGCCAAACCCACCACTCCGGGTGTTTTCTAAAAAACTCACTCACTATATATGCTTATACGTCCGATTTTCACAAAATTATCATCCGTCATCGGCTGCGTCGGCACCAAGTTCACCGTCAGCTTCTGCTCATCCCAGCCCGGCAGAGCCCGCAGACGATTCATCAGGTCGGTAATATCGAGGGCAAAGTGCTGTCCGCTTCCCGCCTGATGCAAGCTGGGCGTCGAAGCATCTTCCACCCCAAAGAAGCTGATAGAACCCGCATAGTAAGAGTCCGTATTCTCCGCATTTTCAGGAACGTTTAGATACACATCGTGGATCGGCGGAATTCCCCTCCCGGTCACATTCTCAAAATGCAAAAACGTTTTTTTAGCAGCAACAGTTCCCCCACGGCTGACCGGAGCGTTCTCCCTTTTTTGCATCGTCTCAGGCAGACTAAGACTAACGCTCGTCTTAGGACCTCCCAAAGTCAGCGTTTCATTCGTCGCAGCAACCACCTGCAGCGGTGTCGACAGATCGGCCTCGATCTCCAGCCCCCCACGCGATAACGCAGGACCACTCGGAGCCACTCCCTGGTAAGTATAACCGGTCAATACCTTTCGGGTATCCTCCACCGCACTGCTGATCATCTCTACCTCCGCTCCGCTCTTGTCATGAAATTTGAACGCAAACTTTAACCACGAAGCCTTCTTCGGGTCGGTCCGATGCCCCATGTTGAGCCAAACCTGCCATAACCGGTCGATATTGGCATGATGCACCCAAAAGATCGGATCCAGCGCCGCCGCCCTCGGATCACCCATCGCCCCACCGATCGCAACATGCACCAGATCATGCGGCAGACTTTCCAGCGCGCCATGCGTACCCCCGCTGTGAGAAAATGACGTCTCAGGCCCCCCGAAACCAAGAGGGGAGGAGCGGCCATCCCCCGTAAAAGGCAGCGTATTCAACGCCGTAAGAGCCACGTATCTCTCTGGAATCGTAGTGCTTTGCCTTCCCTCCATCCACAGCCCATTCGTCGCATTACCCGGATTAGTAAACGCAGCCGGCATAACACGCGCCTTCGGATTGGACGTGTCGCTATAATTCCAGAACGGTAACGCCCAATCCTTCGGCCCTCCCAGGTCGACAATCGTCTGCCCCACGATCTGCTCGAAATACGCGAGATACATCCTGTGCCAGGGCAGAAAAAACCACGACCCGTGCTGACACTGATTCCAGAAATTCTGCTGATCACCCGGCGAAGGAAAAGGCCCCTTCCCCTGCCACCAAAATAAATTGGCATTGAAGCCATGCATGCCCGCTTGATAGTTCCAGCTTCTCGGATCCCTCGTCGGCCGTTTCTTCATCTCGATAACAGCCTTCGAGTACCATTCCAATGTCGTGTCTCCAGCCGGAAGCTTGTAGACGTCTTTACGCTCTTTCATATGTTAGCAGTTTTTTTTCAAATATTTATAAAACCGGAACAACCAACAAGGGTGAAAACACCCCTACTGCCAGTTATGGGAAAAACAGGTGTTTTAACGGAGTGATAGTAGTTGAAAATGAAGGCCTTAATTTGTAAAGGAGAGTCTATTTAGATGCAGATTGCCGCTAAAAAGATAACAAATTTATTTCGCATAGCGATTTCTGTTATCTTTTTTGCTATAACTAATTTACGCAAAAACACTTACGTACCCGTCAAAAAAACAATTAATTTTTAATTAGGAAAACTCGGCCCCATTCCCTTACTTCGTTCTACAATCCTGCCCTCCCTAACACACCATTACACCTAACATCTAAACCTAACGCTTACATGAAACGACCTATCCCCAGGGTACGGGCCCCTCTATACAGGATTGTATTCTCCTTACATGCCTCCGTCTTTCCCAATTATTTTTACCGGCTTCTGATCTCTTAACAGCTCACTTTCAGCTGAAACTTGCTTGTATGTCCAAGAAACTGGCCTTATGCCTGACGGCATTCCTATGCCTTGTGGGTACGCTTTGTTCTGCGCAATCACCCGATTCCGCCGCGGCAAAACTCTTTAATCTCCCTTCCCGATTCATCGAACGCGTCCAGCAGCGTACCAGCCGTCTTGACGCACAGCTGACCCGTCAAACGGAGAAGTACCTGCAGAAAATGGCCAAAAGAGAATCCCGCCTCAAATCCCGCCTCTCCAAAGTCGACTCCGCCGGAGCACAAACCCTATTCGCCGGCACTAAAAACCGCTACGCCGCCCTATTACAAAAAATTCAAACCGATACCGGTAACGCCCACATGCGCCCCAGCGGAGCCTACCAGCCCTACGTCGACTCCATGCAAAGCATGCTAAAATTCCTCAACCAGGACACCCGCTCCATCCAGCAGCTGCAAGCCAAAATGATTGACGCCAACCAGGCCAAAGCCTACATCCAGGAGCGCCGCCAGCAGATCGGTCAATACATCACCCAGCACGCCAACGCCCAGTCGCTATTAGGCCCAACCTATTCCGGCATGAAGCAGGACGTTTACTATTACTCACAGCAATTACAAGAATACAAATCCCTCTTCAACGACCCCGACCGCCTGGAACGCAAGGCCCTTTCCCAGCTGAACCAGCTGCCCGCCTTCCAGTCGTTCATGAAAACCCATTCCCAGCTCGCCGGCCTCTTCGGTCTCCCCGGCAGCAGCACCCCCGCCCAGGCCCTTGCCGGTCTCCAAACCCGAGACCAGATCTCCCAGCAGGTACAGCAGCAAATCACCTCCGCAGGCAGCGGAGGAATGGAATCGTTACAATCCCAGCTTCAATCCGGTAAATCTCAGCTCGACAGCTATAAGGACAAGCTCGAAAATCTCGGTGGCGGCACGACCGACGCCGATATCCCCTCTTTCCGCCCCAACGACCAAAAAACAAAAACCTTCTGGAACCGCCTCGAATACGGCGCCAACTTCCAAACCACCCACAGCACCTACTACTTCCCCGTCACCACCGACCTCGGCCTCTCACTCGGCTACAAGCTCGGCCGCGGCAACATCATCGGCATCGGAGCCAGCTACAAAGTCGGGTGGGGTAAAGACATCAACCACATCGCCTTCTCCAGCCAGGGAGTCGGCCTTCGCTCATTTCTTGACATCAAGCTTAAAGGCAGCTTCTCGGCTACCGGCGGCTTCGAATATAACTATGCCACCCCGTTTACATCCTTGCAACAACTACAGCAGGTTGAACACTGGACAAAAAGCGGCTTAATCGGCATCAGCAAAACCGTCTCCATGAAAAGTCGATTCTTGAAGAAAACAAAGATGCAGC
This sequence comes from Bacteroidota bacterium, assembly GCA_018267545.1. Lineage (GTDB taxonomy): Bacteria > Bacteroidota > Bacteroidia > Chitinophagales > Chitinophagaceae > Puia. The sequence continues at coordinate 66,435 of JAFDYG010000477.1, forward strand.
TGCTCTGGGATTTCCTAAGCTACTCGCAGGTGCCGAGGACACAGGCGATTTTATTCCGTATTGGTTATACTTTATAATTCCGTTATAGAATGTTTAGAAAACTTTTTTGTGCTATTGTCTTTTTTGGGAGCATTAGCTTCTCTGTACGGTCGCAGGATAGCACCGATATTATCGGACATATATCGATTGCCTCGCCGACCGCAGGTTCGCTTGGTAAATTCGGAGATATTCCCGTTGGGTACCATACAGGTGTTCCCGACATCAGCATTCCTATCTATACGATTAAATCGGGCTCTCTTCATCTGCCGATTGGTCTCAGCTATCATGCCTCGGGGCTCAAGGTACAGGAGACTGCCGGCTGGGTAGGGGCGGGATGGGCGTTAAATGCCGGGGGGATGATTACCCGAACAGTTGTCGGCATGCCGGATGATAGAGGGTTTTCGTCATCGAACGTACTAAAGGGGCATTATACCGATTATGGCTTTAACAACTACTATGCTACTGTGGATATGGCCACAGTAGATCATTACATGAACAACGGCTTCTATGACGGGGAGCCGGATCTTTACTTTTTTAATTTCAACGGCTATTCGGGGAAGTTTTATTTTAATGACGACCGAACTCCGATGATCGTTCCCGAGCAGGATTTCAAGATTCAACCTTTTCTGAAGTCGGATACCGGATTTGTCGGCTTTATCATTACCACCCCGGATGGGGCTCAGTATTACTTTGGCCAAACCGGCAATACCGGTTCCGTAGTCCCTATCGAGATTACCAATCCATTTACCTTAGGCTCTGGACCCTCTAATACTACGGCGGCAGTTTCGTCTTGGTATCTGAATAAAATAGTTTCGGCGGACGGCATGGATTCGATAAAGCTCAGCTATCAGCAGGAAAGCTACAGCTATAATACGGTCGAGATGCATCCTGTGGTAAGCAGCGATTACCTGCAAATCAACAATGGCTATGAGATTGAAAACGGACTTCATTTGGTTAAGAACCTGGTGCAGGGTATGCGGCTAAGTCAAATCTCCTTTGCTGACGGCGTGGTGAAATTTACCCCTGCCGCTTCGCCAAGGCAGGACCTTTCCAGCAGCGGCGGTGTGTTTACCAATCTCTCGATGACAGATGAGGACAACACAAGCGCTTACGCTTTAGGTAGTATCACTGTCACCGACAATAAAGGGTTTTGTAAAAAGGATAGTCTTTTTACCGGTTACTTTCACGACAATACTACTACTTTGGCCGGCAGCTATTGGTCTTCCTACAGTTCTTATAATTTTCATACGGATGCCTACCGGCTTCGCCTGGATAGCATCCAGGAAACCACCTGCGATGCGACGCTGAAAATACCTTCTTATACATTTTCCTATTTTTCGGAATTTGTTCCGCGGCGGTTGAGCTTTGGTATCGATCATTGGGGATATTCAAATGGGGAAACTAACAATACGGGTTTGGTGCCAACGCTTACGATCATTGCCGCGGGAACCCCTTCTACCCTTGCGGGGGCAAACCGGGATGCGGCCTGGCCGGCTATGCGGGGCGGCAGCTTGAATAAGATTACGTATCCTACCGGAGGATCTTCGACCTTCGATTTCGAACCCAAGAATATCTATACGTTTTATCATACTGTTTTGGAAGATTCGACTTTGAGGACCTATAATGCGCACGGTTTTGGGCAAACTTCGACTACCTTTCAAACCTTGTCGTTTACCGTTCCGGAGAATGGCGGGAATTGTACCGTCCATGTAAATAATCAGTCGAGCAATGCGCAGCCGGACTTTTTTATATTAAACAGCAGTAATGTTCAGGTTTACGGTTCAGGCTTTGTGTCTACCAGCGCAGTTGCTACGATTAGCCTGCCGGCGGGCAATTATACAGCAACCCTCAGATTTCAAAATGTTACTGCGTCGGAGTTGCTGGGCGGAGCAACCGCGAGCGTTTCCCAGTTTCGAAATATTCTGCATACGTTTACGCAGCCCGTAGGAGGACTGCGAATAAAGAGTATAACCAATAAGGATGCAGTCACGTCTAACGACATAGTGACAAACTACAACTATACGGGAGGCGGTAGCCAGACCACGGGTGTTTTATATAGTATCCCGGTATATGCGCAGATAATACGCAGTGATATATTTAATTTGGTTTGGGGGCCAACCAGTACCATTTATTTGGGGGGCTGCGTGAGTCCCAACTTTGCTGGTTTGTCAAATGCTCTTATTGCTTATTACAGTCCCGGGAGCATTCAGCCGCTCAATACGGTACAGGGAGAAAACTTTGGCTACAACGAGGTCGATGTTTCGCAGACCGGAAATGGCCACAGTGTCTATCGATACTACGGCTCGAATTTATGGAGCAATAGTATTAATGATGTATGCGTGAGAACGTTGGACCAAACCGGAATATGTAATACGAATATTCCCAATTATCCTGCCCCTCCGACGCCTTTTGAATACATGCGGGATGAGCTTCAGTATGAAGGGCAGTTCAACGAAGAAGGGCATGTGATCAAAGAAACGAATCATTTTCCTGTCTATCAGGCCAATCCTATAGTGACTTTCGGGCATAAGAATGTCGTTGTTAAGAATTATGCCTCTTACACCGAATACGGATTGCAGACAGCCAGAAAGGTCAGCGATAGTTCTTCGTCAGCCTTATACGACCTGGCAACGGGAGTTCAGATTACGACGACCAGCGCCAGCTATTATGGCTCTCCCTATCATCATCAGCCGACCAGGATAACGCAGTCCACGTCCAAAGGGGAGACGATTGCTACCAATACACGTTACGCTATGGATTTCAGGATCGGCGACTGTGACGCCATTCCGGACAGTCTGGCGTATTATCAAACAGCGATACACAATGACTCGGTCTGGTTGTACTCCCATATCGATGCGTGCAGCCCACAGACGACCGGCATAGACAATTGCCGCCTGGAGGTATTGAGACAGTTCAGGACGATGCTATCGCAGGACCGGATTAACTTTATCCGGTATCGGAGGCGCAGCTATGCGGCAGATTCGGCCAATCTCCAGGCTAATTGTTATATGACGGCACAAGGAGGAACCGATGATTACCTCATCCCAATTCTCCGTTTGCAGAAAGAATACAATAATGCTCCTATCGAAGTTAGCCGTTTCAGAAAAAATAAATTGCTGGGAGCAAGCTTTACGAAATATGTCAATTCGGTGTCACCCGCTGGTTTTGCCTATCCCGGAAAAATGCAGCTGATCAATCTTTCTTCCCCTTCGACAAGCTTTTCCGATGCAGTCGTATCTGAAAATACGGTAGTTCGGGATAGCCGGTACCTGGATGAGACCCAATATGCTTTTAGCGACGGTAATTTGTTACAATCGAAAGCGCATGACGGCATTGTAAATGCCTATATATGGGATTATAGCAATAAGCATCCGGTTGCAAAGGTCGTCAACGCTTCCGCGGGTGATGTTGCTTATACCAGCTTCGAGGCGGAAGGTACGGGCGGCTGGAATGTAGGCTCTACGGTAAGAAGCACATCGGGAGCGATAACGGGACGTCAGTCTTGTCTGCTGAGCAGCAACACCATTTCAAAAACCGGGCTTAGCGCATCGAATATTTACACTGTGTCCTATTGGACGAAAAATGCTGCGCCGTTTTCTATTGCCGGGACTATGTCCGGTTATCCAAGGAAAGGTAAAACGGTCACCTTTAACGGAGCCAGCTGGACCTTGTATATGCATAAAGTTACGGGTCAAACCACTGTTTCCTTTTCGGGCAGCGGCTACATCGATGAGCTGGCACTTTATCCGGCTACGGCACAAATGACGACCTATACCTATGACCCGCTTATCGGGATGACGAGCCAGACTGACCCGGCAGGCCGGATTACGTATTATGAGTACGACGGGCTGGCTCGTCTCAAGCGCATCCGTGACCAGGATTATAATATTCTCAAGACATATGAGTATCAGTATGCGATACAGGGGAGCTGTGGCCCCAATTGTTACGGTATAGCCATGCAGACTTTTGCCGGTAATAATACGCCAGGCTATCCTGTGGGAGTATTTAATGTGCATGGTAAGCTGTTGGGCAATGCGACTGATGCGAGCGGGTATGTGAGCCTTTGGAACAGCGATACAGCGGATGTTGCGCTGGGTACTTTGGCGACGGGCACAGATAATCTGCACTTCTATCTTTCCCTCAATAGTGGAAAAGTACTGCCATCCGGCGTATTTGGCTGCCGTTATTATCAGTACGATCTGGCCTGGAATAAATTTGACGGGGTGAGGTTCGATAATGGAGTATATGTTGATTTTGGGGATGGTACAGGAATGCAGCTGCCAAGAACGGCGGTTGATACTCCGGCTGTATTGCCGCCTAATACGATCAGGGATGGCTTCTTTGACCCGTTCGACCAGATTTGGTGGTTTATCCACTCATATCCCGATACGAGTGTCAAGACGCTTACTTTCTATCATAACGATCAGAGCGAAGCGATCTACTTCGATAATGCGCGCAGCCCTGCGGAGAGCATGACGAAGCTGCGCAATTTCCGGGGGAATATTCCTCAGAGCGCGGGCAGCATCGGCGGCACCTGTGAGCAGAATGCTACGGCGCTTAGCGTGGCGGGGATTAGCAATTGGAATGGCATCAGCACGATTAAGTCCTTTGCGTTGAGAACAGGCGACCTGGTCACTCCCTGTCTGAATGTCGGCTATGCCCAGGATTTTATGAGCAATAACCGGGGACTGCTGGCCATCAATACAACCCAGCCGGCGTATTTCGGTTCGGGCTGTAGGGACACAACCTTTAAGCTGAGCCGTCTCAAGAGTGACTGGAACACCTACTTCACCCAGCTGCAGGAAGTGTCGATATCCGACGAGCACTGGAATAGGGAAGACTTGTCTTCACTGATTCATCTCAGGACTTTCCTGCTGATTTCGGGTAACGACGAGCATTCCAATACTCCTTCTCCCGGCTATCACATGAATGCCATACCTGCGGCGACGCTGGATAATGCCATCATTCAGATCGCAGCAGGGGCCGGGCAGTATATAACGGGTGGCAGCATTGTTTTATATCCGGGGGGAACTACCCGGACTTCAGCGAGTAATGCAGCAGTGACGCTTCTGCGCTCTAAGGGATGGCGTATCACGATCGACGACGTATTGCAATAAATAAATGTAAGGTTATAAATATCATGAATATGAAACAGATTCTGGGAATAGTAGTTTTGTTGATGGCTTTGACGATAGGTCTGCAAGCTCAGACTACCGTCAGCTTTAACTTCTCCAAGGCGGCGCAGCCTGTGTCCGGGTGGATCAATGTAGTTGGCGACCCTTCGACCGGTGTCAGAACGGCAACGGACGTGAGCAGCGGAATGTCCATCAGCTCGATCGCAACGGCTAATTGGTCCTCTTTCTTCGGGACCAGCGCATTCGACGGAGAGGGCCCTTCCAATGGCACCTTTTTCCCTGCAGGCGTTATGGTCAATGAATGGCTTCAGTATGATGGTAGCCTGGCGGCTTATAATGCCGCTGTTCCACAGCTTAAGATCAGCGGATTGGATACAACTCATACGTATACCTTAAGGATGGCGGGAAGCTCGACTAGCCCGCTAAGCCAGAACCCAACCCGGTACACCATTGCCGGTCGTACGGTATCGAGCTATATTGACGTCAACAATACCAATAACACAGCTAATGGGGCCACTTTCAATCCTATCGCACCCGATGTGAACGGAAATATATTCATCTATGTGAATACGGCCAGCGGGTCCCAGGCCGCGGGTATCAGCGGGGTACAGGTAATTACGGAGACCTTGACCCACTATCCTCCGGTTGTCATGATCACTTCCCCGCAGAACAATGATATCTTGGCCGAAGGCGGTAATGTGGTAATAAAAGCAAACGCCACCGAGCAAAATGGCGTAGTGACCAAAGTGGAGTTTTTTGCCGATGGGAACAAACTTGGGGAGGCACTCTCGGCCCCATATACATATACCTGGGTTAATCCTGATGCAGGCCATTATACAATTACAGCCAAGGCTACGGACTATGTAGGCTTTACCAGCTCGATGAGCATCAATATCAGCATTGAGCCGTTGGATGGTTTCTGGTCCATGAGCGGCAACATCAACGCCAACGCCGACAGCAATTTTCTGGGCACCGTCGATACCAACAGGCTTGCCTTCCGTACCAACAATGTGGAACGGATGAGCATCCTAAAGGATGGCTCGGTAGGCATCGGCACCAAGGACACGTACGGCTACAAGCTGGCGGTAAACGGTACGGCTATTTTCACGAAGGTCCGCATCAAAACCGCGGGAACCTGGCCGGACTACGTCTTCAAGAAGGGGTATAAGCTGCGGGAGCTGCCTGACCTGGAGCGCTACATAGCCGAGCACAAGCACCTGCCGGGTATTGCGAGCGAAAGCGAGGTAGGCCGTAAGGGCTTCGACATGGGTGACCACCAAAAAGTGCTGCTGGAAAAGGTGGAAGAGCTGACTTTGTATCTGATCGAGGAAAACAAAAAGCTGAAAGAACAGAATGAACGTCTTCTGCAGCAGCAGCGGGAAATCGACGAGCTGAAAAGACTGATCAAGAAAAAATAAATGCTACTGACCATGCGGTATAAGTCTTTGTTTGCATTGTTATTACTACAGGTAGCGGTATTGATTGGATATGCCCAGCCTTCCAACAAACCGTCTACGGAGACCCAGGTACGGGCTGCCGATACTGTGGCTCCTACTCCGTCAGGCTATGGTTCAAGCGGCCAGGTTCCGGTTATCAATTATGTGAGGGAGCGGGTTGCGATGGGGAGGATCACCGATTCAGCTATATTCGATGGCGCAGGTTACCTGGATGTCAAGCAAGCGACGAGCTACTTCGATGGCCTTGGCCGGCCGTTGCAGACGGTGCAGCGTCAGATGACGCCGGGAGGGACCCCTGTGGATATCGCGTCGCCTGTTATTTACGATGGCTTAGGTCGGGAAATCTACAAATATCTACCCTATGTTTCATCGACGGCGAATGCATCAGATGGAAATTTTAAAACCAATCCTTTTGGCGATCAAAAGAATTTTTATCAGAATATCTACCCCAGTGAGCAGCCGGCGTATACCGGTGAGCAGGTTTATTACAGTCAGACGCATTATGAGCCATCGCCGTTGAATCGGGTGGATTCTACGTTCGCACCTGGGAATAGCTGGGCCGGGAAGAAAAAAGGGGTGGCTATAAAATATCTGGTCAATACAGCCTTAGACAGTGTTACCATTTGGACGATTGCGAACGACGCTTTGACCTATGCAGGCAATGACGTTTCTGTGAATATTCCTGTGGCAGGAGGCTATTATTCAGCCGGCGAGCTTTATAAAACAATAACCATCGATGAGCAGGGACATGCCGTAGTAGAATACAAGGATAAAGAAGGGATGGTCATTTTGAAAAAAGTTCAACTGGACGCTACAATCGCTGACGGATATATCGGTTACCTGGGATGGGTTTGCACGTATTATGTGTATGACCAGCTGAATCAGCTTCGGTTCGTGTTGTCTCCGAAAGCAACGAATATCGCGCTGGCCAATGGCTGGAATTTATCCGCCGATACGATTGCCCTAAACGAGCTTTGTTTCCGATATGAGTATGATGTCCGGAAGCGGATGATCGGAAAGAAAATTCCGGGTGCAGGCTGGACATATATGGTGTATGACCAGCGCGACCGGCTTGTTTTTACCCAGGATGCGAATGAGCGGTCGAAGGGGCAGTGGATGGGGACGCTTTATGACGGACTCAACCGGCCGGTTACTACGGGTATGATTACATATACAGGAAATCGTGACCAGCTGCAGGTCTCGGTGGATGGGAGTACGGGGGGCGGTGTGGTAGGCGGTCTGCCGGTGTCCGGGAGCTCGCCGGCGGCGATTCCGTCGGAATTGAGCCTTGTAGGGTTACAGAATGGAGATAAGAAGGCGACGGTGGGTATTACGCTGGACGATGGGTTTGACTCACCGGATGTGGTAGATTTTACAGGGGAGATTGTTTCGGGGGGAACGACAGGGGCTGCTTTTAGTGATACGGTTCAGGTAATGGATAATCCGGTTCCGTCCGGGAGTAATTTCGTCGCGTTGACAATGACATTTTATGATGATTATACCAATGTTCAGGACAAGCAGTATGCGGTGGTTCCTAATTTTGGCTCCGGGTTGGATGTAGGAACCAATTTACACCCGGAGGTTGTTGTGGATGGAGCGACGCAGCAGACGGTGCAGACGACGGGGATGGTGACGACGATGAAGGTCCGGATTTTGGAAGACCCCTCGGATTTGACGAAGGGCAGCTGGCTGAGTACTACGTCTTTTTTTGACGATCGGGGTCGTACTATTCAAACGGTGAGTGATAATTATCGGGGTGGGAGGGATACGGTGAGTAGTTTGTATAGCTTTACCGGGCTGGTGCTCGCCAGCTACCAGGCGCATAGTAACCCGCAGGCTTCGGGGCTTATGAATGTTCATGTGAAGACTATATCGAGCTTTGATAATTCGAACCGGCTGCTGGAGGTTTATAAGACAATCAATGATGCGGATAGCACCAAGCGGCTGATTGTCCGCAATGACTATGACCAGATGGGACAGTTGAAGAAGAAGCAGCTGGGGCAAGTGGTGGATGGTAGTTTTCTGGAAACGCAGGACTATGCTTACAATATCCGTGGATGGCTAAAGGGCATCAATAAAGACTATGCCAACAATGACAACAGTCATGGAGCTAACAATCGCTGGTTTGGGATGGACCTGAGCTACGACTGGGGATTTGGGGCGAATCAGCTCAATGGTAACATTTCCGGCAACAAATGGCGGAGCAAGGGGGATGGACAGCAGCGGGCTTATGGATTTGGATATGACCCATTGAACCGGTTGCTTTTCTCGGATTTTAACCAGTATACCGGAGGAAATTGGGATAAAACGGCAGGGTTGGATTTCTCCAGTATTATGGGGAATGGCAGTGACCCAGGTACTGCATATGATGAAAACGGAAATATTAGAGCCATGCTTCAAAGCGGCTGGCAGCTGGGAGGGAGCCATCCGATCGATTCGCTATCTTATACCTACTGTTCTAGCAGTAATAAGCTGAAAAATGTCATCGACGGCCGCAATGATCCCACCACAACGATGGGGGATTTTAGGACTTCATCGATCAGTCCTTATAATACGGGTAAGACAGCCTCGGCTGTGGATTATGTCTACGATGCAAACGGCAATATGACTCGTGATTTGAATAAGGATATCGGTAGCCAGACTACAGATGGCATTATCTATAATCACCTAAACCTACCCTGGCAGGTGAAAGTACGCTCGGCAAGCGGGACGAAGGGAGCAATCACGTATATCTATGATGCGGCAGGAAACAAGCTGAAGAAGACGACGATGGATAGTGCGGGGAATCTGCAGACTGTTACCACCTATGTCGGCGGATTTCAATATCAGGGCAAACAATCTTTGAACTCCGGCAATCCTCCGGCGGATACCTTGCAGTTCTTTGGACATGAGGAAGGTAGGGTGAGGGTTAAATCGGACACGCTGGGCGGGCAGCAGCTGGTGTCGTTCAAGTATGACTATTTTTTGAAAGATCATCTTGGCAATACCCGGATGGTGCTGACGGACGAACAGCAGTCGGACCTGTATCCGGCGGCGACGATGGAAACGGTGAATAGTGCCACTGAGGAGATTTACTATAGTGGCCTGGAAAATACCCGGACGGCTCTTCCTGTCGGATATCCCACGGATACGACGACCAATCCGAATGCGTATGTAGCGCGATTGAACGGTGGTTCGGGTGGCCCTAAGGTAGGTCCTGGGATAGTATTAAAGGTCATGGCTGGAGATCAGTTTAGTGTCCGGGTGAGCAGCTGGTATAGGCTCAATGGGAGTTCTCCGGGGACTCCGGCCAATCCGTTGTCGGACCTGGTTACAGGTTTGATCAGTGGAATTGGAGCATTGCCGGGAGGCGGGCATCCCAGTCCAGCGATCTTGCAGGCTAATCAGACGCCTTTGAGCTCGAATCTTACGCAGTTTTTGCAGGATACGGGTAGTGCGATCATTCAAGGTAAGCCACATGCTTTCCTGAATTGGGTGTTATTTGACAATCAGTTCAATTATGTGGCGGCTAGCAGCGGATTTGAGCAGGTGGGAGCAGATCAGGAGCTGAAAAAGCATATTCAGACTAATTTACCCATCACCGAGAGCGGATATTTGTATATTTACACGAGTAACGAGACACCGAATGTCGACGTTTTCTTTGATAATTTGCAGGTAACGCATACGAGGGGGGCGCTTCTGGAAGAGAATCACTATTACCCATTTGGCCTTTCCATATACGGAATAAGTTCGGAAGCATTGAAAAGCGGTTATGCTGAAAATAAATACAAGTTTAATGGCATAGAGCAAACAACAGAACTAGACCTCAATCAATATGAAGCTTTTTACCGAAATTTTGATCCGCAGACGGGAAGATGGTGGCAGATCGATCCTAAACCTAATGAAATACAAACTCTATATGCTGCCATGAACAATAATCCGATTAAAAATTTAGACTTTTTGGGCGATACAACTTATTTGTATACAATGGGAGGTGTATACAAAGGAGTGATTTATGATAAATTAAAGACTAATGAAGTCGTTATGCTGAGTGATAAGAATTTGAGGCAGGTGTCACAATTGCAAAAAGATGAATCATATGGGAATGATGATTTAGCGGGTAAAGTAAGGGGTGCTGACTTTGCCGGAGCCAGAGTTACGGGTAATACTGTAATTGAATTGAATAAGCAATGGCGCGATGGAAAAGGGAACGAGGGAATTGGATATTTATATGTCGATCCGAAAACAAAAGAAGTTCACGTATCTTCATGTAATGATTGCGGAACCAGTTCGACATCATCAGACCCTGGAAAGCTTAAGGATACATATGGTGATGTATCAAAAAAAGGACAAATAATTGGTGTATGGCACACTCATCCTGAAAAGAGTTTTGCAGGTGTGCAGCCTTCGGCAACAGGTCCAGAAGATTTCGCTAATCCGATGTTTGCTATGAGAGGGCAGCCGGGGATAGGTATGATCGTAGGTCAAAAAACAGCAACTATTTATCCCGCTTCGGATCCCGTTACTCGATATACAGAAAATAGGCTAGATCCGTTAGTGACAACTCCAAGGTATAGTAAGGATTTTAGAAGTTTTCAAAGCAATTTTCAATATGGCGTATTTAATCGAAATATAACGCCTCAAACGTACTGGAAACGATGAAAATAATAAAAATAACCTTTATAATTTTATTGACGGAATTTTGTTTAACAAATTGCCATGATAAAGTGGGAAAAGTGGACCCGCATGCAAAGATAACTTTGTATCAAGATTCGACAATTCATTCGGTTAAGAGAAAGTATGACGAAATGGATATAGAGAAGGAAGTTTTATTCAACTCCCCCAACGATACTAGCAATGTTATAATACAATCATCAAATGTTAGATTTGTAATTCATTACTTTAATAATAAGCCGCAAGGCATTTTAGTACAACCTAATCACGATCGGGATAGTTCTTTATCCCATTTCGCTCGAGAAAATAAGGGCGTTTTTATTGTCCTGGATCCTGATTCAAAAAATGTAGGCCTTGTAGGGTATAAATATCTTAATAAAAGTGAAGGGGCGGATATTTTATTGGACAGCAATGGAAGTGTAAAGCACTTTACGAAGTGGGAACAATATAACAGTAGCGGTAGTACATATAATATGAAGGACGCAAGTAATGGTAGAATTAAAGCATATATCATAAAGGATGGCGAGAAGGTAGACTCGCTTTTATATTTTAAAAATAGATAGTGCTTTATTCAATGTGTGAATTCTACAGAATGCGATTTTAAATAGCGCATTTTCCAAATATGTACATGTCAATTTGGATAAAGATATGGCGACATTCAGCCCAAGTCTGAATATGGGAAAAGAAGGCTTTACAACTATTAAAGGAAAAAGCATAAATGTTAATAAGAATAGTAGTATGGCTATAATTGAATCGGCTTTAGCTAAAGCCTTTGAATTAAGTGAATGATATAGCGACTGTGTAAGATTGGTAAAAGAATCGTATTAAGTCGCCTCTTTCTTAGCTATACAATAGGCCTTAATATTTCGTATCGCATGCTCCAAATTCGACTTAACCGTCTCCGCCGAAACCTTTAAAATAGAAGCAGCTTGCTGCCTCTTCAGCCCTTCTTGCTTGATAAGGATATACGTATCTTTTTGTTTGGAAGGCAAATGCTCGACCGCCTCCTCTAATAATGTCTGGTACTCCGGATTTTCAACTCCACCCAAATCAGACGGCGCAGCCGCCCGCATCTCCCGCTCCCGCGCCTCCTCCTTATACCGCTTCCGCATCGCACTATAAATCGCATTCTGCGCAATCGTAAACGACCAGGCGCTGAACTGCTCCACCTCCCGCAATCCCTCCCGCTTCATCCAGATCTTCAAAAACACATCCTGCACTATCTCCTCAGAAACCGCCACGCTCTGCGTCATCCGCAGCGCCGCCGTATAAATCCCCTTACGGTACGCCCTAAACAGCAGCTCGAAAGCGTGTTGGTCGCCTTCCGCTACCCGGTAAAGCAGCTCCCTTTCATAAGCGATTTTGTCCTGCACGCAAAATTAGTTTGGTTTCTGGTATGCTATGAAATTATAAATTTTTTTTGAATGCCATACCCCCGAATCGTTTTTTCCTGCGTCTATAATAGTATAATCGTATTGCAAATGAATGAGGAAGAGGCTAAAAGACAAATACGCGCCGCACTCGAAGAAGCCGCCCAGTCGAACGAAGACATGGACGAAGCTCGTGCGTCTCATATCCTCTCATCCATCTATCGCCTCGACAATCGCCGCCGCTTCCGCCTGCGAGCTATAAAAGGGACGGCCGCCGCTGCCATCCTGCTTTCTATCATATGGGGCACAACCCACTTCCTCAAACAAAACCAACCCATCCCCACCATAGCGCAAAAACACCAGGACACTAAGCAAGACATACCCCCCGGTACCAACAAAGCCATCCTGAAGCTAGCCAGCGGCAAGCTCATCGACCTCGATGACGCCCGGGCAGGCGCCATAACCGGAGCCAACGCAGAAATCGTAAAAGGAACCTCCGGGGCAAAGCTCTGCTACGCCCCCGGTCAGGAACCCGAGATCAATATGGTCTCCACCCCTCGCGGCGGCCAATATCAAATCCGCCTCGCCGACGGAAGCACCGTATGGCTCAACGCCTCCTCCTCTCTACGCTTCCCCACCGCATTCACCGGCCCCGACAGAACCGTCGAGCTCACCGGCGAAGCATATTTCGATATCGCCAAAAAATCGAACATCCCCTTCTTAGTAAAAATTAATAACACAACAGTAGAAGTCCTGGGAACAGAATTCAACATCAATGGATACGACGACGAACCCAGCCTGAAAACCACACTCGTTACGGGCGCAGTCCGAGTCGAAACAGCGGGGAAAACACTGCTGCTAAAACCCGGACAGCAAACCGCATCGCAGGCCGAAGGCCTCCATCTCACCCCCAACCCCGACCTCGAAGAATCCCTGGCCTGGAAAAACGGGACCTTCAATTTCAATAAGCTGGACATAACGACCATCATGCGCCAGATCAGCCGCTGGTACGACGTCGACATAGTGTACGAAGGCCCCAAACCCAGCGGACACTTCAGCGGTATCATCAGCCGCAACACCCCGGTATCTACCGTATTGAAAATGTTGGAATATGGCGGCGTTCACTGCAAGGTCGCCGGCAAAAAGATCGTTATCATGCCCAATTAAAAAGGCCGGAAAGTGGGTGGAGCCACTCCCGGCCATAAGGGCTTAATATAAAATAAAAAGCAAATCAAAACTATGCAATTAACTGCAAAGATCCTCCTTTGTATGAGAATTACCGCCATCCTGTTACTAGCGTTCATGACCCATGTCAGCGCCACCGGCGTGGCGCAGACAGTGACCCTCTCGGGCAAAAACATCCCGCTCGAAAAGGTCTTCCGGGAAATACACGGCCAGACAGGCTTCAACTTCTTCTATAGAAGCGAATGGCTCTCTCAAAACGACAAAGTAAGCCTCTACGTCACCAACGCCCCCCTACAGGACGTGCTCGACGTCTGCTTCAAAGGGAAAAGCCTGAGCTTCACCATCATCGACAAAAGCATCGTGGTGAAAAAGGCGGAAGAAACCGCCGCCCCCCCAATACCATTCGAAACCATCACCGGCCGTATCATCGACGAGACCGGCCAGCCGGTGAGCAAAGCTACCATCACCATCCAGGGTAAAAGCGGCGGCGCCCAAACCGACGCTGACGGCCGCTTCACCATCAATGCCTCCCCCGGCGATATCCTCCTGGTATCCTACGTCGGCTACAACACCGCAAAGATCACCGTCCTCAAAAATAAAACCGACTACAGCCTCTCCCTTACCCTCGCCAACCGCGTCCTCGGCGACGTAGAAGTAATCGCCGTAGGCTACGGCACTACCCGCCGCAAAGACATCACCGGAGCCGTATCGGTCGTCAACGTAGAGGACATGAACAAACAGCCGACCAACCAGATCACCAGCCAGCTCCAGGGCCAGGCCCCCGGCGTCACCATCATCGGCAGCGGCCAGCCCGGCGATCCGCCCCAGGTTCGCATCCGCGGCATCAACACCTTCGGCGACAATACTCCGCTCTTCGTCGTCGACGGAGTCCCGACCCTCAACATCGCCGACCTCAATCCCAACGACATTTCTTCCGTCCAAATACTAAAAGACGCCGGCGCAGCCTCCATCTACGGCTCCCGCGCAGCAAACGGCGTCATCATCCTCACGACGAAGAAAGGGAAAAACGGTAAACCCGTCATCGCCTATGACTCCTACACCGGCTTCCAAACCGTTTCCCGCGGCAACGTCTGGAACGCCCTCAGCCCCATCGATATGGCCAAGCTGAAATTCCAGGCGCTCGCCAACTCGGGCACACCCGTCACCCCCTCGGCCGCCGATATCCTATACGGAGCCGGCCCCGACCCGTCGCTGCCCGACTATATCAACCCCGCCGGAGCACACGAAGGAGACCCGTCAGTCAACCCCTCCCTGTACTTCGTCAATCCCAACTATACCAACGCCAGCGATCCCAACGGCTTCTACCAGATCACAAAAGCCAACAAAGCCGGCACCAACTGGTTTAAAGAAATCACTCGCACCGCACCGATGACCAATCAGAATATCAGCGTAAGCGGCGCTACCGACAATGCCCGCTATCTGTTTTCTCTCAACTATTTCAACCAGCAGGGCGCAATCATCAACACCTACCTGAAGAAATACGTCATCCGGTCCAACACCAGCTATAACATCACAAAGGATATCCGCATAGGCGAAAACATCTCCTATAGCATCACAGACAACCCCAAACTAAAACCACTACAGGGCGGCAGCGCCATCGCGTATTCTTTCCGCGACCAAACGATCATCCCTGTCTACGACATATTAGGTAACTACGGCGGCACCAACTCCGACGCATCCCTCGGCGACTCGCCAAACCCCGTAGCCACCCAAAAACGCACCGCCAACAACCACGGCCTCGACCGCCGTCTCTTCGGCAACGTCTATGCAGACATCGACGTGCTGAAACACTTCACCATCCATACCAGCTTCGGCGGTGAAGACTACAGCGGCTACGCCCACTCCTTTCAATATCCTACCTACGAAAACAAAGAAAATACCCTCACCAACTCCTACTCCGAGTCCTCCTACTCCGGCTACAACTGGACCTGGACCAATACCCTTGCCTATCACCAGACCTTCGCCACCGACCACGACCTCAAAATCCTCGGCGGGGTAGAAAGCTACGACGAAGAGTCGCAGAAGCTCGGCGCTACCGGCTATGGCTACTTCTCCTTCGACCCCAACTTCACCACGCTTTCTTCCGCTTCCGGCGCCATCACCGCCAGCAGCAGCCGCACCGGCTATGGCCTCTGGTCCCAGTTCGGAAGGGTAGACTACTCTTATAAAGAAAAATACATCGTCAGCGCAACCATACGCCGCGACGGCTCCTCTAAGTTCAAAACCCACCGCTACGGCGTCTTCCCCGCCTTCTCAGCAGCCTGGCGTCTCTCACAGGAGAAGTTTATGGAAAACGTTTCCTGGATCTCCGACCTGAAAATCCGCGGAGGATGGGGTATTATGGGCAACCAGATCAACCTCGGCGCGGACAACGCCTACTATACCTTCACAGGGAATAAAAACAACTCCTACTACGACCTCACCGGGACCAATAACTCCGTGATCCAGGGCTTCTCCGTCGGACAGATCGGCAACCCCGACGCCAAATGGGAAAGCGACGTCAACACGAATATCGGTTTCGACGCAAGCCTCTTCAAAGGCGCCATCGACATCACTGCCGACTACTACATAAAGGACATCAAAGACCTGCTCTACAATCCCACGCTGCCCGGCACCTATGGCACCGCAACGGTCCCCTACCAGAACGTCGCAGCCATGCGCAATCACGGCATCGACTTCTCGATCACCGGTAGGAAAAACCTGAGCCGCGACTTCCGCCTAAGCACGACGCTCACCTTTACCTCCTTCAACAACAAGGTCACCAAGGTAACTCAAAGCACCAACTACTTCCTCTCGGGCGACGTAAGGAACTTCGGCGCACAGTTTATCCGCAACCAGGTCGGCCACCCCGTCGGCTCTTTCTATGGCTACAAGATCATCGGATTCTGGAACAAAGCGGACGAGATCACACAAGCCGACGCTGCCGCGCAGCATTCCACCGGCGACCCCGCCGCGGCCTATCAAACGGACGAGGGGGTAGGCCGCTTCCGCTACGCCGACATCAACGGCGACGGTCAGGTCACCGACGCCGACCGAACCTTCCTCGGCAATCCCAACCCGAACTTCAACTACGGCATAAACCTCGGAGCCGCCTACAAAAGCTTCGACTTTAGCATCTTCTTCTATGGCGTCTCCGGTAACCAGATCTGGAACCAGGTAAGATGGTGGACCGACTTCTATCCGTCATTCGCCGGGGCCAAAAGCCACACGGCCCTCTACGACTCCTGGACACCCACCCACATGAACGCAAAAGCGCCCATTCAGGAGAACGTCGGCTACGCCAGTACCAACGCGCTCCCGAATTCCTACTACGTCGAAAGCGGTTCCTACTTCCGGGCCAAGAACGCCATGCTGGGCTACACCTTGCCAAGAGAGCTCGTACAGAAAGCCCACGTACAAAGTCTGCGTTTTTATCTCCAGGTCACGAATCTCTTCACCGTCACCAGGTACTCCGGCCTCGACCCCGAGATCAATGGTAACGGCGTCACCGAATTCGGCATCGACGAAGGACCATACCCTAACAGCAGACAATACCTTGTCGGTGTAAGCCTTAAATTTTAACCAGAAACAACAAACAATGAAAGCAAGATTCTTCATCTATATATTACCGCTTGTAGGACTATTCTCATGCAAGAAAAGCTTCCTCGAACGTACGCCGCAAGGCAGCCTCCAGCCCAGCGACCTGGCCACAAAGGCCGGCGTGGCAAACCTGCTCATCGGCGCCTATGGAGCGCTCGACGGACAAGATTCCAACGAATCCGGCGATCTCATCAGCCTCGGCGGCGGCAACTCCTGGGGCGTATCCCCCAGCAACTGGCTGCTCGGCAGCGTCGCAGGCGGTGACGCACACAAAGGCAGCGACGGCACTGACCAGATCGTCATGATCCCATTGGTCAATTTTACCGTCGACGCCAGCAACAGCATCCTCAACGACAAGTGGGTCGCCGTCTACGAAGGCATCGCCCGCTGCAACAACGTCCTCAAATACCTACCCCTGGCAAGTGACATCCCACACGACGAAGCCGTCAACATGAAAGCCCAGGCTCGCTTCCTGAGAGCGCACTACTACTTCGACCTCAAACGCGTCTTCGACAAGCTCCCCTGGATAGACGAGACCACCACCGACTATACCCCCACCAATACCATCGACATCTGGCCAAAGATCGAAGCTGACCTGAAATACGCCTACGACAGCCTCCCCGCTTCCCAAAGCGAAGTCGGACGCGCGAACAAATGGGCCGCCGGAGCCTATCTCGCAAAAACCTATCTCTACGAGAAAAAGTACACCGACGCTCAACCACTCTTCACAACGGTCATCAACTCCGGTAAAACCTCCAACGGCATTGCCTACGACCTCAACGACCAGTTCGAGCACAACTACATGCCCGAATACGAAAACGACAACCCCGAAGCCGTCTTCGTCATCGAGATGGCGGCCAACATCGGCAACGGCACCATTGCCAATAGCAACCAGGGCGACGCCCTCAACTTCCCCTACGGCGGAAGCAGTCCCTTCCCCTGCTGCGGCTTCTTCCAGCCCTCCTTCGACCTGGTCAACTCTTTCCGCACAGACCCTAACGGCCTGCCTTATCTCGACGACTATAACACCCATCCTATCAAAAACGACGAGGGCCTGCTTTCCTCCGACGACTTCGACCCGGATACCGGCAACATCGACCCCCGCCTCGACTGGACCGTCGGCCGCCGCGGCATCCCCTACCTCGACTGGGACATCTACCCCGGCCAGGACTGGGTACGCGACCAGCGTTATGCCGGCCCCTACGCCCCAAAAAAGAACGTTTACTGGGGAACCAACCAGGACGTCGATGGCGACAATAACCAATGGGCCCCCGGCTCGGCCATCAACGTATTCGTGATCAGGTTCGCCGACGTGCTCCTCATGGCCGCCGAAGTCGAAGCGCAGCTCGGCCACTACGACGAGGCCGAGCAGTACGTCAACCGCGTCCGCAACCGCATGGCCGACCACCCCGAAGCCTGGGTGTACAAGTACGAGGACGACACCGACCCCTCCGCAGGCTTCAGCACCGACCTCGCTGCCAACTACAAAATAAGCCCCTATCCGGACGGCGCCTTCACCAGTAAAGACTTCGCCCTCAAAGCCATCTACTTCGAACGCAAGCTCGAGCTCGCCATGGAAGGCTACCGCTTCTTCGACCTCGTCCGCTGGGGCCAGGCCGCCGCCAATCTCAACACCTATTTCGGATCCGAATCCAAGCTCGTCACCGACGTCACCGGAGCCCATTTCACTGCCGGCCGAAATGAGCACTATCCAATCCCCCAGCAGCAAATCGACCTGACCCAAAAGAATGGAAAAAACACACTGACCCAAAACCCGGGGTATAATTAAAAAAAAGCGGCCCGCGATAGCGGGCCGCTTCATTTATAGGTAAGCCGATCAGGCCAGGTCGAAACGGTCCAGATTCATCACCTTATCCCACACCGCTACAAAGTCCTTCACAAACTTCTCCTTCGCATCATCACACGCATATACTTCTGCAATCGCACGCAGCTCCGCATTCGAACCAAAAGCAAGGTCAGCCCTCGTAGCCGTCCACTTGAGAGCAGCCGTCGAACGATCACGTCCCTCGAAAAGATCACCGGCTTCCGAAGTTGCACCCCACTTCGTCCCCATATCCAGCAAATTCACAAAAAACGCAGGAGTCAACGCCTCAGGAGCGTGCGTAAACACACCATGCCGCGAATGATCGAAGTTAGTATCCAGCACCCGCATCCCGCCAACCAGCACCGTCAACTCAGGAGCGGTGAGCGTCAGCAGCTGCGCCTTGTCGATCAAAAACAGATCGGCCTTTGCGGCATAATGCGGCTGCGCATAATTACGGAAGCCATCCGCCGCAGGCTCGAGCGCATCGAAAGACTGCACATCGGTCTGCTCCTGCGTCGCATCGACACGCCCGGGCGTAAATGGCACCTTCACATCAAAGCCGGCATTCTTCGCCGCCTTCTCGACACCGACGCATCCACCCAGCACGATCAGGTCAGCCAGCGAAACGCCCTTGCCAAACTCCTTCTGAATACCCTCCAGCTTCTCCAGCACCTTGGCCAGCTCCGCAGGATTATTTACCTCCCAATCTTTCTGAGGAGCCAGTCTAATCCGCGCGCCATTCGCCCCGCCACGACGATCCGAACCACGGAACGTAGAAGCCGAAGCCCACGCGGTGCTCACCAGCTGCGAAATAGACAGACCGGAGTTCAGCAGCTTCTCCTTCAATGCAGCAATATCCTGCTCGCCAAGAACCGCACCCGAAGCCGCAGGAAGCGGATCCTGCCAGATCAGCACCTCGGCAGGCACCTCAGAACCGAGATAACGAACCTTCGGTCCCATATCACGATGCGTCAGCTTAAACCACGCACGGGCAAAAGCATCCGCAAACTGATCGGGATTCTCATAAAAACGACGGGAAATTTTTTCATACTCAGGGTCCACCCTGAGCGCAAGGTCCGTCGTCAGCATCGTCGGCGTATGCTTCTTGTCCGCATCAAAGGCGTCCGGTACCGTACCGGCGCCGCCGCCATCCTTCGGAACCCATTGAAACGCCCCCGCCGGGCTCTTGCTCAATTCCCATTCATAACCGAATAAATTCTCGAAGAAATTATTGCTCCACTTCGTCGGCGTAGTAGTCCAGATACCCTCCAATCCGCTCGTGATCGCATGCCCCGCGCTGCCGCTCTCATATTTGCTAGTCCATCCAAAACCCTGCTCCGCAATATCGGCACCCGCCGGCTCCTTACCCACATACTTACCCGCATCCGCAGCACCATGCGTCTTACCGAATGTATGCCCGCCCGCAATCAGCGCAACCGTCTCCTCATCGTTCATCGCCATGCGACCAAAAGTCTCGCGGATATCCCGTGCCGACGCCAACGGATCCGGCTTCCCATCCGGACCCTCCGGATTCACATAGATCAGCCCCATCTGCACAGCGCCCAACGGATTCTCCAGCTGCCGCTCACCCTCATATCTCTTATTACCCAGCCACTCCGTCTCCGAACCCCAATACGTATCCTCGGCAGCCTCCCACACATCCTCACGCCCGCCGCCAAAACCAAACGTCTTGAATCCCATCGACTCCAGCGCACAATTACCCGTCAAAATCATCAGATCCGCCCAGGACAGCTTCTTACCATACTTCTGCTTGATCGGCCACAACAACCGCCGCGCCTTATCCAAATTGGCATTGTCCGGCCAGCTGTTCAGCGGAGCAAACCGCTGCATACCCCTGCCGCCGCCGCCGCGCCCATCCGAAATACGATAAGTACCCGCACTATGCCAGGCCATCCGTATCATCAGTGGGCCATAATGACCAAAATCCGCCGGCCACCACGGCTGCGACGTAGTCAATACCCCAATAATGTCTTTCTTTACTTCATTCAGGTCAAGCTTCTTGAACTCCTCGGCATAATCAAACTCCTTGTCCATCGGATCCGACAACGTCGAATGTTGCCTCAGAACACTTAAATTCAACTGATTAGGCCACCAGTCACGATTTCTCGTTCCCCCGCCCGCAACTTGTTTTAACTGTCCCCCAAGAAACGGGCACTTGCCCGCCGCACCAGGATGGTGCACTGTCGAGTAATGAAGCGTGTTATTTTCCATAATGGATGCAATTTTTAATTTGCTTAACCAAATATATCGAAGTTTTAATATCGGCGTTATCGATAGTATTGATATAAAGATCGAGAAAATCGATACTTCTGTCCTCATAAATCCGGCGGAGCTTCTACCTTAAAAAGCCGTACCTTTCTTATCACCATGCTCCTGACCGCTCACCTCCACATCGAAACCAATGCCGCCGCCCGCACCCCCTGTATCCTGATGCTCCACCCGCAATCGGGAGCGGGGCAATCTATCCTGGAAAACAAACTTCACACCTCCACTCCGTGCACCTTTCATGAGTACACAGACTACTACGGCAACATTTGCCTTCGCACCACCATCCCCCCCGGCCCCTTCCGGCTCGACAATTATGTTCTCGCAGACTGCTCCGAGTATATCGACGTTCATCCAACCGCCCCCTTCGTTCCGATGGAAGATATTCCCGACCAGGTCGTACCTTTCATACTCCCCAGCCGCTACTGCGAAGCCGACCTGCTGGGCGGCGTCGCAAGAGAAATCATCGGCTCATCAGCCCCTGGCTATCCCCAGGTCGAAGCCATACGGCAATGGATACATGATAATTTCCGATATGCCTACGGCGTCACCAATATATCCTCCTCCGCAAAAGACCTCCTCAACTCCCGCATCGGCGTCTGTCGGGACTATGCACATACTGGCATCGCGCTATGCCGAAGCCTCGATATCCCCGCCCGAATGGTCGTTGGCTACCTCTATCAGCTGGAACCGATGGACATGCACGCCTGGTTCGAAGCCTTTGTCGGCGGCCGCTGGTATACCTTCGACGCCACCCAGGACCTGCCTCGCGCCA
The DNA here is from genome assembly GCA_018267545.1 of Bacteroidota bacterium. Taxonomy (GTDB): domain Bacteria; phylum Bacteroidota; class Bacteroidia; order Chitinophagales; family Chitinophagaceae; genus Puia. Next base: position 88,760 of record JAFDYG010000477.1, read on the forward strand.
ATCGGATTGTTATTGCGTATGGTAAAGATGCCGCCGATGTGGCAATTGCCACCTATTTTGAAGATATCGGCCTGACCCGGCTGCAAGTCGACGTGCAGGCAAAATAAATCAGGCAAAAGCTATTATCAATGACCTACATAGGAAACTTTCTTCTTCTTTTTATAATTTGGTCGGCCCCACTCTCCGCCCAAACCAACGACCAGCTCATCGACGGCCGAACCACCGACCCCTTCTGCATCCAATACCAAAAACTCTTCGAAAGCAAACCCAAAGAAATCCTCCTCGGCATCCACATCCGGGAAAACGGCGACGTCTACTTCATCATGGACAATGAATCCTGGTTCCAAAAACTATTCACCCCAGGCATGGGCATCACAACAGACTTCGTCACCAACGACCAATATGACTGCGACCATTTTACCCCCCGCCTCGGCCTCTTCAGAGGAACCGTCTTACCCCCGCTACGATACGAAGACTTTAAAAGTCATAACGTATCCCTGGTCAACGGAGTCATCACGCTTAAAATCGGAACGATCCCCCCCGAATTACAAAAAAAGCAGCTGGAAGGCAACCTCGTCATCGTCAATCAAAACAAGGTCTGCTATTACATGCAATTCATTGACATTCCCCGCGCCGGCCTGGACTTGCTGCCGATGGGCTTCTACATGGACATGCTCACCAACCTGAGCGAGCAGGACACCATCACGTTAAGACGCTTCTCCTACCAGCGCTCCACACAGATAATCGTCCCGTTCGAAAAGAATAAAGACACCTACGAGCAGACCTACGTACAGAGGATAATCGACTCTCTTCAGCTCACCAGCTGCATCATAAAAAAAGTCGACATCCGCGCCTACACATCGGTCGAAGGAAACGAAGCCATCAACCGGAGCCTGATGAAAGGAAGAGCGGGCGCCATGGTAGCCGTCCTGAAGAAAATGCAGCCCGATCTAAAACGGATCACTATCCTGACGGCTGAAAACTGGATTGAGTTTTACCGCGACATCCTGCTAACCCCCTTCAAAGACCTCAGCGGCATTCCCCGCCCCGTCATAAAACTAAAGCTGCTCGATCCGTCCCTCGCCGACAGCCTCGAACCGACGCTGGCAAAAGAAAGAAAAGCGGTCCTTACTATCTACTACGAGCAAAAGCACGGAACACCCGTCCCCAAAGAAACCCTGGCCAGCAGCTTTCAAAAGGCAATAGCAGATAAGAAGATCGACTGGGCCAGAAACATCCAGCGGCAGGTCTTCGACCTCATCAACGACAGCAAGCTCCCCGAAACCTACCTCGACAAGCTGGAAGTCCCCCGGCAAAGAACCTACTGGGAGCTCATCAACGACCAGATCATCTTCAAATACCAAATCTTCCTCTCTGATCAGGATGAGGCCGCCAAAGCCTTCGAAGAGCTCAGAAAGCTGGACCCTAACAACGGCAAAATCAACTACAACCTCTGCACCTTTGCCTTACTAAACTGGCAGTTCTCCGACTCGGTCGACCAGCCCCGCCTGCTCGCCGACATCAACCGCCTGGAACAGCAAGGCATCAACTATACCCTGATAAAAAGACTGCTCGTCAACTACCACATCCTGCAAAGCCAATACCTTCTGAATAATGGCCGCTACGACGAAAAAGATAAATCCGTACAATTTATAAAGGATAGCTATCGCTTCCTCCCCCTCACCGACAAGGACCGCTTCTCCCTCGCCAAATATTTTACCTTCTACTCCCAGCAAAGATGGGCAAAGGACCTGATCATCGGCCGCGTCGACCAGCTCAACGTCTCCGAAGACCTCGTCTTCTACTACGTCAATCTCGGCTTCTATGACCCCGCCAACAGCCGTGACGATAAATTCACAAAAGCGCTCATCAATTGCTTCACCATCAACCGCCCCAGATTCTGCAAATTCTTCAATTCAACCGATAAAGGCGGCGCCAGCATGCAGCTGCTCGAACAGGACCGCTTCCGCCAGCTCTACTGCGAAAAATGCCGCCAGTCCAACTGACCCAACCCGCGAACTACCCCACAGCAAACACGGCCCCGGCCCCACAACCCGGCAAATATTTTCCATGATTTAGCAAATTTTGATGTTGCCCCCCTTCCCCCCTTATTCTATTTTTGGCTGCCCATAAAATACCTTTACAAATGCAATCACGCAGAAAATTCATACGATCTGCCGCCCTAGGCTCCGTCCTCCTTAAAACCGGAAACCTCCCTACCCATCAAACCCAACCCCAACCGCAAAACCCCACCGGCCAACCCATCGTCATCTCCACCTGGGACTTCGGCAAAACCGCCAACGTAGGCGCCTGGGACATCCTCTCCAAATCCGGCCGCGCCCTCGACGCCGTCGAAAACGGCGTAAAACTCCCCGAAGCCGACCCCAACAACCAAACCATCGGCTACGGAGGCCTCCCCGACCGCGACGGCTTCGTCACCCTCGACGCCTCCATCATGGACGAAAAATTCAACTGCGGCTCCGTCCTCTGCCTCGAAAATATCCTCCATCCCATCTCCGTAGCGAGACTAGTCATGGAAAAAACTCCGCATATCTTCCTCGCCGGCGAAGGCGCCCTTCAATTCGCCCTCGCCAATGGCTTTAAAAAGAAAAACCTCCTCACACCAAAAAGCAAAAAGGACTGGCAGGACTGGCTCAAATCCTCCAAATACAAACCCGAAACCAACATAGAAAACCGCCTCTACTCCAAAGAAACCACACCCGCGCACCCGACCGCCGCGCACTCCCCCGCACCCACCGGGCCCACCTCCCCCGACCACCTTCCCGGCGGCCCCTACAACCACGACACCATCGGCATGCTCGCCATGGACTCCTCCGGCAACCTCAGTGGCGCCTGCACCACCAGCGGCCTCGCCTACAAAATGCACGGCAGGGTAGGAGACTCCCCCATCATCGGCGCCGGCCTCTACGTCGACAACGAAGCCGGCGCAGCCTCCGCCTCCGGCGTCGGAGAAGAAGTCATCCGCGTCGTCGGAGCCCACCTCGTAGTAGAAGCCCTGAGAAACGGCCTAACCCCAGAAGAAGCCTGCAAAAAAGCCGTCGAAAGAATCGTCTCCATCAACCCGGAAAAAAGCAAAACGATCCAGGTCGGATTCATAGCTTTGAGCAAAAACGGACAATACGGCGGCTATAGCATCCAGCCAGGCTTCTCCTACTCCGTCAGAAACCAATCGATCGACCAGACATACAAAGCAAAAAGCTTTTATCAATAACCGAAGCACAGCAACCCAAGCACAGCAAACGAAACGCAACAAGCAAAAAAAATGACACAACGCCCAAGACTGGAAATATGCGCCTTTCACATCGAATCCTGTATCATCGCAGAACAAGAAGGAGCCTACAGAGTCGAACTCTGTGACAACCCCATAGAAGGCGGCACCACCCCCAGCTATGGCACCATCAAAAAAGTCCGCGAAAAAATCGGCATCAAATTATACCCCATCATAAGACCCCGCTCCGGAAACTACTTCTACACCGAAGACGAATTCGCCATCCTCCGCCAGGAAATCATGCTCTGCAAACAGCTCGGATGCGACGGCATATCCGTCGGCGTCCAAAATCAAGACGGCACCATCGACAAGGACCGATTCAAAAAAATCGTAGAATGGGCCGGAACCATGGGCGTCACCTGCAACCGCGTATTTGACTGCGCCCCCGAACCCTTCGAAGCCCTCGAAGCAATCATCGAATGCGGCTGCGAACGCGTCCTCACCTCCGGCCTGAAATCCGCCGCCCCCGACGCCGGCAAGCTATTAGGCGAGCTCGTGCACAAAGCCAGCAACCGCATCAGCATCATGCCCGGAGCCGGCGTAAAATCATCCAACCTCGCAAAACTAAAAGAACAAAGCGGCGCCTGGGAATTCCACGCCTCCGCCAGAGTCGCCGCCCCCAACCCCGTCACTTACATCAACCAACAAGTCAGCGACTACGGCCACGTCTACATCGCCGACCCCGCCGAGGTCCATGCAATGATCCGCGTGCTGAACGAATAGCAACCCCGCGGGCCCAGCGCGCCCCGCACACGAACCGGCAAATTTTTTACTTTATTTAGCAAATTTTGGAGTTGAACCCTTTTTTATATCATTCTACTTTTGGATAGTCACTAAAACCCTTTAACCATTTACTGATCGCACACAAACCTTATCCTCCCAGGACGGGGTAGGCATTCTTTGCCCCAAACACATCCCAACCATTTTCAAACTTTAAACCAGATAAAGGTTATGATTGCAAACCAAACTAATAGACTGCTACTGCTGCTTTTCGCGTGTTGCTTGTCGATTGCTTCATTAGCCCAGACTCCAACCATAAAGGGACGAGTAGTGGGCGACGGCGACGAACCCCTCGCCGGTGTATCCGTCCGCGTGAGCAACGGCTCCCAGGGAACCTCCACAGACGATAAAGGAGAATTTACCCTAAAAGCAAACGAAGGCGCCACCCTCGAGTTTTCATTTGTCGGCTATACCGCCCTCACCCAAAAGGCCAGCGCCAGCTTCATGGTTGTCAAGATGACCAAAAGCGGCGACGGCATGTCCGACGTCGTCGTCGTAGGCTACGCCACCCAAAAAAGAGCCAGCGTATCCGGCGCCGTATCCGTCATCACCACCAAATCGATCGAAAACCGGCCCGTCACCAATAGCGTCCAGGCCCTCCAGGGTCTTTCCCCCGGTCTGATCATCACCCGCAGCAGCGGCCAGCCCGGCTACGAAAACTGGAACATCAACGTCCGCGGTACTTCTTCGCTAAACGGCACCAACAATCCGCTCATCGTAGTGGACGGAGTCGAATATCCCACCCTCACCCTCCTCAACCCCGACGATATAGAAACGATCTCGGTGCTGAAGGACGCCTCCGCCGCAGCCATCTACGGTGCAAAAGCATCCAATGGCGTATTGCTCGTGACGACTAAAGCGGGTAAATCCGGCCGCGTCACCCTCAACTACACGGGCATGTACCAATCCAAAAAGCCCCTCAGCCTGCCCCAAACACCTCCCTATCACCAAAGCGCGGCTATTCAAAATATTGCTTATATAAACTACGGAGCCGCTCAGCCCTATACCGACGCGCAGATTGCCATGTTCGCCGACCCCAACGTTACCTTTGTAAAGGACGATCCCCTCAACGTCTTCTACTACGGCGAACAGAACTACGTCGCACAGACGATCAAAAATAACTACGGCGCCATGTCGCATAACCTCAACCTGACGGGCGGTAACGAAAACAATCGCTACTACATCGGCCTCGGCTATATCAACAACAATGGTATGTTCAAGGTCGGCCCGGATGGAAATAAGCGGTACAACGCCCGTATCAACATGGCGACCAAATTCAACAAGATCTTCTCCCTCGACTCCCGCCTCTCCTTTACGCAAAACGACGTAGCCGCAGCAGCCGGAACACTCGAAGGAGACTACGGCCTGCTATACAATATCTTTAACCTGCGTCCCATAACGCCCATCTATGTCCCTGGTGACAACACCAAGTACCTCTCCGGCGTCAATACTTACGCTACGCTAAAAGACGGTGGCTACAACAACACCCGCCAGGACGTTCTCGACGCCGTTTTCACCCTCAAGGCTTCCGGCATCGTAAAAGGGCTTAACCTCAGCGCCACCTATAGCCCGCACCTCGAGCAGGACAACCAGGACATGTTCTTCCGCACTGTTCCGCTGTATTCCTATGTCAAGGCCTCACAGACCTTCGTTCAGAATTCGTTCGTCAATACCTCCAACTCGATCAACAAATATAGAACGACCCAAACCTCTTATACGACCAACTTCCTCGCCGACTACGGCCTGGACCTGAGTAATCACCACTTCCGTCTGCTGGGCGGCTTCCAATACCAGTACTATAACTACAGCCGCCTCAACGCAACCCAGACGAATCTTATCAACAACAGCCTCCCGACGGTCAACTACACCACCAATTCGACGCTGCCCGTCACGGCCGTTTCCGACAACCTGCAGGACAACGCATGGCGGTCCTACTTCGGACGCTTCAACTACGACTACGACAACAAATATTTCTTCGAAGCAACCGTTCGTAACGACGCCAGCTCCCGCCTGGCCCCCGGCCACCGCAGCCAGGCCTTCCCCGCCTTCTCGGCCGCCTGGCGCATCTCCCAGGAGAAATTTTTCGAATCCGTAAACTTTCTCAGCGAGCTGAAGCTCCGCGGTTCATGGGGTAAGCTCGGTAACGCACAGCTCGGACAGCTCTACCAGAATAACTATATGTCCATACCCACGCTCGTCAACGGCGTCTATCCCTTCGGCAACGCCGCTACTACTTATATCTATCAAGGCGCTCTGCCTTCAGACGCGCTCGGATGGGAAACGGTAACGACCTCCGACCTAGGTATCGACTTCTCCTTCCTGAAGAGAAGACTGAGCGGTAGCTTCGACGTCTACAAACGCGTGAACAATAATATGCTCATCTCGGTCAATCTACCCGCGACCCTCGGCGTCACCCCCAGCACTTCAAACGCCGCCGCCATGGAGACAAAAGGATGGGACCTCGAGCTGACCTGGAAAGACCAGATCGGTAAAGTGAGATACTACGCAGGCATCAACCTCAGCGATAACAAAAACAAGATCACCAAATACCTCGGCAACGTCGTTTACTCCGAAGGTCTCAACCAGGCCATCCCCGGCATGCCCATCAACTCGATCTACGGCTACCAGTCGCTCGGCTACTTCCAGTCCAAGGACGAGGTTACCGCAAGCCCCAAACAATTCGGTACGACCAACCAGGGCCCCGGTGACATCAAGTACCAGGACTTCAACAAGGATAACGTCATCAACGGCGGAGTCGGCACCGCAGCAGACCACGGAGACCTCGTCTACCTCGGCAATACATCTCCCCGCTACAACTTCGGTATCTCCCTCGGCGCAGAATATAAGGGCATCGACCTCTCTGCCTTCTTCCAGGGCACCGGCAAGCGTAGCTATATCGTCTACTCCTACGAGGTTATTCCTTATATCCAAAGCTGGCGCTATCCGCTCGCCAACTATATCGACAACTACTGGACGGAGAACCACCGGGACGCTCGCTTCCCAAGACCACTCTACGGCGGCGGAACCAATACGCACGTCTCCAGCTCCTTCGTTCAAAACGGCTCTTATATCAGGTTGAAAAATCTGCAGCTGGGTTACACCCTGCCCGCCGAAATCCTCAAACGAGTCAAGGTACAGAAGATCAGGGTCTTCCTCAGCGGACAAGATATCTGGACAAGAACCAAGGCCTGGTACAAATACTTCGACCCCGAAAGCCCCAACGCCGCCGCGTATACCTATCCCTATTTCAGCACCTACGCCGCTGGCCTGAACGTCACCTTCTAAAACCCCGAGGAAGAACGACGAATGAAGAACGAAGAATGAACAACGAATTCTAAAAACGGAAACAATGACTAAAACATATTTCTCTCAGATTGCTAAATGGCTCATACCTGCCGTACTGATCGGATGGACCGGATGTACCAAACAGCTGGACCTCTCCCCGGACTCCCAGCTCTCGGATAACAACTTCTGGAAAACGACGTCGGACCTGAGCCAGGCCTGTAATTATCTTTATACGTTCCTGAACAGCCTCGGCACGGACGACCCGTCCGGGTATCCAACGCCTCAGCAGGATAACTACTCCGACAAAACCTTCGGCGACCTATCCGTCGGCATCGGCGACGGCTCCTGGGTCGCCCCCGCCACGTCCAACGAATGGACCAATTACTACAAAGCCATCCGCGCCGCCAACAACATCCTCCAGAAATCCGCCGGCGTCACCGGCGACGCCGCCGTCATCAACCGGTACCTCGGCGAGGCCCGCTTCTTCAGAGCCATGTCTTACTTTGAAATGGTCAAACGCTTCGGCGACGTACCCTACATCAATCGTACGCTCACGGCTACCGACACCCTGCTCTATACAGCCCGCTCACCGCGCCAGCTCGTAATCGACAGTATCTACGCCGATCTGGACTTCGCCGCAGCTAACTGCCCCCAGCCCAGCTCTCTCACCGCCGCTGAGTACGGACGCATCACCCGCAGCGCCGCCCTCGCGTATAAATCGAGAGTGGCGCTGTTCGAAGGCACCTGGGACAAATTTCGCGGGATCGCCACGTCCACCCGTAACCTCCAAGCCGCGGTCGACGCCAGCAACCTCGTCATCACCGAAGGCAAACACAACCTTTACACCTCACAAGGCGCCGACAGCTACTACTACGAATTCCAGTACGACGGCGGAGCCAACGGTAACCCCGTCCAAACCGTCGTCGGTCCCCAGCTGAATTATACCTATACGACCAATAAGGAGAATATCATGGTCCGCCTCTACGGCCAGAACCAAAGCAACAACATTGCCTCCCACAACTTCGGCCGGAACTACCTCGACCAGGCGCACATTGCACCCACCCGCGCCATGATGGACCTGTATCTCTACAAGGACGGCCTGCCCCAGGGCAAGTCAGCATGGGATTCCTCCAGCATGCAGACCAGCTCCCTCACCGAGCTTCGGAACAGGGACCCCCGGATCAACATGTCGATCTATAACAGCACGCTTATTACCCCCACCATCGGCGGCCTAATCCCCTACACCGCCGGTACAACTTATCGATTCAGAAAATACTGGATCGTCAGCGACTGGACGGCTAACATCAGTTTTGTCAATTTCAACATCCTGCGGTACGCCGAGGTGCTGCTCAACTACGCCGAAGCAAAATATGAGCTGAACGGCTCCATCAGCGACGCCGACCTGACCCTGACGGTAAACGCCCTTCGTAACCGCGCCACCGGCGGAGACGCGACGAAGCTGCCCCTGCTCACTAACGCATTCGTCAGCGCCAACGGCCTGAACATGCAGACGGAAATAAGAAGGGAACGCTCGGTCGAGCTGGCCTTCGAAGGTCAGGCCTACTGGGATATCCTCCGCTGGAAAACGGCCGAAACGCTCATCCCCACCGCCGTCCTGGGCCGGAAATACTTTGCCGCTGAAAACCCCGCCGGAACCGCCCCGAATCAATCCAACGGATACGTGCTCCTCGAAGCCGCCTCTTTCCGTAAATTCGATGCCAATAAGAATTATCTATGGCCGGTACCCACCAAGGAGCGGGCGCTCAACGACAAGCTGTCCCAGAACCCCGGCTGGCAATAACGTACATGATGAAGAAAAGAAATTATCTACCCTTACTCCTTTTGCTCACCTTCCTCATAAAAGGAAAAGCACAGGATAGAAACTACCTGACAAAGACACTCGAAACTTCGGGCTTCCGTATACAGCCTACCCGTTTGGCTGAATGGAAAAAGGAACAGAAAGAGCGATACCTCTCCCGTATCGCTCTTCTTCCTTCCTCGACAAAACAAGCCCTGATCAAAAAAGCCGACGAGTCTCTCACCTACGAATGGCCGGCCCTGCCAGCATCTTCCTACCTCGAATACAAAAGGACCGGCAACCGGGTCAATTTCGAACGCAAACAGACCCAACGCCGCGACCGCCTCAGCCAGCTCGTCATCGGCGAGCTGATCACCGGCGACAAGAAATACCTCGACCCCATCGTCAACGGGCTCTGGGCCACACTCGAAGAAAGCACCTGGGAAATCCCCGCCATCATCGGCCTGCAAAAAGCAGGCACCAACCTCCCCGACCCGAATGAGAACATCATCGGCCTCGTCAGCGCCGAGACCGGCCTGATGATCGCCGCCATCGAATACATGCTCCACGACCAGCTCGACTCCATCTCACCCCTCCTCACAAAACGAATCCGCTACGAGCTGCACCAACGCATCCTGTCGACTTATCTCCATCGGGACGATCTATGGTGGATGGGCTTCAAGGGCCAATCCGTCAACAACTGGAACGCCTGGATTAATGCCAACGTCCTGCAAACAGCCCTCCTCACCAGCACCGACACTCTCGAACTAAATCATATCCTTACAAAAACATTTAAAAGCACCGACTTCTTTATCAATCAATACCCCGCCGACGGCGGCTGCGACGAAGGCCCCGCCTACTGGAGCCTCGCCGGAGGCAAGCTGGTCAAGCTGCTCTACCTCACCAAGCGCCTATCCTCAGGCAAGCTCGACTGGACGTCCATCCCCCTCTTCCACAGCATGGGCTCCTACATCATCGATACCCACATCGACGGCGACTACTTCGTCAACTTCGCCGACGCCGGCCCCCGCACCATCCCCGACCCCGTCAGCGTCTATCGATTCGGACAGCTCTTTACCGACGACTCCCTCCAGGGCTTCGCCGCATACCTGTTCTCCCTCCAGGACAGCAGACCCCCCGACAACTCCCTCATGGGCTTTCTCGAAACGGCCGATCTCTACACGGACCTGACCACCCACCCCAAAAACACCGGCCAGCCCGCTTACGCCTTCTTACCCACACTACAAGTCTACACCGCCCGCTCGAACAAACTCTTCCTCGCCGCCCAGGGAGGAAACAACGGCGAAAGCCACAACCACAACGACGTCGGCAACTTCATCCTCTACGCAGAAGGTCACCCCGTCCTCGTCGATGCCGGCTCCGGCATCTACACCGCCCTAACCTTCAGCAGCCGCCGTTACGAGCTCTGGAACATGCAATCCCAATGGCACAGCTGCCCCCGCATTAACGGAACGATGCAATCCGACGGAAAACCCTTCAAAGCCACCGCCGTCACCGCAACCACCACCAGCAACAAGGTCCAAATCGCCATGAACCTCGAAAAAGCCTACCCCGAAACCGCCTACGCGAAGCAATGGAAACGAACCTTCCTCTTCGACCAAACAAAAAACACCCTAACCCTCTCCGACGAATATACTCTCCAAAAGAAAACCGGCGAAACCCGAATCGACCTCCTCTCCGCCTGTCTGCCAAAAGAAGACAGCAAAGGAGAAATAGGCTTCTACGATACCAACAACCGCAAAATCCTCTCTCTAATATATCCCGCCAGCCTCCTAACCCCCCAGGTAGAAGAAAAGAAAATGGACGACGAGAAGCTAATAAAGGAATGGGGACCCCAACTATATCGCCTATCTTTCCTTTTAAATCCAAACGCCTCCCTAAAAGGAAAAATAAATCTCTTAATAAAATGATACGACCTATCTGCTGCTCTATCCTGCTCCTGGCCATCTGCCTTTCTATAAATGCGCAGACAACGATCGAGCTATATAACCCCGATCCTTTAGCAAGACCAGACGAGGTCGTCTCCATCTCCTGGAAAAATATCCTGGCCGCCTGGCCCCAGCTGGATACCACCAGGCTAATCATCACCGCAAATAACAGCACCAGACAAATACCCTATCAATTCGAACATAAAGGAACCGGAACCATCCAAAACCTGCTGGTTCAAGTCTCCATAAACCCTAAATCAAAACTATCGCTCCAGCTAAAAACAGGAACCCCCGAACCCGTCCAGCCAAAAACATTCTGCCGCTACGTCCCCGAACGAAAGGACGACTTCGCCTGGGAAAACGACAAGATCGCCTTCCGCGCCTACGGAGCAGCGCTCGAAGGAACACCAGCAGAAAACGCCTACGGCACCGACGTCTGGGTCAAACGGACCAGCCGCCTCGTCCTGAACGAACGCTACAAACGCGGCGAATACCACGTCGACCACGGAGACGGCATGGACTACTACCACGTAGGTTACACCCTCGGCGCCGGCGACATCGCCCCCTACGCGAAGGACTCCATCTGGTATCCCAAAAACTACCGCCGTTATAAAATTCTCGACAACGGCCCCCTTCGCTCTTCCTTCCAGCTCGAATACGACCAGTGGACCGCCAATGGCGCAAAAGTCTCCGTAATAAAAACCATCACCATCGACGCCGGCTCCCAACTACACCGCGTCGAAGTAACTTATCGCTCCGACAAACAATCTCCCTTCCCCGCCGTCGTCGGCATCATCAAACGCCAGGGACCCGACGCCAGCATCCTCGACGATCACAAAAGGATCATGAGCTACTGGGAACCGACCGAACCCTCCGACGGAACCACCGGTGTCGGCTGCATTTTCATCAGCCCCATCGAAAGAATGTTTACCCAAAAAGGACAGCTCCTCACACAGCTAAGCATCACCCCCAATATCCCCATCGTATACTACCGCGGAGCCGCCTGGGATAAAGCCGGTGCCATCCGCTCCTCGAAAGAATGGTGGTCTTACCTCAGCAACGAGCAGCAAAAACTATCCTATCCCATTCAAGCCTCCGTACACGGAGAACCCGTTTTTAGTTTTACCGAATGGGAAAACCCTTCCGTCGTCGATCTCAACAAACAACCCACCTACTCGACCTTTACCTCCGGCTCCTATAAATCCCTAAACGGCCGCTGGAAATTTATCTACTCCGATACCCCCGATCCAAAAACCCCAGCCTACCACGAACCCGGCTTCGATGACAAAGCATGGCCCGAAATCCCCGTCCCCGGGAACTGGGAGCTAAACGGCTTCGGCATCCCCATCTATACCAACATTATCTACCCCTTTCCCAAAAACCCGCCGCACATCGATCACTCCTTCGCCCCCGAAGGCACCTACAGAACCCACTTCACGATCTCCGACGACTGGCTTGATCAGAAGAAAGACATCATCCTCCATTTCGGCTCCGTAACAGGCGCCATGTATCTCTACATAAACGGCAAACAGGTAGGCTTCTCCAAAGCCAGCAAGACCCCCGCCGAATTTAATATCACCCCCTTCCTCGTAAAAGGAAACAACACCCTTAGCGCCAGCGTCTTTCGCTGGCACGACGGCAGCTATCTCGAAGACCAGGATTTCTGGCGCATTACCGGCATTGAACGCGACGTCTTCCTCGTAGCAAAAAACAAAACCCGCATCCTCGACCTGGCGACACTCGCCGACCTCGACGACTCGTATAAAACCGGAAGGCTTTCTCTAACCATCAAGCCCCAAAACCCAACGGCCCAATCCCTCAAAACATCCATCTCCCTCTATGACGAAAACGGCGTCAAAGTAACCGGCTCCGAACAAAGCGGTCTCACCCTAAAAGCGTCCATTCCCAACGTAAAACAATGGACCGCCGAAACCCCAACTCTCTACACACTAAAAATCGCCCTCAAAACAACCCAAGGCGAAACGCTCGATACTACCGCAATAAAAATCGGCTTCCGCCGGGTCCAAATTAAAAACGGTCTCCTCCTCGTCAACGGCAAACGAATCATGGTCCACGGCGTCAACCGCCACGAGCACGACCAGATCCTCGGCCACGTCCCCACCCGTGACCTCATGCTAAAGGACATCCAGCTGATGAAGGAAAACAACATCAACGCCGTCCGCAGCTCCCACTATCCCAACGACCCGCTCTGGCTCGACCTCTGCGACTCCCTCGGCCTCTACGTCGTCGACGAAGCCAACGTCGAAATCCACGGCATGGGCTCCCTCTCTCCCGGCGACGTCGTCGATACCATCGACCACCCCGCCTACCTCCCGCTCTGGGCTCCCTCTATCCGCGACCGCATCGACCGCATGTACGAAAGAGATAAAAACCATCCCTCGATTATCATTTGGAGCATGGGCAACGAATGCGGCAACGGCCAGGTCTTTCACGATGCCTACAAAGCGCTCAAGCAAAAAGACCCCGGCCGCCCCGTCCAGTTCGAACAGGCATTCGACGACTACAACACCGACATCATCTGCCCCATGTACCCCAAAATAGCCGTGATGAAAGCCTTCGCAGCCATCACCAACCATACCCGGCCCTTCATCATGTGCGAATATTCCCACTCGATGGGCAACAGCGACGGCAACTTCCAGGAATACTATGACATCATCGGCACCAACCCCCACATGCAAGGCGGCTTCATCTGGGACTGGGTCGACCAGGGCATGCTTACTTCAACACCAGACGGCAAGAAATTCTGGGCCTACGGCGGCGACCTCGGCTCCGGCGACAGACACAACGATGAAAACTTCTGCGCCAACGGCCTCATCGCAGCCGACCGCACCGTACACCCCGGCATCTACGAAGTCAAAAAAGTCTATCAAAACATTCTATTCAAGGACAAAGACTGGAAGCAAGGCCTCATCACAATAACGAACAACTACAACTTCACCAACCTCGAAAAATTCGACTTCCAAT